>DMFR01000174.1:0-4141 GCA_003450125.1 Prolixibacteraceae bacterium | reverse complement strand
TCCTACAAATCCTACGTCCTATTTAGTAAAAATGCGTTTATATAGTTAATTACAAAATGTGTTTATAAGAAATAGGACGTAGGATTTGTAGGATTTGTAGGAAATGGGAAGCAGAATATGTTTGTATGAATATAAAAGTTAACCGAACCTTGACAAACATGTAATTGGAAGTGGAACAGTAAACCTGTTCCCTGACCAATTTATTCGATTTGGATAATGACACAATTGACAACTTTGCCAAATAACTAATTTGTCAATTGTGTCAATTGTCTCGGAATTTAAAGCTTATGAAATAGGAGATTCTGGACAATAGCTTCTGCAGGGATCTATAAACAAACAAGAGAGAATTTTGTAGAATCCTCTCTTGCTATTTATATAAATATTGAAAATTAAACCATCGGGTATTTTTTAAATACTTCTTCTGATTTCATCAGGATGTCTACATATTGGGCCCTCTGGTAAGTAAAAGGATCTTTCATGTTTTTTCTGGATAGTTTACCCCGGAAGTCGTCCAGTGTTTTATAGCCCTTCTTGTCCATCCAGGCATTGAGGTCAGTGAGCATGGTTGCCACATAGGACAATTCTCTTTTATAAATCACCGATACCATTTGAATGACATCGGCACCGGCAAGCAACAGACGGATCGCATCATCTGCGCTGTAAACACCACGGCTGGCGCAGATACTCGCGTCAATGTTGCCATGCAGCAATCCGGCATATCGAAGTGAAAGCTGAATATCGCGCGGCTGGGTCAATTCCCATGGAAAGTGGAACACTTCATTCTCAATATCAATGTCAGGTTGGAAGAACCGATTAAACAATACGAAACCATCAACGCCTGCCTCGTCAAGTTTCTTAATAAAATTTAAAGTATTGGTATAGAAAGGGCTCAATTTAACGCTTACGGGTATCTTAACTGCCTTCTTAACACTCCTGACAATCTGATACTGCTTCTCCTCGATAGAGGCAGCGCCCACCTCAAAATAACCGGGAGTGGCATACAGATTCAGTTCAAGACCGTCAATTCCGGTTTCTTCCAATGCCTTGGCATATTCAACCCAACTGGGTTCGTACAAGGCATTCAGACTTGCAAAAACAGGGACAGACGTATTTTCTTTTAGTCTTTTCAGATTAAACAGGTGTTCCTTAGGTCCCCCATGTGCAATATCAGGAAATATACGGGTCATTTCCGCATTCCTCTCATCATATTGGTTCATCTCTTCATCCATCTGAAGACTTTCTAGCTGGATTTGTTCTTCAAAAAGGGACTTGTACACCACAGCGGCAATGCCAGCCACTTCAAGTTCTTTAATCAATTCAGGCTTTGTTACAAGATTGCTGGCACCTAAAATCAAAGGATTCTTTAATGGGATGCCCATGTAAGTGGTTGTTAAATCTGCCATAGCGTTTGGTTTTTAGAGTGATCGTTTTATCATTTAAACTCATTTCTTACCGCTTTTGTTCAACAATTTACAAAAAAAAAAGAGGCTCTCCTTTTTCAGGAAAGCCTCTTCAAAAGTTTAAAGTTCAAAGTTTAATGTATAAAGTTGCGTGTCCATATAGGTTTAACTTTAAACTTCAACCTCTAACTCTTCAAGTTCTAACTCTTCAACTTTAAACTCTTCCATTAAACTTGACTTTTCAGAATAGACTATATCTTCGCTTTTAATTCGCATCCGATAGAAAGATCGCCACACGAATACCATTGATATGCAGAAAAGTATAACTGCAATGATATGGTGAGCCAATCCATAACTTTTTACTCCGTCAACTACAGTTGACATTGAAACGGCAATTTCAACAGCAAGTAATCCGAATAAAGTCGAAAATTTAATAATTGGATTCAATGCAACTGAAGTAGTATCTTTAAATGGATCACCAACGGTATCACCAATCACCGAAGCATCATGAAGGGGGGTGTTTTTCTCCCTCAAATCGACTTCAACCATTTTCTTGGCATTATCCCATGCACCTCCGGCGTTAGCCATGTAGATTGCCTGAAATAGACCAAATACGGCAATTGAAATCAGGTAGGCTACAAAGAAATTCGGATCAAATAAGGCAAAAGCCAGAGTTGCAGTCAACAATACAATGAAGATGTTCCACATGCCTGTTTGAGCATATTTGGTGCAGATTTTTACCACAGCAATAGAATCTTCAAGGTCGGCTGTTGTTTTATCAAGACGCATGGTTCTTTTAATATAGGATACTGCCCGATAAGCTCCTGTTGTAACTGCCTGAATGGATGCTCCGCTAAACCAGAAGATCATAGCTCCCCCGGTCATAAATCCAAGTAGTACCGGCGCCTGAGTCAATTCAAGATTTAACATCCCTGCCCTTTTCAGTAACAGGATAATTGAGAAAATCATGGTTGTTGCCCCAACAACAGCAGTACCTATTAAAACTGGCTTAGCCGTGGCTTTAAATGTATTCCCGGCTGCATCATTTTCTTCCAGGTAATGTTTCCCACGTTCAAAGTCAGGTTCAAATCCAAAATCACGTATGATTTCTTCTTTGATATTTGGAATCTTTTCAATTTGAGAAAGTTCGTAAATCGACTGTGCATTGTCGGTTACCGGGCCATAGCTGTCAACAGCAATCGTTACAGGTCCCATACAAAGAAACCCGAAAGCGACCAACCCGAAAGCGAATATACTGGCATATTGAATTTGTTCCATGCCAGGCATTTGACTGATAAAATGTGCAATTGACATTAAACCGACCATGAGCATTCCAATCCAATAGGCCGAGAAATTACCAGCTACAATTCCGGATAGTATAGTCAGGGATGGTCCACCTTCGCGAGAAGCAGTCACAATCTCATTCACATGCTTGGATTTTGCACTTGTAAACACTTTTATGAATTCAGGAATTAAAACAGCAGCCAGAGTTCCGCAGCTTATAATGCTGGCAAGTTTCCACCACAGCCCTTGAGGTAAATCTCCTATCAGGAAGTAGCTCATGATATAACTGATCATGATACAAGTTGTTGCTGCAATCCAAATTAAGCGGGTAAGAGGTTCTTCAAAATCAAAATCAAGCTGATCGCCATATTTCTTTTTCGAAATAGCCTGGTTGATAAAATAAGAAACCCCTGAGAAGATATCCATCAGGAACCTCATCCCAAAAATCCATACAATCAGTTTGGCTTGAAGACTAACATCCGCTATGGCAAGGGTTATAAAGGTGATAAGAGCAACACCTGTGACCCCATAAGTCTCAAAACCATCGGCAGTAGGTCCAACACTGTCTCCAGCATTGTCACCCGTACAATCAGCAATAACACCCGGATTTCGGGGGTCATCTTCATCCACTTTAAAAACAATCTTCATCAGGTCTGAACCAATGTCAGCAATCTTTGTAAAGATACCTCCAGCGATGCGAAGGGCTGAAGCTCCAAGAGATTCTCCAATGGCGAAGCCAAGGAAACAGTAGCCTACAATTTCACGGGGAACAAAAAGTAAGATGAAGACCATCATAACCAATTCGAGTGAAATCAGAAATAATCCAATTGAAATACCTGCCCGTAATGGGATATTTACAATGTCCCAAGGGCGTTTTTTTAATGAGGCAAAGGCAGTGCGAGAATTTGCGTAGGTATTCAGCCTTACACCATACCAGGCAACGGCGAAAGAACCTCCAATTCCAACTGCAGAGAACAACAATACCAGAAATATAGTGACAACAGTTGGAATGGCATTGTGCCCCCCTTCCGGATTCCTATTCGCCATAATCAGATAAAAGATCATTGCCACGGAGACTATCCCAAACAGAATGGATAAAAACTTGGCCTGTTGAATGAGGTACGTACGACAGGTCTGGTATATAGTTTCCGAAACTTCTAACATAGACCGGTGTGCCGGTAGTTTCTTAATCTTGCTGCGAAGAAAAAGACTAATCCCAAGGGTGCCAATAATCACCCACGATCCATAAAATAGCAGTTGCCACGCTGAGAGATTGAAAAAGTAAGGGAAATGGCCCTCGTGCAGATCCGGGATTTTCAGATCTGCCTCACTTGCCCATAGTGAACCCGATAGGATCAGGAACCCCAGGATGAGAAAAATTGGTTTTAGGTATTTCATAATAATTAGAAATGGATAATGGTTTTTTTAAATATTAAAAATTTGGTTATCATATAGTC
>DMFR01000040.1:6989-7687 GCA_003450125.1 Prolixibacteraceae bacterium | reverse complement strand
GATGCACACAAGAAGCACAGATATGAATACGAAAACCACATTCGATTAATATAGAATGAACAGGAAAGAACTCATACAATGTCACATCAGAGGAGGTCCTAAAAGTAGATAGAACAAATTAAACGCAAAGGCATAAAGAAGCAAAACACTGGTATTCAATACTCTTTTTTCTTCGTTCGTGCCTTTGCGTCTTGGTGTTTAATATCTCACTTTTTAGACACCTTCATTAAATCCTTGAATGACGTTCCGCTATTTTAGCTGTTACACGACACTATGGTGCTTAGTGACATTGTTGCATTTCCTATTTTATAGACTTTGAGGAGTGGACATAAGTTTATTGACTTACTAAAAAACGTCCATAAATCTTTTATCTGACTTAAAATTTGTATCCTTGCATACCAATTAACTAAAACAATAAATCATGAAAAAATTAACTTCTTTATTTTGTCTGCTACTGATTCTGGTTTTTTCAGGTATTGCACAGGACAAAAAAATCAATGTGCTGGTATTCTCCAAAACTGCCGGATACAGACATGCTTCCATTTCTTCGGGCCTTAAAATGATGAGTGAAATGGCTCAAGATAGAAAATGGATAGTAACAGCTACCGAGAATGCCGAATTGTTTACTCCTGAATTTCTCAAGAATTTTGATGTTGTAGTATTTTTAAACCCTACACAGGATGTACTGAATGATGCAC
>DMFR01000040.1:0-6957 GCA_003450125.1 Prolixibacteraceae bacterium | reverse complement strand
ATGATGCACAGCAAAAGGTTTTTGAAGATTTTATGAATACCGGAAAAGGATTTGTAGGTATTCATGCTGCAGCTGACTGTGAATACGATTGGGAATACTATGGAAAGTTAAACGGTGCATACTTCAAAACTCATCCTGCCTGTCAGATGGGAACAGTCATTTTTGAAAACACTGACCATCCAACCATGGTTCCGTTTAAAGGGATGACCAATTATCGCACTGTTGACGAATGGTATGCTTTCAAGGCAAACCCAAGAGCTGTAGTTCATGTACTGGCAAGGTTAGATGAAACTTCACTGGATGAAGCTACCGAAAAAGAAGACAAATGGAAGATGGTTGACCACCCCTTGATCTGGTATCAGGAAATTGGCAATTCACGCTCTTTTTATACCGTTTTTGGACATACCCCTGAAGCTTTCCTGGATCCTAAAATAAGGGAGCACATCGCTTGTGCAGTCGACTGGGTGGCTAAAAGGAATTAGGAATTTCTGGATGGATTAATGGTTAAAGGGCTGGATGGCTGGATGGCTGGANNATGGTTGGATGGTTAAAGGGTTAGATGGTTAAAGTACCACCTTCAGCAATTTAACCATCTAACCCTTTAACCATCCAACCATCCAACTATTATTATAAAAGATGGGCCTATCAAAAAACAATATTCAGCGTGAGATCACTCCCCTCGCACAGGGCGATTGTCTTTTGGTGTTCGACCGGGTGAAAACCCACTTTGACTTCCCAGTTCATTTTCATCCTGAATTTGAATTAAATTTCGTATTCAATGCCATTGATGCCGAACGAAATGTAGGCGATCACAAAAGCTTGATCCAGGAATATGAATTAGTACTTGTAGGCCCGAATGTATATCATGGGTGGGACAATGGACAATGTAAGAGTGATCGTATCCATGAAATCACCATACAATTTCCCCGTGACCTGATCCATGAAAGCCTGCTTTCCCGAAATATGATGAAACCCCTTAAGGAAATGCTGGCCAATGCTTCTGCAGGTATTTTGTTTGACGATCATACCACAAGGCTCATTGCTCCCCGTTTACAGGAATTATCCCAACGAAACGGCATGGAGGCTTTTATTGAATTAATCTCCATACTTAATATCCTTTCAGTTTCCGAGCATCAAAAATTGCTTTGTCCGTTTCCTTTAAACAGTTCGAACGTTGCTAATAGTGACCGGATTAAGAAAGTATATGAATACATCGAACGGAATTATCAGGAAAAAATAAAAGTGGAAGAGGTGGCAGATCTGCTTCACATGACAGAGACAACACTCTCGCGGTTAATGAGGCAACGAACAGGTAAATCCTTTATCGACTTTCTGAATGATTACCGCATTGGATTTGCAACCCGTTGGCTCACCGAAACAAATCAAAGTGTTTCCGAAATAGCTTTCCGTTGCGGGTTTTATAACATCTCTAATTTCAATCGTATTTTTAAAAAGAATAAGGGATGTACTCCGGGAGAATATCGGATGAACTTTTCAGGGATAAAAAGGGTAAGCTAAAAAATAGTTATGGTTGAAGGGTTAGATGGTTGGATGGTTGGATGGTTAAATGATTAAATGGTTAAAGGTTAGATGGTTAAAGGGTTAGATGGTTGAATTGTTGAAGGTGGTTCTTTTAACCATCTAACCTTTAACCATTTAACCATCCAACCATCTAACCCTTCAACCATTTAACCATCCAACCATCCAACCATTTAACCATTCAACCATTCAACCATCCATTCAATCATCGAAATTGATTCTTTGCTGTAGATCATCTGGTTGTTGCCTCCAGAATTCTTCTACAATACTATCGATAGTTGGCAGGCATCTACCGCAACTGGTACCCGCTTTTGTGGTCCTTTGAATATCAGCAGTTGACTGGGCGCCCAATTTAAGTATTTTTAGAATCTCGCCTTCTGTAACCATATTACAAACACAAACCAAACTTCTACCCATAGAAATAACAGCTGTTGGTGCAACTCTTAGGAAACAAACTTATTCTCTACAAATAATTTGATGCTACGGTATACATCAATGATCTGATCACGTTTGGGCAATGTTTCATAAATCTTCTGAATATATTGCTTTTCACTCATGATCCTGAAAGTATTTTTGAAATTCAGGTCAAAAGCCATGGAGATCAACAATAATTTATAATCATTCATCGATTTCATATCTTCCACAGCAGCAGTTTTCCCGATCAAAATGCTTTTAAGTATCTTTTCAGAAACTTCTGTACTATTGTTCAGTTCAGTGGTAATATTAGGCTGTATCCCATATCTCTCTTTGAAAAAACGGTAGGAAGAATCAAAAATATCCAGTTTGTCCGCATCCCGAAGCAATCGGGCAAATAAAGTTTGTTGTTCGCTATCCAGTTTTGGGAGTTTTAGTTTGTTGTGATTTTCAACCGATTTAAGGATAATCGACTGAACTTCGGTGGATAAGCCTTGATAAAACTCTGATTGCTGTATAATTTTGGATGATACGGTAGCATGGTCACGCTGAATATTCACCGCTTCAATGTTCTTGGCAATAAGAGTAGCCTTTCCCAAATCATGGAAAAGGGCATTCACCGTGGCAATTCTTTTTTCCTCTTCCGTTTGCAGCAGCACCTTTGCCAATAAAAGCGAATTGTCAACAACGCGAAGCGAATGGGCTCTTATTTCCTCAAATTGACGCTGGTTCTCAGGCGAATCAATGATGAGCGACTGGAAATATTCTTCAAACACCAGATGGCATTCCTTTAACAATAAGTCTGTAATCATACGCTGGATTTAATAGCTTCAAAAGTAGCACAATAAACTATTTTAACGATCGACTAATTGATATAAATTATCAACAAGGTGTTGATAATAATATTGCGTAAGACAGTGAATTTTAAGGTTTGTTAATAAAAATGCGTGCAGTCATTTATGTTTTTTGCAGAAACAGGCCAATAAAGGGCAAGTTTTATTATTTTTGTGCTCGCTAAAACAAAAAGGTCCTATAGTTCAATGGATAGAATGTAAGATTCCGGTTCTTATGATCTGGGTTCGAGTCCCGGTAGGATCACCAGTTAAATATTAAAGCTCTGTAGTCGGAAAGATTACAGGGCTTTTTATATTAAAAGGGATACTAACAAGCAACTGTTCTACAAATATGGGGTGGTCCTGCCACTATGGTACAACCAAGTGATATTTGTAGAATCTGGTCAAGTACTACGGACAATTAGGTGCAGAGCACCGTAATATGGGTTTTCTATCAAAATACTACAGCCATGTTTGATTCCCATTAATGCACTTCCGGTTTTGAAATGGTCATAAAGTAACCCATCACCCCTAAAGTCACACTCGCTGTTGCTATGAATGCAGCTGCTGAATTGAAGTTATACCAGATCCACCCTGTTAATGCACTAGCCAGCATGGTGCAGATACTTTGAAGCCCGGAATAGGTGCCAATGGCAGTTGCGGTATCTTTTTTGTCGGTGATGTTTGAAATCCATGCTTTTGAAATTCCTTCTGTGGCCGAGGCATAGATACCATACAAAAAGAAAAGTCCAAAGAAGAAATACAGATTGGTATTTATTGCCATTCCAAAATACACTGCAGCAAATACAGCAAGACCTCCAATGAAGATGGTTTTAAGTCCTAACTTGTCAGCAAGGATGCCAATTGGAAAGGCAAACAAAGCAAAGATGAGGTTATAAAATATATAAACACCTATGACCATCGTGTCTTCAAGCCCTGCTTGTTTTGCTTTCAGTAAAAGGAAAACATCAGAACTGTTGAACAAGGTAAAAACCAAGAGTCCGGTAACCACTTTTCTGTAGGCAACTGGACTTACTTTCCAGTAATTGAGAAAAGAGAAAAACGGTGTAGATGATTTCTTCTTTTGTACGTGAGTCCTTTTGTCCTTTAGATAAAAGGAAGCCAATACAGCCAACATGCCGGGAATAAAGGCAATATAGAAAAGTGTTTTATAGTGTTCAGGATAGTAATACAGGTAAACCAATGCCAGTGAAGGGCCAATAACTGCACCTACGGTGTCCATCGAACGATGGAACCCGAATATCTTACCTTTGGTCTCTGGAGTTGCTTCATCTGAAAGGATGGCATCCCTCGCCCCTGTTCTTATTCCTTTCCCGAAGCGGTCAATGGTCCTTGCAAAGAAGATCCAAAGTGGACAGATGAAAATGGCCATCATCGGCTTGGTTACTGCACTAAAGGCATAGCCAATTTGAACAAAGGGAACCCTTTTCCCCGATGTATCTGAAAGCTTACCAAAGTATCCTTTACTCAGTCCTGCGGTGGCTTCTGCTACTCCTTCAAGTATACCGATCAGTACAACAGAAAAGCCAATGGTCTTTAAATAAATCGGCATGATGGGATACAGCATCTCGCTTGCGGCATCGGTTAGCAAACTCACTATGGATAAGATCCAAACGGTGCGGGTGATGTATTTCAAAGCTTCCCTTTTAATTGTATTTACTTCTTTCTAATGATCCAAATATCCTGCGGCAACCATGTCTCTGCAACAGGCTTAGTGGCCACATGCTCCAACATCTCAACGTTTGAAAATAACCGATTCATATATTCGGTTGGATGAAATGCCGAGTAAGTCCTATGACCTTCCTTTACATTTCCACGTATCACCAGATGTCCATTGTTGTATTTCAAAAGTTCTGGTTCCGTTAATTTGACTTTGAAGTTATCGCCCTGCGTGGTTAAATAAAGAATCCCTCCTGAACTAAGTACCCGGAACAATTCATTGTACCAGTCATGATGCATTTGTTCCGACAAATGAGTAAAGATGGAAATTCCATAAATCACATCGAAATAATTATCCCCATAAGGTAACTTTGCCTCTAGAGAATTACCGTTGAATGTGATCCCAGGAAGATTCATGGAGCACCAGTCAATGGATTGCCTGTTATAATCAGTTCCAAAATACTCACATCCGTTTCCTATGACCGTTGGCAGATGACGAATTACCCTGCCGGGACCACAGCCCCAATCCAATATCTTTTTATCCTTTAATTCGATGTGTTTTTTAAAATATTCCGTAATCCATTGTGCAGTGTCAATGCTCTCGGTATAATACTCTTTATAATTGATCTGAAACGATTCATACATCAGGTAATCAGGCGGAAGCTTTACCTCCGGATGGCTGCTTTTAAAATCCCTGTTTATTTTCCTGTTTTTATATCTTTGGATATAAAACCGAATCCAGTCGGTTAAATAAATCAATCCAAGTTGTCTTAAAACATTGGATATTTGACCTTTATTCATATATTATTCCGTTACAATGGTTTATATCAAAGCCTTGGCTAACCTTTTTGAAGAATATAAAGATAGATTTTCAAGGTTAGTTTGCAATATCACAATTCAGTTATTTGTTTTCAAAGAAACATTATTTTGAACAACAAAACAGCTATCTTGCCGTATATTTCATTTTTATAAATGCCTAAATAGAACCTTAAGCCAAACAAGCCATGAAACTCTTTACATGTATCTTTCTAAGCCTTTTTGTATCTTCTTTATTTGCACAGGTAACTACTCCTGAAAAGCCCACTCCCAAAAAGATGGAATGGTTTGAAGATGCCAAACTGGGTATCTTTATTCACTATGGAATTTATGCTGTTAATGGGATCGCTGAATCCTGGTCATTTAAGAATAACCAGATCTCGTATGAGGATTATATGAAACAACTTCAGGGCTTTACGGCTAAAAATTACGACCCCCAACAATGGGCAAAGCTTTTTAAGGAAGCAGGTGCCAAATATGCCGTCCTTACCTCCAAACATCACGATGGCGTTGCCCTATGGGATACCAGGTTAAGTAATCTGAGTGTAGTGAAGAAAACTCCTGCTGCCCGTGATCTGATTGCACCTTATGCAAAAGCGCTTCGTAGTGAAGGCTTAAAGGTGGGCATCTATTTTTCACACCTGGATTGGTCACATCCCGATTATGCAACCGTATACAATGCCACAAGTAATTATCATCCCACCAATGATCATTTTGATTACCCTACATCTGGTATAGAAGACCAAGCCCGTTGGAATAAGTTTGTTGATTTTCGCAACGGCCAGCTAAAAGAGCTCTTCGATCTGGTCAACCCTGACCTTTGGTGGTTTGACGGTGACTGGACTAGAACTGCAGAACAATGGAAAATGAAAGAACTCCGTCAATCCATGTTATCTTGGAATCCAAATACCATCCTCAATGCCAGAATGGGTGGATATGGCGATTATGCCACCCCTGAGCAGGGTGTGCCTATCTTTGGTCCACAAGGCCCATGGGAATTGTGCATGACCATCAACGATTCATGGGGATTTCAGAAGAAGGACAACAACCAGAAATCGGTCAACTATATCATCAGGGTCTTTGCCGATTGTATTAGCATGGGTGGTAACCTTTTATTGGATGCAGGTCCAAGGGAAGATGGCACTTTTACACCAGAACAAATCGATCGTCTTAAAGGATTGGGACGTTGGACACACAAACATGCTGAAGCCATTTATGGAACAACACGAGGCCTTCCTTTTGGGCATTTCTATGGGCCAACAACCCTTTCCAAGGACAGAAAAACAATCTATTGTTTTGTTTTGGATAGTCCAAAGGACGATATCGTTGTGAAAGGAATCCAAAACAAAGTCACCAATGTAAGGCTTCTTGGAACCAATGAAACACTTGCCTCCAAACGTAATGGCGGAGCAGAATGGATGAAAATACCGGGCGTACTTCAGATTACCTTACCCGTTGACAAGTTAGATCAAAATGTAACAGTGGTTGCTATTGATCTTGACTCTCCGCTCGAACTATACCGTGGAAGCGGGGGCGCTATCGAGCAAAACTAACAGATTCTATTCAGCAGGTGACTATTTTAAGTTACCTGCTGAATTGTTTATCCCCTTTCCCTTTCATATTCTCATCTCTTATTTACTATTGATCAATTATTGCTATCTGAGTACTATCTGTG
>DMFR01000383.1:5722-15444 GCA_003450125.1 Prolixibacteraceae bacterium | reverse complement strand
ACAGGTTTTCAAAACCTGTCAGGCCTTAATACCCGTCCATCCTATTTCATGGCTGAGGTCAGATGCTTGCTTGAGATAAACCTGATGGGATACCAGGCAGCTAGAAAGCCTATTCCACAAACCAGCAAAAAGATGTATAGGAGGTCAGTCATCCTGATTTCAACCGGATAACTCGAGAAGATGAAAGCAGCATCGTTGCCCGGAACTTTTAGTATTCCATATTTCAACTGAACCCAACAGGCAAATATACCGATGATCAATCCAAAGATGGCGCCGAAGATGGAGATCATCCAACCTTCAAACAAAAAGATGGTGCGGATTAATTGTTGATTGGCCCCCATGCTTTGAAGGATGGCAATGTCTGCTTTCTTGTCGATGATCAGCATGGACAATGAGCCCAGAATATTGAACGAAGCGATGACCAGCACAAAACCCAGGATCAGGAAGATGGCCCATTTCTCAGATTGCATGACCCTGTAGAAAAGTTCATGCTGTTCAAATTGAGTTTTTACCGTGAACCTGTCCCCCAGGATGGGTTCAATTTCAGCCTTCACTTCCCGGTCTGTATATCCATCTTTCAGGCTGATCTCTACGGCTGAAACCTCATTATCCATTTGGAACAATCCTTTGGCAAAATCAAAGGGAACCAATACATATTTTGAATCAATCTCCTGCTGATTGGTAAATATCCCTGCGGCATAAATGGTACTGTGGATAAAAGCATTGTTGACATCCGGCACCCCGCGCATCCCTTTTTTCAGGGTATAGATATGGATGGGATCGGTAAAGTTCAGTCCTACGGATAGGAAATAGGCTACACCCTGCCCCACGACCGCATAGGGTACATGATCAGATTCGAGGATAAACTTTCCTGTGGTAATAAAACTGCTGTCCAACCGGGAGGTCTTCATGTAATCTATCGGTACTCCTTTGATGGTAGCAAAATATTGCCGTTCTCCATACCGGAGCAACGCATCTTCTTCAATCACAGGGGTCACATATTTAACCCCCGGCAGTTTCTCAATTTCTTCAAAGTTGCCTTTATTCCTGTTAAATGATTTACCCACGGTAGCTGAGATCTTGATTTGAGGATCAAAAGTCGAAAACATCGTTTTGATGGTGCTATCCATCCCGTTGAATATCGAAAGGATCACTACCAGGGCGAAGGTGCCTACCGTTACTCCTGCTACCGACACCCCTGAAATGATGTTGATCACATTGACCGATTTCTTTGAAATCAGGTAACGACGGGCAATATAAAAGGCAGTCTTCAATTTATTTCCAGGCTTTAACGATCAATCCTGTGCCGCTTTTGTGTTTGATTCCCAAATCAAAGAAATTCAGTATCACTGATAGGGGAAATGTAATGAGGTAGTAAAAGGGAAGAATTACAAAAAATACTTTACTGGCACCCAGCATTAAAATGGGGTATTTCATCGAAAGTTTCCATGATATTTTTCCAGGGGCCCCATAGGAATAACGGGCTTCCACCTTTGAGAACCCTACCGATTTCAGCTTGGTCTGAATATCCAAAATGTTGTATCCATCGCGCACATGTTCGTCAATAAAGCCATGTACCCCTTCTTCATGCTCATGGTCATGGGAGTCGGAACCCCCCTGATCTGAAGGGGTGGAAATGAGCAACAGGCCCCCCTTTTTCATGGAAGCATAAAAATTCTTGAATACCAGCACATCTTCTTCAATGTGTTCCATCACATCCACCGAAAGGACCAAATCATAGGTACTTTTCTCCTCGAACCGGGTAAGATCGGCCAGTTCAAATTTTACCCGTTTACCCAGGCCAGCCTTTTTCATAAACTGGTTGCAGTCGGCAATCTGTTCCGGCTTGATGTCCACGGCCTTGATCGTTGCCTTTGGAAACCAGCGTGCCATGCGGTAAGTATATTGTCCGAAGCCCGATCCGGCATCCAGGATGGTCTTTACTTCGGGAGATGTACGGGTACGTTTGCGAAGTTCCTTGCGGATGTGCCATGCCCGAAGCAGCAACCAGTCGAGCAACTGGTAAAATATCTTGCGTAAAACAGGGGTCTGGTTAAATACTTTTCCCAGTGAGCGTTTAATCGGATCGTATTGCATCGGGTCGTTTGAATGGTAGTTGCGTGAAACTTGAAGTTTAAAGTTAATGAATCATAGTTTAATGTTCAAAGTTTAATGTTTAAAGTTGCGTGCCGATCGGGGGCAGTTGCAAAGTTCATAGTTAACCGTTTCGCCTTGATCGGCACGCAACTTTAAACTTTAAACTTTAAACATTGAACTTTTTTCTATTCTTTCAGTAGTCTATCAATGTTGTCGATATAATCGAGGCTGTCGTCCAGGTGGAAATCCAACTGGGGAACAATGCGCAACTGCTTGCCCACTTTCAGTCCGAGAAGGCCTCTGAGCTTGGCATGCATTTTCTTGATTTCCAGTACAATGCCCTTTCCTTTTTCAGAAGGGAAAACACTCAGGTAAACCCTGGCAATGGAAAGATCGGACGTGATGCGCACCTGGGTTACGCTGATCAGCACCCCCTGAAACAAATCCTTCCCCTCTTTTTGTAGTATGTCGGCCATGTCCTTCTGGATCAGGCGCGATATTTTATTCTGACGTGTAGTTTCCATGTAGTTTATTTTTTGATCATTAAGCGCCCAAAGGTAATTAAAATTGTTCGAACAAAAGGCCGGGCAATAGGTTCATCAAGGGTTGTTCTATTTCGAAGTCCAGGATCCAAGGAGCAACAAGGAAAATTTTAAATTATGTGTTCTCTTATTTTTGATTGTTTGAATCAAAACCAGATTATACTTCACCAAAAAGTACAATTTCATTCACTGGCAGGATAAGCAAACGATTAAATACGCTTGAATGATGGTCATGTTTGGCTATTCACTCAGTTAGTGATAATAGGTAGATAATAGGTAGATAATAGGTAGATTATTGGTAGATAATAGGTATACAGACCAATTATTTACCAATAATGTACCAATTATCTACCAGTAATATTAGAGTTCAGCAATATCTTAATAGGGGACAAACCAATATCCGCAATTGTCAATCTTCGCCTAAAAGCTTTCTATTGTCAACTCTCAAAGGAATTGGTTAAGTTCGCACTCGGGAAATTCACCTGCCTTTTATACTTTTGTGCTCACGATGGAAGGACTTTTTGACTACAGCCTTTGGGGACTCTTTACGGCCAGCTTCCTGGCCGCAACAGTGGTGCCGTTCAGTTCAGAATTTTTGCTTACCTACCTGATTGCCAACGGAACTCCGGTTTCAACAGGGGTAATGGTAGCCACTGCCGGCAACTTCCTGGGTGGGATGAGCAGCTTTGCCATTGGCTACCTGGGCAAATGGGAGTGGATTGAAAAGTATTTGCGCATCAGGCGTGAAACCATTGAGAAGTGGCACAACAGGCTGTACAGGCGGGGAGCTATCTTCGCCTTTTTGACCTGGGTGCCGGGAGTAGGCGATATATTTGCCGTGGGACTTGGGATTTTACGGGCCAATATCTGGACAACGGCCCTGGCGATGCTTGCCGGAAAGTTCCTGCGTTACGTGGTGTGGGCCTGGCTGAGCGGGCTGGTGTTTTAATCACTCACCTCACGCAAGAACACGGATACCAAATTAAAAAAGGAAAAGGAACACTGAGGGTATATAAAAAAAAAATTTAAACACGAAGACCCGAAGACGCTAAGTCACAAAGGAATTCACCACAGATTACACAGATAAACACAGATTAGAAAAATAAGAATAATCTGTGTTTATCTGTGTAATCTGTGGTGAATTCCTTTGTGACTTAGCGTCTTCGTGTCTAATTTGTTTATTTGACTTTTAGGACATTCTCAGTGTTCCTTTTTTTAGAGTTCATGCGTAGATGAGTATGTCCCCTTACGGGAATTCAGATTCATTTTCTTAAAATATATTTCACTTTGAAACGTCTTACCCAATAGTCTGAGGAAGAAACTTGTCAATGAAGGGAGTCCGAGGCGAGAAATCAAGGGCCGTTTACCATTGAATTTCGGTCATTCACCTATTAATAATGCCGGATAATCCAGGGGTGTAAAGGTTTATAGGGAAGAAATGGAGACATTTGTGCCAAAAGATTTAATAAACAATTTACATTAAGGAAACGTTCTATGTACAAAATGTTTCCTTAATTTGCGTCTAAATAATTATTCAATAAAAATGTACGGCGAAACGATTTATAATGATCTAAAATTCCAGACGATTCTTGAAGGGATCGTCAAACTGTTCTATGAGTTCGGGATCAGGAATTTGAATATGGATGATATCAGCCGGAGCCTTGGAATCTCTAAAAAGACCCTATATCATTACGTGAAGAGCAAGGAAGACTTGATTGAAAAGCTTTTTTACTACGATCAGATGAAATGGGACGTGGAAATGGCCAGGATAATAACCGATGACCTGAATGCCATTGAAATCCTGGTTCAGGTCAGTATCAAGGTCTTTGAAGAGATGGGTCGCTTTAACCCCCAATTGACCTTTGAACTGAAGAAATACTACGAGCCCATTTTCCAACAGTTTATGGTCAGAAAACAGAACCATATCTTCTCACAGATCAGCAAGAACATTGAAAAAGGGATTGCTGAAGGCTTGTACCGCAGCGATATCAATGTGGGGCTGGTAGCGGGATTGTATGTCCGGAATCTGGTGATGGCGCACAACAAGGACATTTGCATCAGCGAAGACATCAGTTTTGAACAGCTTTTCGAGGTGATGTTCGAAAACCATATCCGTGCCATTTCAACTCCTGAAGGCATTGCTTATTTTGAAAAGCGCAAATCAGAAGTGATTGAATCGAAAAAAAATATCCATAACCTATAAAGATTACAACACATGTTTAGAAAACACAGACAGATTCTCCTGATGGCAGGGATGTTCCTTTTGGGAACCCTTGTTGCCAATGCCCAGGAAGTGGTAAAGCTCTCGCTTCAGGAGGCCTTGAAGATGGCCTTGCAAAACAACACCAACATTTTGAATTCAGACCTTGATCTGCAAATTGCCCAGAAGAAGATATGGGAAACCACTGCCAGCGGGCTTCCTCATGTAGATGTCAAGGGTACTTACACTCACACTTTCAAAGTCCCTACCTTAAGTTTTGGCGGGGGGACGGAATTATCCCATGAAGAAGTTCCACGTGATCCCATTACAGGAGTCGGGACGATGAGTTCTCTGACTTTAAACGATGGTGAAACCATTTATATGAACAGTACCGCAGGAGCAAAAATCCCTCTGGGAGTGAAGAACAGCACCAATTTTGATTTTACAGCTTCTCAGTTGATCTTCAGCGGATCATACCTGGTGGGACTTCAGGCCAGTAAGACCTATTTTGGACTCTCCAAACAGAATGCCGAGAAAGCCAGACTTGATGTGACTCAAACGGTAATCAACACCTATAACATGATTCAACTGGCCGAGGAAAGCAAGAAGATTTTGGCCCAGAACCTGGAGAACATTGGCAAGACCTTGTATGAAGTGTCGGAGATGAACAAACAGGGGTTTTTGGAAAAGACCGATGTCGACCAGCTGGAATTGACTTCCAACACGATCAAGAATGCCCTGAACCAGATAGACAGCAACCTGGATATGGGTTATCGTCTGTTGAAAATTCAGATTGGAATGGAAGATGCAGTCAAAGTTGAGTTAAGTGATCCTCTGGAGTCGGGAGAGTCGCTCACCTCAACAAGCCTTCAATTGATCAGCGAGCCTTTCAGCCTTGAGCGCAATGTGGATTACCAGCTGATGCAAACTTCAGAGAAGGCAGCCTCGTTGGAATTAAAATTGGCCAAGTCGGGTTATTTACCCACCATTGCAGGATTTTACAATCATACTGAAAAATTAAATCCACCGGCATTTGATTTTGCCCCCAAGGACCTGGTAGGTGTAAACCTAAGTTTGCCCATCTTCAGCAGTGGCGAACGGGCAGCAAGTGTTTCCCAAAAGAAATTTTCATTGGAGAAAGCACAGAATACCCGCAAATATGTATCGAGCAATCTGATCATGCAGGCCAGCCAGTTCCAGAACGACCTGAAGCTGAAATTGGAAAGGTATCAGAATCAAAAGAAGAGCAAAGATTTATCGGATGACATTTACCAGCGCACGCTTGAAAAATACAAGCAGGGGATGTCTTCGAGCATGGACCTGATGACCAGCCAGAATCAATATCTGACCAACCTGACCAATTATTACCAAAGTATTTTTGATCTGGAGAATTCAAAATCCCAACTCGAAAAACTATACAATATCAACCAGGAAATAACAAAGTAACCGGCAGGTTTTCCTGTGGTTAGAATTTTAATATGAAATTACAAACTCAAATATCATTACCGATGAAAAGAAGTATCATTTATGTTGTATTGATTGCCTTTTTGGCAGCCTGCAGTGCAACAACGGACAAGAAGGCGGAGCTGGAAAAGTTGAAAGCCGAACACGACAAGCTGGCTACCCAAATCGCAACACTTGAAACGGAAGTCAATCCAAAGGGTGAAAAGGCAGATGTAAAACCGATTACGGTGAAGGTTATGCCCTCTGTATCATGTGTTTTTAACCACTATATTGATGTTCAGGGAACCGTTGATGCCGATCAGAACATAGCAGTGAGTCCACAAATGCCGGGCATCGTAACGGCCGTCTACGTCAAAGAAGGCTCACAGGTTAAAAAAGGCCAGGTAATGGTAGAATTGGATGACCAGGTGACCAGGCAATCACTCGAAGAAGTCAATAGTCAGCTTGCCTTGGCGACCAACATATTCGAAAAGCAGAGTGCTTTGTGGGACAAGAAAATTGGCAGTGAAGTGCAGTACCTGCAAGCCAAGACCGGTAAAGAGTCTCTTGAACAAAGGGCCAAAACCATCAAGGAGCAATTGAAAATGGCCAAGATTATATCTCCAATCAGTGGAACCGTAGAAAGCGTTCCGCTTCGGGTAGGACAGATGGCTTCACCGGGCTTACCCACTTCCACCATTCGGGTAATCAACATGAGTGTGGCTAAAATATCAGCCGATGTGTCCGAAGCCTATGCTGCACGCATTAAAGACGGGAATGATGCCTTGGTTAGTTTCCCTGATTTGGGTAAAGATATTGAAGCCAAGCTGAACTTTACCAGCCGGTTTATCGATCCTACCAACCGCACCTTTAAGGTAGAATGTAAAATTGCACCCAAAGATATTGAACTTCGGGCCAATATGATTGCCTACCTGAAAATTAAGGATTATACCAATGACAAGGCCTTTTGTTTGCCGGTCAATTATGTGCAGAGCAACCAGGATGGTAAGTTTGTCTATATCGCCAAGCAAAACGGCAACGACTGGACGGCTGAACGCAGGAGCATCAAGACCGGCAGGGACTATAACGGGAACATTGAAGTGCTGGAAGGAATTACAGCAGGCGAGAATATCATCACTTCAGGATTTCAGAGCCTGAACGGGGGAGAAAAAGTAATTTTCTAAATCAGCAAAGTGACCTATTATGTCGAAAGAAAGTAAAATAAAAGAATTTTTTGCAACAAGCTGGGCCATTGATAACAAGACAAGCGTCTATGTGCTTGCCATCTTGATTTCGATCCTGGGGATGATGAATTACTATTTCATTCCTAAAGAACAGTTTCCGCAGGTAGTCATCCCCTACATTGTTGTAAGTACACCTTATCCGGGAACCTCTCCTGCAGATATGGAGAACCTGGTGACCCGTCCGATTGAGAAACAATTGAAGTCCATCTCGGATGTGAAAAAGATGACCAGTAACTCGGTACAGGATTTCTCCTCTATCGTGGTTGAGTTTGATCCTGATCTATCCATCGAAACGGCCAAACAGCGTGTTCGTGATGCCGTAGACAAATCCAAGAAAGACCTTCCTACGGATCTTCCGGCAGAACCGGATATCATGGATATTGACATTTCAGAGTTTCCGGTCATGTTCCTCAATATTTCAGGCAATTATGACCTGGATAAATTAAAGCATTATGCTGAAATTGCACAGGACAAGATTGAAGCACTGAAAGAAATTACCCGAGTTGACATTGTAGGTGCCCTGGACCGCGAGATACAGGTGAATGCCGACATCTTCAAGATGCAGGCAGCCAAAGTAACCTTCAGCGATATTGAAAGGGCTGTAGCCATGGAAAACCTGACCATCTCAGGGGGTTCATTGACCACCAACGGTACCCGTAACGCTGTTCGTATCAAAGGACAGTTTGAAAGTGTGGAAACGTTGAAAAACATCATCGTCCATTCTTCCAGTGGGGCCTTCATTAAACTGAGCGACATTGCGGATGTGAATGACGGTTTTGAAGAACAGGAAAGTTTTGCCCGTTTGGATGGTAAAAATGTAATCACCCTGAACGTGATCAAAAAGAGTGGATCCAACCTGTTGGATGCCTCTGATCAAATCAAGACCATCGTGGAAGATGAGCTCAAAGGCCATGAATTCCCCAAAGACATGGAGGTAACCATTACCGGTGACCAGAGCCGTTTTACCCGAAATACACTGGAAGAACTGAACAATACCATTGTCATCGGGTTTATCCTGGTAACCATTGTTCTGATGTTCTTCATGGGCTTTACCAATGCTTTCTTCGTTGGACTATCAGTGCCACTATCTATCTTTGTAGCTTACCTGATTATTCCAGGACTGGGATATACGATGAACATGATCGTGATGTTCGCCTTTATCTTCGCTCTCGGTATTGTGGTAGATGATGCCATTGTGGTGATCGAAAATACACACCGTTTGCACAAGTTTAACCCTGATATCAATATAGCAGCCAAAAGGGCGGCAGGGGAGGTATTCATGCCTATCCTGTCGGGAACGCTTACTACACTTGCACCCTTCTTCCCGCTGGCTTTCTGGCCGGGAATCGTGGGCCAGTTCATGCATTATTTACCCGTTACTCTGATCATTACATTGTTTGCCTCCCTGTTTGTGGCCTATGTGTTCAATCCTGTGTTTGCAGTTTCATTCATGAAGCATGAATATGATGCTGAATACCAGGAAGGAAGTGGCTGGAAAAAACTCAGGACCATTATTATCGTCATGCTTGCCTTTGCCGGGGTATTCTATTTAAGCAAATCCTTTGGCCTTGCTAACTTCCTGGTGTTTGGAGTACTGATGATCCTCTTTTTCCACTTTATTCTCAAAAAGTTAATCAAAGGGTTCCAGGAAAAAACATGGCCTTATTTGATGAACGCCTATGAACGTCAGCTTCGCACAGTGCTAAAAGGGGCACGCCCCATCTGGATACTGGGAGGCATGGTTGTTCTGTTTTTTGCCACCATAGTCATAACTGGAATTGTCAAGCCGACTGTATTGTTCTTCCCGAACAACGATCCCAACAATATCTTTGTCTACATTAAGATGCCCGGGGGAACCCATCAGAACGTAACTGACAGCATCACAAAGATCGCCGAGTCACGCGTGTACAAGGCCCTGGGAAAGAAAAACCCTGATGTGGAGTCGATCATTTCCAATGTAACCATTGGCGCTGAAGAACAAGGATTCGCTTCTGGCGGGGGATCTCCATTCAACAAAGGGAAAGTGTCGGTTAATTTCGTGGAGCACAAATACCGTACAACGGGCATCAGCACCACCCAATACATGGAAATTATCCGTAAAGGGGTAGCCGATATTCCAGGAGCTGAAGTTACCGTGGATAAGAACAGAAGCGGTCCTCCAACCGGAAAACCAATTAACATTGAAATTACCAGTGA
>DMFR01000383.1:2114-5570 GCA_003450125.1 Prolixibacteraceae bacterium | reverse complement strand
GGGGTTGAACAGCTGAAGACTGATTTCGAGATGAATTCTCCGGAGATCAATATCCAGATTGACCGTGACCGTGCACAACGTTTGGGCATTTCAACCGGACAGATTGGTCTTGAAATCCGTACAGCCCTTTATGGAAAGGAAATCTCGAAATATAAACAGGACGAGGATGAATATCCCATCATGCTTCGTTATGCCAAAGTAACGCGTGACAACATTGATGCCCTGGTCAACCTTCAGATCACCTATCGGGATATGAACAGCGGACAATTGCGCAGTATTCCGCTTTCAACAGTAGCCAAGATTGATTACTCTTCAACCTTCGCAGGAATCAAGCGTCTGGACCAGAAACGTGTTATTACCGTATACTCCAATGTGCTGTCGGGTTTTTCTGCCAACGACATTGTTCCCATCATTAAGTCAAAGGTCAAATCGTTCCCTCTTCATGAAGGAACTAACATTAAACTGACCGGTGAGCAGGAAGACCAGCAAGAAACAGCCGTCTTTTTGATGAAGGCCATGATCATTGCCTTGGGAGCCATCTTCTTTATCCTCATTACCCAATTCAGCTCGGTGAGTAAATCACTGATTATCCTGAGCGAGGTTATTTTCAGTATCGTAGGGGTACTGCTTGGGGTGATGATCTTCCAAATGGATCTTGTGATCATGATGACTGGTCTTGGAGTCGTGGCACTGGGAGGTATTGTCGTTCGAAACGGAATCCTGATTGTCGAATTCATCGATGTCAAGAAGAAAGAAGGATTGCCCACCCGCAGAGCCATTATCGAAGGGGGTAAAACACGTATCACGCCCGTGATCCTGACAGCAACAGCCACCATGCTTGGATTGGTTCCGCTGGCAGTGGGTATGAACATCAATTTTGTCACCCTGTTTACCGAGCTGAACCCACACATCTATTTTGGAGGCGACAACGTTGCTTTCTGGGGACCACTGGCCTGGTCAATCATCTTTGGATTGAGCTTTGCCACTTTCCTTACCCTGATGTTTGTTCCTGCCTTGTATGAACTGGATTACACGATGAAGCTCAAAATGCAGAAACGTAAAAACCTCAAAAGGATTAAGGCCTTGAAGAAATAAGCTTTTATAAGTGTTATACAAAAATAAAACGGCGGAAAGGATAACTTTTCCGCCGTTTTTATTGATTAGAACTTTGGGAAAGATTTATATAAACTATAAATCTTTCCCAAAGTTAAAAGTAAAAAAATGCAGCAAGCCATTACGCTTGCTGCATTTAAAGTATTTAATTTCTGGGGGGGATTAGAATTTGTATGCGATACCTATGCTCAAGTTTGAAATACCAAAGCCGGCTTCAGCATATGCACCAAATGATTGGTTAAACTCATAACGGGCTCCTACAATACCTCCAAAGACAACACCGCCTACTGATGGTGAAGGCATAGAACCAGCATTAGGCCCATCATACTTAACACTGGCCACATTGTAGCCTAACATCACGCCACCATAAGTATCCAATTTTTCAACCAGTTTATAGTGGGCTAAACCTTTTACGGCAATAATGAGATCGGTATATTTCCAGGAGTAACTACCTGCTAGATTAGAAAAATTTTCTTTATACCCATAATACCCTACATTTCCACCCAAACCTAAAACAAGTCCATCGACACCAAAAAGACCTTCTTTGACACCTTTTTCATAAGAGACATCGAGAGGAGTTCCATTGCCGTTTACCCCAACACCCAATTTAAACAATTGAGTCCCTTTTTCAAACATTCCTTGAGCACTTGAACCCAAAGAAAAGCATGCAACAGCAGCAACAATTAAAGCTAATTTTCTCATAGTTTTTTATTAATTCATTATTATTATAAATACAACACAATGCTAAACTCCATAGCATTGTCAATAGAAAACATTAGTGGAATAGAGGAACAAAAAGTAAACTATTGGGAACAAATTCAGATTCCATCATTCTGTAATTCAAGAATAGCATAGCACTGTCGTTTAAATTAATTGTTCTTTTTCAAATTATATTGGACCCTTATAGGTCTTCTAACAAATAATGGCGCAAAGCTAGAAATGAATCAAGGTGAGAGGTAAAAATACAAGGGGACAAAAAGTGGACAATTGGAAAGAAATTTGCAGTCTTATTTCTATATAGCTAGAAACCAGAAGCTAGCAGCTTCATATAAGCTGAGTCATAGCACTAAATATTCTGTAAGAAAGCCACCAAATTGGTTTCCCTTTCTATTTCAAGTTTTTGTCTTAATCGCAATCGTGCTTTTTTCAAAGCATCATCCGATTGAAATGTAATTTGTGCAATGTCTTTATTGCTCATGTTTAGTTTTAGGAAAGCACATATTTTCCGCTCATTGGCCGTAAGGTTGGGGTACTGCATATTGAGCTTCTCGTAAAAAGAACTGTGTACTTTTTCAAACAGAAGTTCAAATTCCTCCCAGTTCGAATTATATGATATTCGTTTATAGTCTGAAATAAGTGAATTGATTTTTTGTTTGCTTGCCGGATTGGTGCTTTCTTCTATTTCCATTAACCGCTCGATCGTCTGGGCATCCCGTTCCGAGTTTTGAATTAACTTTAACGTTGCAGCGGTTTCTGACTTTTGGTTGGATTCCAGTTCCCGACTGATCCTTTCTATTTCCATGGCCATCAATTTGGCCTTTTCTGCTTCAATCTCCTGAAGGGCTAGTTCTGCTTTTTTACGTTCTGTAATATCCCGAACATTGGTAACTATCGATTTAATGGCTGGATGATCAAGGAAATTCTGGGCTACGGCCTCAAACCAAACATAACCCCTTTCTTTGTGTTTATGCCTGTATTGAATGCAATCCGCGACATCTTTATTGGCCAGTACCCTATTCCAATGCTGCCTTACAATTTCAAGGTCGTCAGGATAAATTACATCTTCGACAGTGCCTAATAACTCTTCTACAGCATAGCCCGTAAGGTTTTTTGCCGCATCGCTGATAAAAAATTGTTCTCCCTTCTCATTGACTAAAACAAGAATATCATTTGAATTTTTAATCAGGAGATTTAACCTTTGCTCACTTGCTTCAACCATCTTTTTTGTCTCAACAAGCGCTTCGTTGGTTGTTGTTAATTCTTCATTTACAACCAGATACTCCTCATTTAACTTTTCTATATCGTGTTTCTGCTTAGCGAGAATTAGGTTGGTCTTGTGTTTAATGCGCGAAGAGCGAAATACATATAGCGCGAATAATGAAACCAATATAAGTCCCATGATAAGCGAAAACATAGTGGCTGCCTGGACAGCATCTTTTTTCTGTTGCTCTAATTCAATGGCTTGTTTCTCTTTCTCATACTTTGAGGAGTATTCCAGTTCTGCTATTTTCTTCACATTCTTTTCGTTGTAAACACGGTCGTTTATTTCGGCAAATAACTTGTGATGGAGGTATGCGTTTTTATAATCTCCGGTAGCGGCATAAATCTCTGAAAGCTGTTTGT
>DMFR01000383.1:1610-1964 GCA_003450125.1 Prolixibacteraceae bacterium | reverse complement strand
GTTTGTGAATGTCCTTCTGGTTATCTAAAAGCTTTAGCTCATTGGCAAGCACGATACTTTTTTGATTGTATTCTAAGGCTTTAGCATACTTCTTTTGAAGAACATATATGCCTCCAATCTTGATACTTGTTTCACAAATTGTTCGTTTTCGGCCTAGCTCCTCTGATATTTTTAGCGATCTTGAGTAGTTTACCAGTGCTTCGTTGTAATCACCCTGAGCCCGATAAAAGTCACCGATTTTACTTACTACGCGTAATATGGGTGTTTGATAGGACAGTTTCTCTGCGATTGTTAAAGCTTTTTGAAAATACTCAAGGGCTTCCGGTTTATTGGTTTGAAGATATACAATGCCTA
>DMFR01000383.1:408-1523 GCA_003450125.1 Prolixibacteraceae bacterium | reverse complement strand
TTGAAGATATACAATGCCTATTTCCTCATAACAATTAGAAATCAGACGTTTGTCGTTTATTTTATCTGCTATTTTCAATGCCTGATGTTGATAGTCCAAAGCTTTTTCATAGTCTCCCTGCAAAGTATAAATACTTCCTATATTTATGAAAGACAAGGAGATGCCTGATTCTTCATTGTCTTCTTCTTTAAGTTTTAAAGCTTTGTGGTAAAATTCGAGTGCCTGGAGATAATTTCCCTGATATTTGTATATTTCCCCGATATTGATAAAAATCCTCGAACGCATCTTTTTATCATCTTTCTTCTCCAATAACCGTAAAATTTCCTGATATCCTTCAAGCGCTTTTCTGTAATCACCTTTTCCGGTATAAATCACCGATAAATAGGCCAGGCTTCTTGTAATCAGTGACTGATCCTTTAATTCTTCGGCAATTTTCCTGGCCCGCAAATAACATCCGGTTGCCTCCGAAATATTACCAATAGACGCATAGCTTACTCCACATGCAATCAAATATTGCGCAATACTATTTTGATTATTAATATCTTCTGCAATCTTCAATGCTTTGAGAAAATAATCCAAAGCCACCTTATCCGACTTGTTGTATGAAATCGATGTCCCGATTAAATATAAGCTTTCGGCCTTCCCTTTGCTGAAATTTAATTTTTCGGATAATTCAATGGCCTTATTTGCAAAATCATACGCCTTGGCGGTATCGTTTTTGTAAAGGTTCCTGACAATTTCATTGAGCAACTTTACCTTAACCGTATCGTCTGTCAGGTGGGTTTTTAAGCAATTCTTAAGGCTATCAAGCTTGCTGTCCTGGGCCTTAATGATGCTGAAATTAAAAATTATACAAATAAGCAATAATATTTGAGATAACTTATTCATCAATAATATATTATTGAGATTTATGATGCATTTATTAAACTGACAAAAATATAAGAATTTATGTAAAAGCAGTTATTTATTATAACCTGCATACGCAATTTTAGAAGGAGTTTACTGATGTGGACAAAACACAGGCAAGAAGCATCAATGATCGGATATTATTATGATTAACATCTGTGCTTTTACAGCTTTGAAGATATCCATATAATCCATTTGGATATCAGATT
>DMFR01000383.1:0-141 GCA_003450125.1 Prolixibacteraceae bacterium | reverse complement strand
CCATTTGGATATCAGATTGAAAGCGCTGCTTTTGTTCTTGAACCGAATCCCCCTTAAATATTTACGCCTTTTCTTTCGAAGCTGAGCGGGTATCCCCTACTACCTGAGAGTGGATTGGTGGCATCTATCTGTACTGTTTCT
>DMFR01000401.1 GCA_003450125.1 Prolixibacteraceae bacterium | reverse complement strand
ATGTGTATAAGAGACAGGTGTCAATCAGGGCAAACGACATACCTGTTTGTCCCAAATCAAGTTGAATAGGTTGAACTACTTTCTTTGTATCAAGCAATAAAGGACAGTTGAGAAAGGAAACCAAGGGATCAAGGCCTGAACTCTTGCCATGAAAATGGGCTTCAAGATGCGCAAAATCAACTTTCAGCAAGTCAATGGATAGTTTATTCACAGGAATTCCACTGGCGGCATAACGGCTAAAAAGGGCAGCTATTAAGGCCCCTGAACTTCCAAGCCCATATTGCTGGGGAATATTGGAATTAAAGTACAAACCTTTTCCCAGATCATCTTTAAAACGTTTAAGATCCAATGGGAAATGCAGTTTCTGGCCTTCAAGGGAAGTTAGATAGATGTAAAACTTCCCGATTTCAGAAGAACTTTCCCCATGAGTTTGTTTGGTGTCAAAACCAAGTGATCCTGAAAAGCGCGAAAAGGGAATTGATAACGCCATCGCATCAAACATCAGCCCATATTCACCAAAGAGCAGGAGTTTTGAGTTAAAAGATTCGGGTTTCAGGTTCAAAGTTTAAAGTTTAAAGTTCAAAGTTCAAAGTTCAAGGTTTCAAGTTAAGTGCCGTTGGAAGGGTTCCCCTTCGTTAACTTTAAACTTTGAACCTTAAACTTTAAACTCTTCAAGTTATAATTCGTTCAGGACCTTTGCCAATGCGGTCATCAATCCATTGTCTGTTTTCACAGAAGTCCAGTAATTCTTCTTCGATGAATGCCCTTACTTCCAGCTCATTCTTTTTAAAATAAAGTAGATGTATATTGGGCCCGGCATCCAATGTAAAACAAACCGGAATCTTCGTCTTTTCCCGATATGCCCTAATACGACTGATTAGTTCAAGGGTATTGGGCTTGAGTAACATATATGATGGACGGGAGGTCATCATCAGTGCATGTAGGCTCAAGGCTTCCGATTCCACCACTTCCACAAAACTCTCTTTATTGCCCGTCAAAAGGGAAAGGTAAAGTTCATTGAGGTTTTGATGCGCCTGCGCAATACGGGAGGGTTGATAAACGTGTTCGTTCATTAACATGTGCCCAATAGTACTTGAAACTGCCTTGACGCCTGAATCAACAATCAGGATGGCATCGCGAAGGGTATAGAACACCGGGTTAATCCCTTCATAAAGCGGAGTGGCATATTCATCGCTACAAACTTCAAATAATTGCGCTTTTCCCCAGATGGAGAATCCCGGATAGATAGAACGGCAAGCGCTTCCACTTCCCAAACGGGCCAGTTCTGAGGCTTTACGCCATAAGTCAGGAGTGTCAGGTTCCTTTCCTGAAATGGCGAAATGTAATTCTGCAAGACACAGTGCCAATGCGCCAAAGGATGAAGCAGAGGAGGCAATGCCTGCCGAATGTGGAAAACTATTTCGGCTGTGAATGCGGAAATTGTAATCTTCTATCCACTGAATCCGTACAGATAACTGGGCCAGGTAACTTTCAATCCGTTCTCCAAATGGATGGGAAAGGCCCTCAAAATAAAACTCTACCTTCTGGTCGCCCTCCTTAAACAGTTCCACTGACATTTCAGTAAATGAATTCTGAAGTACAAAGCTCAGCGACTGGTTCATGGGTTTCTGAAAGTCACGTTTGCCCCAGTATTTTACCAGTGCAATATTGGATGGACATCGCCACTTGCTTGTCCAGAGTGCTTCGTTTTGTAGTTGGGTCATTTAAGCTTGAGGTTTTAAAATAAGTTCGGTCCACTTAAAAATAGTGGAAAATCCTCTATTTCCAAAATATATTTTTACTTCATCCAAAGGCTCAGTTCCTGAAACAAGGAAAAAATCACCCCCCCAGGCACCCAAAGACTTTACTTCGCCCTGGAAATCAGCAAAAAGGGCTTCTTTCACAGGCATTTGACCAATTAACTCTCCCACCAATCTTTCATGTTCATGGATCAATCGGTTAAAAGTATTCTGATCACTACAAACGGCAAATTCATCGGACAAGGCTGAAGCTTCATCTATCAGGTAGGTTGGTACAATCCCCCCTTCCAGGAAAGATTGAACTTCAGGAAACGTATTTTTCTTCTTCCCTGAATAGACCAGCAGCAACTGCTCCTCAAACGGGTAATCCAGATCAATCCTTTGAGCTGTTTGATTCTGAGTATATAAGATAGGCCCATCTGCCATTGCGCAGGCAATATCGAATCCTGAACCATTAAAAATCTTCTGGTTAAGCTTGAAAGGATTGATCCGCACCCATTGGGAGAGCAAACTGATTAAAGTGCTGCTGCTTCCAAAACCCCAATCGGGATGGGCGTTAAGCGAAGTTTCCAGTCGATATCCCGCCTCAGGAAGCAGTACCGGCTTCAAGGTCGGTATGATTTGAAATATTTTACTTAATAAGACCGCTTTATCCTGATCGCTTGTAGCTATAACAGAGTAATCATCGGGATTTAATTCACACCAGAACCAAACTTCATCTTTGTAGAAAGCCTTCCACAGTATTGTTTTTGAGGGAACTTCGTAATAGACGCTTAACTGCTGGCCTACCTTTAGTGGCAAGGCCAGTGCTTTTGCCCCATGAAGAACAAAATACTCACCGCTTAAAAGCAACTTCCCGTTTGCATGATAGGTATGGATAGGATCAGTCATCCTGATGTGTTTTCCAGTACTGCTCAACTGCTGAATAGGAGATTGTTTTATCCTGAAAATAGCGTTGTATTTCGGGATATCTCTCTTTTGGAATATTTAGTTGAGTCAGGATATTGTTCAGATGCATTTTCATATGCCCCTGCTGTATCCCAACGGAAACAAGCGCTTTGACTGCCGCGAAATTGGATGCCAATCCAGCAGTTGCCATATACATCATAA
Source organism: Prolixibacteraceae bacterium (assembly GCA_003450125.1). Lineage (GTDB taxonomy): Bacteria > Bacteroidota > Bacteroidia > Bacteroidales > Prolixibacteraceae > Aquipluma. Next base: position 2,124 of record DMFR01000401.1, on the reverse strand, counting down.
GTCCTGAAGCTGTAGGATTGCCCAATATCTGCATGGCCAGTTTTGCCAATGGGTGTACTGAGGTCACTCCACCTACTACCCCCACTGCCATTGCCAGTTCAATGCTGAAGCGAAAGGTTCCATCGGTGATCTCAACGTCAGTCAATCCACTGTAGGAACCCTTTCTGGTGGCAAAAGCATGACCGCAGGCTTCAATAGCCCTGAAATCATTTCCTGTTGCAAGGGCAAGGGCATCAATGCCGTTGAAGATACCCTTGTTGTGCGTAACTGCACGACTGATATCGAATTGTGAAATGCGGATAGCCTGTTCAAAGGCAATGGCAAAGCGACTATTTTCTTCTTCTGATTGCCCTTCCAGCAGATCAGTTACCGGGCATTCCATCCAGGCACGAACCCGGCTGTCAGGAGTATAATTGGAGAGAATTGCCATAATAATTTTACAATCCTTCTCTTCGCCATCTGTTCTTTCACTTGTTCTGAAGTATTCCTGAAGGCTCTTGGCGAACTGTTCAAGGCAGGAGTTAATGAAGTTGGCCCCCATTACATCGCAGGTTTGAAAGCCAATATCCAACTGAAAATAATCAGGTAAAATGTGTTTCATTTCTTTCAGTTCAAGGGAACTGACTCCCCCACCCCTTTCCACCATTTTTGTCATCAGGTAGGCGCTTTGTTCCAGCAAACGCTCCTTGATCTGGGGGAAAAGTAAATGAAGCTTTTCTGCCTTGCCCTTCCATTGGAAATGGACCTGACCTTTTTTCTCCGTTCCCAATACTTCAGCATAAAACCCACCACGCCTAGCCCAATAACCGGCAGCATTGGCCAAAGCAGCCACCACTGAACTTTCTTCCGAAACCAATGGAAAGAACATATTTCTTCCATTTACTACAAAGTTGGGCGCAATGGAAAAAGGAAGATGAAAATTGGATACCTGATTTTCACTTAAATCGTCTATGATTTTCTGAATCTTAAGATCAGAAACTTCAAATGTGCTGAGCCAAGCGCCCAAACCTGCATCTAAGTTGTATTTCTGAATCAAGGCGTCTATGCGCCACTGTTTGGAATATTTTGAAAACCCGGGTATAATGGAATCATCCATGATAATCGGGATTGAGGGTCAAAAAGGTATGTGCCAGGCTGAGAGTCTGAATCTGTGCTTCCAGAAACCCTTGCAGCGAAGCATAGCTTTCTGAAGCATGTTTCAATACCATTGAAGCCATGCCAAATACAGCAGGCAACTGGCTTTTTGAAGTCAAATAATAACCGTCCAAAGCATTTTGAATGCCCCCTGAAATGATCAACTGTCCACAAGCCTGCTGTGGGTTTTCATTAAGGATTCGGTTGACATAACTGACCATCTGTCCCGCTGATTGTCCTATAAATGCAAATGGAAGACTGGCTTCAAGCTTTTGCTGATCGCCCCTTAACATTTCAAGCTTGGAGAAATTGGTGCCTCCATAGGCTCCAAACTCTATGGCTTCAAGCGGAAGAGCTAATAATTGACGAAGGCTTTCCGGTCCAAAACCTTGTCCTACTTCCTTGACAATAATTTTCATCTGAACCTTGGCGAGCAGTTGTCTGATTGTCTTTATAGGCGCCTGTTTAAGCCGGTTTCCTTCAGGCTGGAACCATTCCTGTAAAGGATTGATATGCACGATAAGGCCATCAGCACGAAGTTCACCTACCAGATCAACGATAGCCTGAATGTTTTCAGAAAAAAGCAATTCCTCTACCTGTGAAATGCCCAGATTGGCCCAGAATGGCTGTTCCTCACCAATTTCATCCCTGAAATTAAAGTCATCCCAATGGGTTTTATCAAACAGGATCTTGCGGCACGAACCCAGTCCCATTCCCATTCCGAATTCACGGCAGGCTCTTGCGATACGGCCATTGATGGTACGCGCCAATCCTGTTCCGCCAGTCATGCTTGAAACCCAGATCGGCGTCCTCATAGTCTTCCCCAGCAATTTGACACTCAAATCCAGGTTCTCAGGATGAGCCGCAAGCATGGGTTCGTAGTTGAATCGACGGTCTTGCTCATCCAATTTCGTTTGTGAATCAAGGGCTAATTTTATATGCTCAAGCTTCCGGTCGTTACCCATGCTTTAAAAATCAATAGTGTTAAAT
>DMFR01000237.1 GCA_003450125.1 Prolixibacteraceae bacterium | reverse complement strand
CTTGGTGTATATCAAACTGACCCCTTCTTTCACATGGCTTTCTTCTTGCACTGAATCGAGAATCTGATTGGCACGGTCAAAATCATCCACCACAGGGAGTAGACTGATTAAAAGGCTCTCATTGGCTGTTTTTAACAGTTCCATGCGTTCTTTCAACGTACGTTTACGGTAATTGTCAAACTCGGCTTGTAGACGGATGTGCCTATCTTTCAGCTCGAAGAGTTCCAATTCCACTTTCTCAAGTTGTTCTTCAGTTTCTGTTATCTTGTGAGCTTTATCTTTTCTTGATTCCTTTTTCGTATGTTTTGATTCCTCTGCCTGCTGAGTAAAATCTGGCGTTTCATTGTCACGTTGTTCGTTGACCTGGGCTTTATCTTCTGTCATTGTACCTGAATTTTTAAGTTTGTTTTCGAAGTGCAAATATACTGCCAATGGTGTAAAAATTGACAAATTGGCATTTTAAATAATTGATAACTGACATTCATTACAGGATTTTGGGTAAAAATCTGGCTGTTGGCTGCTGGTTACTAGCAGCAAGCAGCTAGTAGCCAATAACCATTTATTGTGCTTCAATTTCACTGAGCATCTTTAGATACCAGTGCTGCGTTGAGCGGGTTGTTTTAATGTCATGTTTTGCCATCACGGTTTCTTTATGGATCCAATATTCAGTGGGCATGGAAAAGCCTTTTTTCTCCATCCCAATTATTTTCCGGGGTAGAATATTCGAAACATATTCCCTGAACTGAGGCTTCAGGTATTTGTCCAAATGATCAAATGTATCTGTTTGGTTGAAATATTTTTCTATAAACAGGTGATCTAAAAAAGGAAATCTCATTTCAATGGAGAAACGCATGGAGGGTTGATCGCTTCTAAAAGTATGATGGGACGAAATAAAATAGAAGATCTCCAAATAGGATACCTTCTTCAATAAAGGCAAATTCTTGAATTCAGGGTAGATTATATCTACCTGATTGTTGAGGTACTGAATCGGATGAATGGGAATTAATTCGCCCTTCTTTTGCAGAAATTGCACTATGTCATCCCAGTGGAACAACCGCCGGCAGATCAGGGCATAATTCTCCAAGCCATACCTTTTCACCTCTGAAAATTTTGACCTGTACTTCCCAGGAACGAAGGAGGATGGAATGAATTTAAGGATACCAGAAAGCTTTTCAAATTTACTGACAGTGGCAAAATAGTTGTATCCTCCAAAAAGCTCGTCAGGTCCAAGAGCGCTGTATAGGACTTTGATGCCCATCACTCTTGCTTTGTTGCATAGGAAGACTGCAGGCTCTGGAATACAGTTGGGTTCTTCCTCTGCATTCAGGCACCCGTCAATTTGATGGTCTGATGGAGATGTCGGTATTTCTAAAAATTCAATATCCAGACGGGCATTGGAGGCATTCTCCTGGGCAAAGGGACGTTCATCGATGGAATGATTCTTGGCATAGATGTTCAAGCATTTCAATTCAGGATCAAACTTGCTGAAATAATGTGCCAGAGTTCCGCTGTCCATCCCCCCGCTGAGCATAAGGGCTTTATCTACGTCACCCGAACTGTGCAGTCGGCACAATTCCTCCAAATCGGAGTTGAACTCCTCAAAGCCAATTGTTCTGCCTGATGGGACGTATTTTAAATGCCAATAGCAAGCTGTTTTTATTTCTCCTGACAGAAGTGAAAACTCCAGCTTACTTCCTGCCTGAAGAGAACTAATACCCTTGAAAATCGTTAGCGGGGAAGGGCAGGTGCCCAGGTACATGGAATAGGCAAGACCCTGGTAATTGATCTCCTTTTGAATGACCTGGGTGGCAAACAGGCCTTTCATTTCAGACGAAAAGACAAAGATCCCGTCTTTCAGGGCATAGTAAAAGGGTTTCATCCCCAGACGGTCACGCCAGGCTTTTAGTTGATGGTGTTTGAAATCATATACAACAATGGAAAACATTCCTCTTAGCAGGTGCACAAACTCATCGCCATATTTGAGGTAAAGGCGAAAGGCCACTTCGCTATCCGACTGTGAAACAAATGATTCATCAGCCAGAAATTCGTTTCTAAGTTCAATGTAATTGTAGATTTCGCCATTGAGCATCATTGCCACTTCTCTTTCTTCATCAAAAAAGGGCTGCATGGCCTTCTGGGATAAATCGACAATGGATAAACGGTTGAAGCCTAAAAATAAGTTTGATTTCTTATCCTCAGGCAGGGAAGGGTAGGTCTCAAGGGTAGCCGCGTTGGATAATTCACAGGCATAAAATTGCTGGTCTCCGGAGAACACCAATGTATCATCAGGACCTCTGTGTTTGATGGCAGAAATACTGTCTACAATCGTTTGCTGATGAATTTCACCGTTGGATATGACTCCGCTAAATCCACACATATTCGAAAAGTAGGTTTTACTTATAAGAGTTCAAAGTTCAAAGTTTAATGTTTAAAGTTGCGTGCCGATCCAAAGCTACTCAACATTAAACTATTGAGTGCTAACAGTTCGGCACGCAACTTTAAACTTTAAACCTGAAACTTTAAACTCTTCTGTTTATTTCAGCAGCGCGGATACCGCTTCTTCCAAAGCCGGGCCACGTAAGGATTTCCCGATGATAATGCCATCCCCGTCAATGAGAAAGTTGGCAGGTATCCCACGAACGCCATAGACAGCGGCATATTTTGAATTCCAAGCCTGCAGATCACTTACATGATTTTCCCAGAATAGTCTATCGGCTTTGATAGCGTTCTGCCATGCATCTTTGTCTTTATCGAGCGAAACGCTGAAAACGGTGAATCCTTTGCCATTCTTGAACTTTGAGTCCTTGAACTTTTCGTAGGCAGCCACAACCGTAGGATTTTCCATACGGCAAGGTCCACACCAGGAAGCCCAGAAATCAATCAATACGATTTTTCCTTTCAGAGATGAAAGTTTAAGTTCTTTTCCATCGGCTGTTTTTTCTGAAATTTCAGGAGCCTTGTTGCCTAGCTCCAGACCAATCTGGACATCTTTTGTATCCGTTGGCCTTTTGGTCGATTTGGCCTGTACTGCAAGGTTTGCCAGGGTGAAAAACACGGCAAAAACGAAGGTTATTTTCATTTTCATAGGTATGGTGATTTAATTTGAACAAATAACTGTAGTACAAAAATAACAATTTTAGAGTGCCTAAAGTATTTAGAGT
>DMFR01000459.1:37151-39715 GCA_003450125.1 Prolixibacteraceae bacterium | reverse complement strand
AATAAATGATTCCATTTACTTAATATATAATCAGTCAATACCTAAACTCTTCATCAGTCCGTTCACATTATTTGTTCAGCCATTTATTAGAATTGAACAGCCCTGGGATGATGAATGATTTATATCCAAGGGTATTCAGTAAATTCATATATTTGGTCAAACAAAAGGATGGATGTAGGGATGAAAAAATTAACTGTTTTGAAGAGTAAATTCCTTTGGATAGCCGGCCTGGTAGCCTTGGGATTATTGATTTCTGTGAGTCTATTCGCCAAGAAGACGAAGACCCCGGTACTTCGCTTTGGCATGATTACCGATGTGCATTATGCCGCCCGTGATCATTTCAAGGAGCGGTATTACAACCAATCGCTGCGTAAGCTAAGCGAGTTTATTAACGTGATGAACAAGGAGAAAGTGGATTTTATCGTTGAACTGGGCGATTTCAAAGATCAGGACGCGGTTCCAAATGAAGCCAACACCCTGGGCTATCTGACCGATGTGGAAGCGGTCTTTCATCAGTTCAAAGGGCCTACTTACCACGTTTTGGGCAACCATGATATGGATGGAATCACCAAGACCCAATTCTTGGAAAGGGTGGAGAATACCGGAATTGCCAAGGATAAAAACTATTATTCCTTCAATCAGAAAGGATTTCATTTTATCGTTCTGGATGGAAATTACACGGCGGATGAAAAGGATTACAACAAGGATAATTACACGGGGGTGCTGTCCTATATTCCGGCAAGGGAGGTGGAATGGTTAAAGGAGGATTTGAAGTCCAATCAACTTCCGGCCATTGTCTTTATTCACCAATTACTGGACGATTCAAAGGGAATGAAGCGAAGTGCACAGAATGCCCCTGAGGTGAGAAAAATAATGGAGGATTCGGGAAAAGTACTTTGTGTATTTCAAGGCCATGTCAATTCTGAAAAATACAGCATGATCAATAATATCCATTATTATTCATTTATCTCAACGGTTTTTGGCAGTGGCCTTAAACACAACAGTTACGTGATAGTGGATGTGTTTAAAAAAGGAACTATGAAGATTAACGGATACCGTGAAGCTTCTTCATTGAAATTGTTATCGCATTGAAAAGTAAAAAAAGTACTTAAAGTACTTAGAGTGAACTAAAGTGCCTAAAGTACTTTCAGCATTCAGTTCGTTTAACTCTAAGTACTCTAGGCACTTTAGTTCACTTTAGACACTTTAGTTCACTTTAAGTACTTTTAAAAACAAACACATGAAAAAGAACCTTGTTATCCTTTCGGGAGCGGGCATGAGCCAGGAGAGCGGCATCCGCACCTTTCGAGACATGGATGGACTATGGGAAGAATATGATGTGATGGAGGTCGCCACTCCCGAAGCCTGGGCCCGCAATCCGCAACTGGTCATGAAGTTTTACAACGACAGGCGCAGGCAGTTGTACGAATGTGTGCCCAATGCAGGGCATATCGGCGTGGCTGAATTGGAGGAATATTTTGAGGTAAATGTGGTTACCCAGAATATTGACGACCTTCATGAACGTGGGGGCAGTTCAAAAGTTTTACATTTACATGGTGAATTGAAAAAGGCACGTAGTTCGGTGGACGAGTCGCTCATCTACGACATCGAGGGTTGGGAACTGAAGTTTGGCGACCTGTGTGCCAAAGGCAGTCAGCTTCGTCCCCATATTGTCTGGTTTGGAGAGGCTGTTCCTGCAATGGATGAAGCCATTGCCATTGTCGAAAAAGCAGATATATTGGCTGTCATCGGCACCTCGCTTAACGTCTATCCGGCGGCAGGACTGATCAACTACACCAAAAGGGGAACTCCCATTTATGTGATTGATCCCGAACGGCCTGAGGTGTTTATCCGAAATGTAACCTACATCCAGGAAAAGGCAGGCAAAGGAGTTGAAATTTTAAAGGAACAATTAATGAAATCGATATGAAACATTTTTCCCTATTGATTATTCTATTGGTTTTTGCCGGAACGGCAGGGTATTCTCAGGCCTTCCAGGGTGGTGTGCTAGGCGGTTTAAATGCTTCCCAGGTGGACGGTGATTCCTACAGCGGATACAATAAACCGGGCATCGTAGCTGGTGGTTATGTGCTTACCAATTTATCAAGGACGATCTTCAGTGGAATGGAAATTAAGTTTGCCCAGAAAGGCAGCCGAAAGAACCCCAATCCCAAGATTGGAGACCAGGATAAATTCATCATGCGCTTGAATTACATTGACCTTCCAGTATACCTGGGGGTACATGTCAGCGAAAGGAGTTCTATCCTTGCCGGAGTATCGGCAGGCTACCTGATCAGTGGCACTGAATACGATAACTACGGGAAGTTTCAGCCAGAGGATCAACACCCCTTCAACAGCTTTGATTTCCAGGGGTTCCTGGGTTTCCGGTTCAAGATGACTGAGCGTTTGTCCATTGATATGCGTGGGGCCTATTCCCTTGTACCCATTCGTCCTCAACCAGGTACAGGCTTGTACTACTGGATAAGCAACCAGTTCAACAACGTTCTGAACACGACACTTCTTTACAGGCTCGATTTCTAAGCTACTGACGGGGGGGCTTTTAG
>DMFR01000459.1:35426-36968 GCA_003450125.1 Prolixibacteraceae bacterium | reverse complement strand
GAGTCACCCCGTCAGTAATAAAACCTATCCCCCTTCACCTTCAACCTAAACCTATGACGACTAAACTTCTCTTCCCCCTGCTGTTGATTTTCCTATCGTTCTTATCCTGTACCGTAAAGGAGAAACCAACAGATCCAAATGACCAGAAAATATTCAATGAACTGTCCGTATCTCTCAACAAGGAACTACTCGATGTTTGGTATCCCCGTACAGTGGATAGTATCTACGGAGGCTTTTTAAGCGACTTCGATTATAAATGGGCGATGGATGGCCCTCAAGACAAGATGATAGTCACCCAGAGCCGTCATGTATGGACCTGTTCAACGGTTGCAGAATTCTATCCTGAGAAAAAAGCCTATTACCAGAAGATGGCCAGCCATGGCTTCCAGTTCCTGAAAGACAAGATGTGGGACTCTAAACAAGGCGGTTTTTTCAATCTGGTGGATCGGCAGGGAAATGTATTGAAAGCGAAGAAAGCGAACAGGATCATCAAGGAAGCCTATGGGAATGCATTTGCCCTCTACGCCTTGTCGGCCTACTTTCACCTGACCCAGGATACTTCGGCCCTTGCATTGGCCAAGAAGACCTTTCTATGGCTCGACAAACACAGCTACGATCCTCAGTATGGCGGATATTTTCAATTCCTTGAAGTCGATGGGACACCCTTAAAGCAAGGGTTTCAGAGAACTCCCCCAAAAGACCAGAACAGTTCGATTCACCTGTTGGAAGCCCTGACCGAGTTGTACCGTGTATGGCCTGATCCGGTGGTAAAGGAGCGTTTGCTAATGATGCTGGGCCTGATCCGAGACAAGATCACCACTCCAAAGGGCTATTTGCAGCTGTTCCTGAACCAGGATATATCACCCCTTTCTTTTCGTGATTCGGCTGAAGAAGTTCGCAACAAACGATGGGTTCAGGATCATATTTCCTTTGGCCATGACGTTGAAACGGCTTATTTGATGCTGGATGCTTCAGAAGCGGCAGGCCTTGAAAATGATACACTTACCCTTCGTAAGGCCAAGCGGATGGTGGATCATTCACTGCGCTATGGATGGGATAAGACTGTTGGCGGGTTTTACGAAGCCGGTTATTATTTCAAGGGTCAGGATACGGTTACCATCATCAAAGATACCAAAAACTGGTGGGCACAGGCTGAAGGAATGAACTCGCTTCTGTTGATGTCAAAGCTTTTTCCTGATGATGCACACAACTACAAATCACTTTTCCAGGCAGAATGGAAGTACATCAAAACGTATATGATCGATCATGTTCATGGCGACTGGTATCCCAACGGCATTGACAAAGAACCTGAGGAAAAGCTGGCCATGAAGTCTCAAATCTGGAAATGCAATTACCACAATTCGCGTTCCATGATGAATTGCATGAAACGCCTGAAGCCCTGAAGAAGTTTCAGGTTTCAGGTTTAAAGTTTAAAGTTTAAAGTTGCGTGCCGATCCGGATGCAACCATAAAGTTTAACCTCCATTGACGGGGAGCCTTAGATCGGCACGTAACTTTAAACCTTAAACTTTGAACTTTAAAC
>DMFR01000459.1:30764-35313 GCA_003450125.1 Prolixibacteraceae bacterium | reverse complement strand
AACTTTGAACTTTAAACTTTAAAATATTTGTGCTTAGATGTGTGCTTCAGCCGATTGAGGTTGCGCATAAACGGCAGCAAAATAAGGAGCAAAATTCTCCAGTTTAGTCTTACCAAAACTTGTTGGATGGTTGACCTTGTAATCAGAAGCCATTTCCCCGCTTCTGACAGCAGCTCCCATTTCCGTAAAGTTTCTGGCCAGTTCTTCGGGCAACCCTGCCTGCAACATGCCATTCATAGCATCTTCATCTTTGAAATCCACCCAGGCAAGCTGAGGTTTGCCGATGGCTTTCCCCAAGGTATAAGCCAGCTCATCAGTCGTTCTCTCATCGCTGACCACATACCGGTAGCCTTTCCCCTTGAAGGTGAGATTCTCCAGTTCCTGAGCTGCAACATCAGCAATATCATCGGGATGGACTAAGGCAAGTAGGGTGTTATCTCCGTAATTGCCGCCCATGATGCTCCTTTGTTTAATCAATCCAATGTCGGACAAAAAATTCAGGTAGAAAATCCCGGCACGAAGGTGCAAAACATTGACTCCCGTCAGGTTATTCAATTCCTGTTCTACAAAATACAAACCACTTACAGGACCTGCCCCTTCGGCCATGTGGGCACCAATACTGCTTAGGTTAACTACATTTTTCACCCCGGAAGACTTAACGGCTTCCGCTAAATTTCTACCTGTCAGGGCAATATATTGCTTCAAATCCCGGGCCCCATAATTAGGTGGAACCATGGTATAAACCGCATCAGCGCCTTTGAAGGTCTTGGTTAAGAAAACAACGTCTTCAACACTCCCAATGGCAGGTTTACCGCCCAGGGATTGTATTTGTTCAACTCTTTCAGGATTGCTGCTTACAATCGTTACAGAGTGTCCGTCAGCAATTAATTTTTCAGCAAGAGGTTTGCTGACATGCCCTAATGATCCTAAAACAACGTATTTCATAACTTTTGATTTAATGTTCAGGAATGGAAACATTAATCCGCTTCAAAAGTTCATCGTAAAGGAACTGATGTTCACCCTTCTGTTTCATGAAATATGGCATTTGATCATTGATTTTTTCCCTCACCATTTCTTCTTACCTGGAGGGATGGCAGGGAATTGAATGTCTCTTTGATTGATGGCCGATTGAAAGAATTCGGATAGCTTATTGCGCTCTGACGGGTTTAATTCCATTTCAACTCCTTCATGGCTGCTTTTAAGGATGCATTTTATTTTCTGAGCATGAACCACCGAAACCCAAAGATTTTCAGGTACGATAAACAGCCCTGTCTTCATCTTGTCTTCTGAAGCTACCTTAATTTTTTCCCCATCCAGGTTATAAAATAGTTCCGCATCGGGCATTTTGGATTTCAATGGGGATACTACCGTGAAATTGATGGCTATTTGGGGATGTGCATTTTCCCTTTCTTCAAACAGATAAGTTGAAATGAGCTTTACTTTTGAATGCACCTTCTCATTGTCCACCGAAGAGTAGGCATCAGGGGTTTGAACCAACCTGAAGCTTTTCAATCCCTTATTTGGATTCTTTACCTTAATGATCCGGTTTGAAACAGAACACGCTGCCACAATGGAAACAGCAGTTAGCAGGAAAATAAGTCTTTTCATGATGATCTGGATTTTAAATTCACGCTTCAAGATAACAAGCAAATATTGTTCCATTTTTCATAAAAGCAACCCCATTGTGATATTAATAGTTCATCAAATCGTTTACAAACATTAACAACTGATTTGCCACAGGGTTTAAACTTTCCTTACTTTGGGCAGTCTGAATGGATAGTAGATTTATAATTAATAATTTTTGAAGATGAAGAATGTATTGATTTTGCTGTTTTTAATCCTTTTAACAGCTGGGAGCGCCTATTCACAAGCACCACAGTATGGTAACCGGGGGGGTGATATGGCCAACATGCCAAAGATTGGGGTGATAAAGGGAAAAATTATTGATGCTGAAACCAAGAAACCCATGGAATATGCCAACATTGCCATTTACAGCAAACGGGATTCCAAACTGGTCACCGGGGGGATTACAAATGCTCAGGGAATGTTCGAAATCACCGACTTGCCTTATGGAATGTTCTATGTGGAAGCTAAATTTATTGGATTCGAAAAAAATAGCATCAAAGACATTAAGATTTTCCCCAACTCAACGGTCAACGACCTGGGAACGATCGAACTGGCCATTTCTACCCAGAAGATTGGAACTGTTGACGTAGTGGCTGACCGTAGCCGTGTAGAGTATAAAATTGACAAAAAAGTGATCAATGTAAGCCAGGACGTTAATGCTGCCGGTGGAACTGCTGTTACCGTTCTGGAAAATACCCCTTCGGTGGATGTAGACATTGACGGAAATGTTAGCCTTCGCGGATCTACCAATTTTACCGTTCTCATTGATGGCCGCCCCAGCGTATTGACCGGAAGCGATGCCCTGAAACAGATTCCTGCTTCTGTGATTGAAAATATTGAGATCATTACCAATCCATCCGTCAAATACGACCCTGACGGCCAGGCCGGTATCATCAACATTGTGATGAAAAAGAACGTCCTTTCCGGCATCAACGGGGTGATCAATGCAAATATAGGGACAGGTGATAAATATGGAACCGATTTGACCCTGAACTATAAAACAAAGAAATACAACCTCTTTTTTGGGGCCAACTGGAACGACAATACCGACTACGGTACCATGAAATCGACCCGTGAAACTTATGCCGGTGACACTACCGTCCTGGTTTCCGAGGGAAGGAGAAATCAATCCAGAGGGGGTCAGCAATTGAAAGCCGGGTTCGATTATTTTTTGACCAAAAATACTTCGGTAACCGTATCAGGACAAATCGGCAAATTTAATTTTGATGGCAATGGGGGTGGAAAACTGCACAAGTACTACCTTCCCTCCACTGTAGATACATTTTCAATTCAGGACAACAACTCTACCCGGGATGGCAATACAGTGAGCGCCGATGCCAGCTTCCTCAGTAAACTGAACGACTCAGGAACCCACAAGCTTGAAGGTACTTTTACCTACCGGAACAGGGACGGCCAATCGTCAGAAACCATTGATGAATACCTATCAGACTCCGGTTATGGGAAAAGTTCAAACTATCTTTCACAGGTGGTTACCAACGACAACAGCAGTTCAAATGACTACCGCATGAAAGTTGATTATACCTTACCCCTTAAGTCAGGGAAAAAGCTGGAAGCTGGAGTTCAAAGCCGCATGGAACGTGAAAACGAAGATTTTAACTTTACCAACTTCGGTGTAAACAATCCTGATTTTACCAGCGGAATGATTTATAAGGAAGATATTCATTCAATCTACTCAACTTTTTCAGGAAGTTTAAAATCCCTTCAGTATATGCTCGGGTTGAGGGGTGAATATACCAACCGGTCCATTGAAGATTCAAAAGTACTGACTCCCTACAAACTCAACATGTTTGATGTTTTCCCATCGGCCCATTTCTCCTATGAACTGGCCAATAAAAACCAGTTCATGACCAGTTATTCCAGGCGTATCAATCGTCCCGACGGCCGTGATCTTGATCCATTTCCCAGTTACATGAACAAGTACGCCATCCGTACCGGAAACCCCAACCTGAAACCCGAATATACGGATTCCTATGAGTTGAGTTATATCCGCAACTTTGGTAAATCATTCCTTTCCTTCGAAACCTTTTACCGGACAACCAACAACCTGATTACCCGCCTGCAGACACAGGTAGGTGAAATATCCTACATGACCATGAATAACCTCAACCGCGACTATTCAATGGGGGGTGAAATCATGGGTAACATTGATGCCACCAAATGGCTTTTGATCAACACCAGTTTCAGTTTGTACAATTACCAGTTAAAGGGCCAGGTACTGGGCCAATCAGTAGACAAACAAAGCACCAATTATTCCGCAAGGTTAAATGCCACCGTCAAGTTCAGTCCCGACAGCCGTTTTCAACTGACCGGTAATTATCGCGGCCCTTCAGTCTCGGCACAGGGCGACCAGAAAGGCATGATGTTTACCAACCTGTCTTACCGCCAGGACTTCATGAAAAAGAAGCTGACAGCCACTCTCAGTATGCGTGATGTATTGGGAACGGCCAAATTTGGAGGAACCTCCTATGGCGAGAATTTCAAGTCGACCTTCAGGATGCAACGTGAACCCCGTGTGTTGATGCTCACTTTAAGTTACAAGATCAACAACTATAAAATGGAAAAACAACCTTCTCAAACTGATCAACCGTCTCAGGGACCGGAAGATATGTTCTAAATAAATAGTTGATTACCTATATAAAAGGCGGAATCCGGGTAACTGGGTTCCGCCTTTGTTTTATAAAATCAATTCTGTTCTACATATCCTTTAAAAAGGAAGAACCCTTATCCGATTAAAATACCATAGGATGGGTAAGCTTTCAATCACCACTAGTTCATCTTCTCCAGCGGTCTTTTTACCACCCTACTCCAAATCTCTTATAACCGATCAAGTACAAAAGCTTTTGAAAGGGACTTACCCGGGCCCTGTCATCTTATACTTTTCTGATACTTTTCTGATACCTTT
>DMFR01000459.1:29788-30615 GCA_003450125.1 Prolixibacteraceae bacterium | reverse complement strand
TCAGAAAGGTATCAGAAAAGTATAAGATGATAGTACCCGAATAGGTCCCTTCCAAAGGCTTTTGTACTTGATGCCCATACCGCAAGAGATTAGTGCAAATAAAAAAGGCTGCCCCTTTCAGACAGCCTTTTCCATATATTTGATGTTTCAACTATGACAGGGTAGCTTGTCCTGGAACCCAGTCACAGGGAGTCAATTCACCGGTTTGCAAAGCATCCAGGATACGGACGGTTTCCTTCACATTTCTTCCCACATTCAGCCCGTTGATGGATACGTGCTGGATTATTCCTTCCGGATCGATGATATAGGTTGCACGGTAGGCCACTTTTGCCCCAGGTTCCAGGATGCCCAATTTTTTTGCCAGCGATTTGCTGGTATCGGCCAACATGGGGAACTTTAAACCTTTTAACCCCGGGTGGCTGTTGCGCCATGCCTTGTGTACATATTGGGAATCGGTGGAGGCACCTATTAAATTGGCATCGCGCTGGACAAAATCATCAAAATGATCGTTGAACGAGATAATTTCTGTTGGACAAATAAATGTAAAATCCATGGGCCACCAAAAAAAGACAGTCCATTTGCCTTTCAGGTCATCTTTGGTAAGGGTCTTAAACTCTTTGTCCACTGTGAGCGATACCAATGCATCCTTTTCAAAATCCGGGAATTTTTCTCCGATAGTCTTCATGTTATAAATATTAAATATTTTAGAAATCTTAAAGGTGATAGACAAACCGGAGCCTTGTTTTGTTCGCCTGATCAGATTGAATTTATCAATGCATGAATAGAAAAAAGCTATCGGAAAAAATTCATTTTCATGGTTTTATGCG
>DMFR01000459.1:24362-29626 GCA_003450125.1 Prolixibacteraceae bacterium | reverse complement strand
GTTTTATGCTTAAACGTTTGAAAAACACTTATTAAGAGATGGTGGCCAATCAAATAAAAATTCAAAAAAGTTAGAACTTTTGTGCATGAGATTCAAGAAGATAATTTTACCTTTAGGAGATTTTTTGAAACAATTCACAACATTTAGATAACCTAAATTGAATTTAAATTATTAACCAATGGAAAACAAGCTTAGTAGAAGATCATTTCTTGCAACTACTGGAACTGCTGCTGCTGCCATTACCATTTTGCCCAGCAACGTAGTTTCAGGTATGGGGTACAAAGCCCCCAGTGACAAATTAAATATTGCCGGTATTGGTATCGGCGGTATGGGTGCAGCTAACCTGAAACATTTGACATCAGAAAACATTGTAGCCTTATGCGATGTCGATTGGAAATATGCTGATGGTACTTTCAAGACTTTCCCGAATGCCAAAAAGTACTGGGACTGGAGAAAGATGTACGATGAAATGGGCAAATCAATTGATGGTGTAGTGGTGGCCACTGCTGACCATACCCATGCCATTATTGCCTCTACGGCTATAACCATGGGCAAACATGCCTATGTACAAAAACCTTTGACCCATACGGTTTATGAGTCTCGTTTATTGACCAAATTGGCTGCAAAGCACAAAGTTGCCACCCAAATGGGTAACCAGGGTTCATCAGGTGAAGGTGTAAGCTTAACCTGCGAATGGCTGGCCAACGGCGAAATCGGTGAAGTCACCAAAGTAGAAGCATTTACCGACCGTCCGATTTGGCCACAGGGTTTAAATACCCCTTCTCAGGGCCAATGGGTGCCGGATAACTTGAACTGGGATTTATTTACAGGACCTGCAAAAATGCGTCCTTACAATGAAGTTTATCACCCATGGAACTGGCGTGGTTGGTGGGCTTATGGTACAGGTGCATTGGGCGATATGGCCTGCCATATCCTGCATCCGGTATTTACAGGTCTTGAATTGGGCTATCCTACAAAAGCGCAGGGTAATTCAACCCTTTTGCTTCAGGATTGTGCTCCATCAGCACAAAGTGTTAAATTAACATTCCCGGCCCGCGTACCAACCCGTGCATGGAAAGGCTCTAAGAAAGGAGCTCAGCTTCCACAGGTGGAAGTGTTCTGGTATGATGGTGGTATCAAACCAATGCTTCCTGCTGCATGGCCTGCCGGTAAAGACCCAAATGATTCAGGCGGCTGCGTATTTTTCCACGGAACAAAAGGGATTCTTGTATGCGGATGTTATGGTGTAAATCCTTGGATTTTACGTCCTGATGGCACTGTTGTAAAACCTGATGCTCCAAAGTTCCGTCGTCGTATTGAAAATCCAATGGATGGTGGTCACGAAATGGATTGGGTACGTGCATGTAAAGAATCTCCTGAAAACCGTGTGAAGACTGTTTCTGATTTCAGCATGTCAGGTCCTTTCAACGAAATGGTGGTAATGGGCGTATTGGGCGTTCGTCTACAGACCCTGAACAAAGAGTTAATGTGGGATGGACCAAACATGAAATTCACCAACATTACCCCTGACGAAAAGATCAAAATCGTTATCGAAGACGGATTCAAGATCCATGATGGTCACCCGACTTTCAATAAAACGTATACCGATCCTGTTCCTGCTACTGAATTTGCAGCTGAACTGATTAAACATACTTACCGCGAAGGATGGAAACTTCCTGAAATGCCGGCTTAAGTTGTTAAGTAGAAATATACCTGAAATGGCGGACATGAAAATGTTCGCCATTTTTATTACTTACTCACCTTACGCAAGAACACTTATTTATAGGAAAAAAGAAAAATGGAACACAGATTTAACTGATAAAACAGATTTACACTGATCTCTTAAAATACGATTTGCATGAATTTAAATGATTAATACGAAATAAAAAGATCAGTGTAAATCTGTAACATCAGTCAGATCAGTGTTCCTTTTTTCTTTTTTCTATAAAATAAGTGTTCTTGCGTAAGGTGAGTAAGTAATAAAAAGAGATCATTCGATTCATTTCAAAATTTAAATCAAATTGCGTATTTTCACCGAAATAAGAAAACCTTCACTTTCTGAACTAAACAACATGGCAAACAACGGTTCTAATCTCAGCCGCAGACACTTTCTGAGTACCACTGCATTGGCCGCAACTGCAGTCACCTTACTACCTTCAAATGTGATTGCAGGACTGGGTCACAAAGCGCCCAGCGACAAACTCAATATTGCCGGGATAGGCGTCGGGGGGATGGGTTTTAACAACCTCTCGAACATGGATACCGATAACATCGTTGCCCTGTGTGATGTCGATTCCAAATATGCAGGACGCAATGCCTTCAGGAAATGGCCGCTTGCTCCAAGGTATGAGGATTACCGACAGATGTTTGACAAACAGAAGGACATTGATGCGGTGATGATTGCCACTCCTGATCATTCACACGCTCTGCCGGCATTGATGGCCATGAAGGCCGGATACCATGTTTACCTTCAAAAGCCATTGACCCACTCAGTTTACGAATCACGCATCCTGACCGAAGCTGCAGCCCGCTATGGTGTAGCCACACAAATGGGCAACCAGGGCAATGCAGGAGAAGGGATCAGAAGGATTTGTGAATGGATATGGGCCGGGACCATTGGTGAAATAACTTCAGTGGATGCATGGACCAACCGGCCGATATGGCCACAGGGATTGGAACGCCCTACAGAGAAAATGCGTGTTCCATCATCTTTAAACTGGGACTTATTTATCGGCCCTGCTAAATTCCGTCCTTATCATGAAGTCTATACTCCCTGGAACTGGCGTGGATGGTGGGACTTTGGAACAGGCGCCCTGGGTGATATGGCCTGCCATATTCTAGATCCTGTTTTCAAAGCATTGATGCTGCAATATCCAACAGCAGTAGAAGCCAGTTCAACGCCCATCAATACCGAATCTTGTCCCAATGCCGAAAAGGTAACCTATTGGTTCCCTCGCAGGGATAACCTACCCAAAGTGGGGATGCCTGAGGTAAAAGTCACCTGGTATGATGGAGGAATGTTGCCCGAACGTCCACAGGAATTGAAAGAGGGGGAGCCGATGGGAAATGGAAGCGGGGGAGTTATTTTTTATGGTACAAAAGGCAAGATCATCTGTGGCAGTTCTGCTTCTGATCCAAGTCTTTTGCCTATGTCAGAAATGGCCCACTTCAACCAACCCGAAAAGACCATCAGACGTATTCCCAACTGGGAAACCAACGGACACGAACAGGATTGGATTCGTGCGGCCAAAGAACCCAAGAGCAACCGGGTAGAGCCTAGTTCCAACTTCAGCTATTCAGGACCATTGAACGAGATGGTGGTAATGGGAGTGCTGGCTGTCCGCCTGCAGGACTTGAGAAAACGCCTGTTGTGGGATGGTAAAAACATGCAATTTACCAACATCAGCTCCGCTGATAAGATCAGGGTTATCACTACCAACAAATTTGAAGTGATCAACGGTGATCCTAAATTCAATACCAAATATGACACCATTCCTGCACTGGCATCGGCAGAAGAATGGATCAGGCACAACTACAGGGAAGGATGGGAGCAGATATAGTATCGGGTATAGTCCAAAACTTTTAAATAAAGAAATAAGGAATAAGAAACAAGAAATAAGAAACGTCGACGTCTCACTTCCTTATTCCTTGTTTCTTGTTTCTTATTTCTTATTTCTTATTTCTTATTCCTTATTCCTTTAATTTCTACTTTTGCTCTTTTCCCTAGGTTTTCTCATCTTTGCGGCTTACTGTAATCTATTGACATGTCCATCCTCAATGAAGTACTGGTTTTTCTGGCTGCCATTGCAGCAGGGTTTATCAATGCCATAGCAGGCGGAGGAACACTGGTTACTTTTCCGGTACTGCTTGCAATAGGCATTCCACCAGTGATTGCCAATGTCACCAATACTGTTGCCCTGGTACCTGGAACTATAGGTGGAATGTGGTCACAAAGAAAGGATTTTCATTCCCAATACCGCCGTTTGCTTAAACTATTGCCTGTTGCCATTCTGGGTGGTATTGGTGGTGGTTTGCTCATCTTAAATACAAGCGAACAGGCCTTCCGGAGTATTATACCCTATTTGATTCTGATGGCCACCTTATTACTGGCAGCACAGGTACGAATAAAAAACTGGGTAGCTTCCCGCCTGGGGCATGTACACAAGGAAATCCATAACCCGGTGATCATGATCAGCATGGTATTTCTGGCTGCTATCTATGGGGGCTATTTCGGTGCAGGCTTAGGGGTTATCCTCATGGCTGTACTAGGAATGGTGATTGACGATTCACTCACCAGGCTCAACTTCCTCAAACAGGCCCTAGGATTCGCCATAAACCTTTCGGCTGCTATTTATTTTGCCTTCTCCGGAAAAGTAGATTGGGCAATTGCCTTTGTAATGATGTTCGGGTTCATTTTAGGCGGACTAATGGGGGGCAGACTGGCTACCAAAATTAAGCCTGAATTGCTACGCTGGATAGTTGTTTCGGCTGGCTTGATTGCTGCAACTATTTTCTTCCTGAAGAAATAAGATTTTTGTAATCAATATTCACCCAAAATAGATCGATAAAGTCATTGTTGTTTTGTAATGGCTTTATGCACTTTCCGTCTTCGATTGGTCTTCCTGTTAAAATTATTGGAAAGGATACTGATATTCCCATCCACCTCAAGAACTGCAAGGTCAACTTCTGCAATTGAATTGACCCCATGTTCACGCACGGCTTCCATCAATTCATCTTGGGTAATACGGGTATGGTGCATATTGTCTATCTTCATCCTTCCTTTGTAAACCAACATGATGGCTTCTCCCTGAATGAATTTACTGAGCGATGGGAAACGGTAAATGGCCCTTTTCATCAGAAAGTTAACTGCAAATAATGCAGAAGCGGCCATCAGACCCCCTGCAAGGCTTGTATTACTTCCCACCATTGCATTCTGCACGGAATTGCTGATCAGTAGTATAAAAACCAGGTCAACAACCGACAACTGTGAAAGCTCCTTTTTGCCAAAAAGCCTTATCGCCAGTATAATGAACAGGTAAACTGCGACGGAGCTGAAGACAATTGACAGGTATTCGTTTTTCAAAAAGTCCATGGCCATTCTACTTATGAATAAGATACAGTAAATGTACAAAAATACTTCAGTTAATATAAGAAGTCTCCTTTTACCTGATGGAATAGGGTATGAAAAGCTATCATCTGTAACTCATCTGTAACTCATCTGTAACCTTTCTGTAACCTCATATTACAGAAAGGTATCAGAAAAG
>DMFR01000459.1:13107-24305 GCA_003450125.1 Prolixibacteraceae bacterium | reverse complement strand
GTATCAGAAAGGTATCAGATGATGGGTATAGCAAGTGAGGAACAAGCAGGGACGAATGGCTCTCTGCCGGCGCCAAGCCCGATGCCTTTATTCCTCCAGATGACCTATCAGCTGTTGCACAACATTAAAATCGACTTCCAGGGAAATAGAAAGCAGTTGACAGATATATTCCCCAAATTTTCATTAAAAAATCACAAACCATTTTGTGGTTGTTCAAAGTATCCATAAATTTGATACAACCTGACAACCATGGAAACAAACATCCTCCATCCCTTGCAAACTGCAATTTCTCCAAAAGGGAAATTTAACCTTATCCGTGAAAACCGTAAGCTAATTACCCAATTCATCCTCACCATCCTCTTTATTGCCCTTGCCACCTGGGGAATCAAACACGAACGTTCAGAATTTAGCCAGGTAAAGACAGTGCTCTTGTCCTCGCAATTGGACTACGTCTTGCTGGGCATCCTGGTCACGGCCCTATATATTATCCTGCAGGGACTGATGTATAAGCTGGCCTTTGCATCGGTCAAAAACAAAATACCCTTGACTGCAACCATTCTGCTTTGGCTGAAACGTAATTTTATCAGCATCTTTATTCCCGCCGGAGGTGTTACCTCCCTTGCCTTTTTTACCGGTGATATTGAAAAGAGGGGAATATCAAAAACGAAAATCCACTTCGCTTCTTCCATTTATGCCTTTGCAGGCATATTGTCGGTGGTCTCGGTAGCCATCCCCATATTCATCTATGCCCTGAAAGAAGGTCTTTCGGGAGCAGGTGAACTCTTTGGCCTGGGAGCAATGGTACTGGTTATTTTAGCCATCTTTCTTTCCTATGGATCCATTATACGCCGGGGAAGAGTATATAGGGTTCTAATCAGGATTTTTCCCTCCATAGAGGTTCTGTTTGAAGATCTGATTACCCATACCATTGACAGCAAAAGTCTCATATTTGCTGTTTTAGTTTCTATTGTAGTAGATCTGATGGGTATACTGCACCTGTACATTGCCATGCTGGCATTGGGGTTTCAGCCTTCTCTCCTTTATGCCATGATGGGTTATTTCACAGTAGTGGTATCCCTTTTTATTTCTCCTTTTATGCGTGGATTAGGAGCCGTAGAGGTTTCATTATCCTTTGTCTTAACCCAAATGGGCTATACAGGTGTAGAAGCAATCGCAATGACCTTCCTGTACCGCTTTTTTGAATTCTGGTTGCCATTGTTCACGGGTGCATTCAGCTTCCTGTTGAAAATAAATAAGTTATTGATGAGGGTAATCCCTGCCTTGCTGATCTTCACCTTAGGGATCATCAATATTATCTCGGTAATCACCCCTGCTATTCATGAAAGGGTTTTACGTTTACACAATTTCATTCCCATGGAGGCGATTACGGTTTCCAATTTCTTCGTCTTGTTTGCCGGTGTATTCCTGCTGTTAACGGCTGTGTTCATGCTCAAAGGATTAAGAAATGCATGGTGGATTGCCCTGTTTCTCAGTATCATTTCAGGGATCGGACATTTAACCAAGGCCATCGATTATGAAGAAGCAACGGCAGCTTTGCTGGTCATTTTGATGTTATGGTTTTCCAGGAAAGAATATCACATAAAAAGCAATCCCAGGCTCAATACCATTGGAATTCTAACGGCGTTGCTCAGTATTGCAGCGGTATTGATATATGGAACCATCGGGTTCTACTTCCTGGATAAAAGACATTTTAACATCGACTTCAATATCTGGCAAAGCATCCGTTACACTTTCCAAAATTACTTCCTTGTTGGCAGCGCCGATTTGGTTCCTTCCAGTCGGTTTGCAAAAAACTTTCTGCTTTCAATCAATGTTTGCGGCTTTCTATCCATCTCCTTTCTCTTTTATACCATCATAAGACCCTTTATTCTCAAAGGGTCTGCTGATCCTGAAGAATTATTAAAAGCCAATTCCATGCTTGAAAAGTTTGGTCAATCAGGATTGGACTATTTTAAAACCTATGTCGATAAAATGGTGTTTATTCCTGAAGGATTGGATAGTTTTATTGGCTACCGGATTGCAGGAAACTATGCAGTAGTGCTTGAAAACCCCGTTGCCGAGACTACAGAAAAGATGAAGCAATGCATTGTCCTTTTTGATCGGTTTTGCCAAGATAACGGGTTAAAAAGCATCTATTACCGTGTACCGGAAGAAAGTCTCCCTATTTACAAATCACTGGGCAAAAAAAGCTTGTTTATGGGGCAGGAAGGTATCGTTGACCTGAATACCTTTTCCCTGGAGGGTGGGAAGAACAAAGCCTTGCGCAATGGGTTAAACAAGGTGAGTGAACGCGGGTTCAAATGTACCGTTCACACCCCTCTGTTAAAAGATGGATTGATGCAAAAGCTCAAAGCGGTTTCTGATGAATGGCTGGAGTCAACCGATCGCAATGAGATTGTGTTCTCCCAGGGCATGTTTATCTGGGAAGAATTGAAACAGCAAACGGTCATCACACTTGAAAATACAGAAGAAAAAGTGATTGCTTTTCTCAACATTATTCCGGACTATGCTCCCGGAGAAGGCACCTATGACCTGATCCGAAAAACAAATGATGCTCCCAACGGTGTCATGGATTTCCTTTTGGTCGAACTGTTCAAATACCTAAAATCTCAGAACTATTCTTCTGCCAATTTAGGCTTTGCACCCCTGAGCGGATTGAATGACCCTCATACTTTTCCTGAAAAGTCCATGAAGTTTGCCTATGAAAAGATCAGGTCCTTTTCTCCTTACAAAGGATTGCGAAATTTCAAAGAGAAGTTCTTCCCCGTTTGGCACAACAAATACCTGATCTATACCAATGATTACGATTTGCTTCAAGTCCCGGCAGTATTAACTAAAGTGATTAAACCCGACGATGATTAATAAGAAATCGCTCATAATGATTGCATCCATTGCATGCTTTACCGCTTGTATCGGTGATTTCTGGGTGACTTTTGTCCTGGGGGGTTATAAACCCGGTTACAGCCAATTACGCAATACCATGAGTTTGCTTGGGGTAACGGCTAGCCCTGTTTCCGGAATTATTTCCCTGTGGTGGATTATTTTGGGCTTATTGATTATCCTCTTTGCTTTTGGCTTTAGTAAGGCTTTTGGATATCACAAACGGCCCGTACAGGTAGCAACCTGGCTCATGATCACCTATGGATTGGGCGAAGGGCTTGGTTCAGGAATATTTAAAGATGACATTGTGAACAGTATGACTACTCTATCGGGAAATATCCATGAGATTTTAGGAGGAATCGGTACGGCGGCTATTTTAATCCTGCCTTTTATCGTAAAGATCATTATTCCCAGAGCCACCAACCCCGGTTTTCATACACTTTCACTGGTTGTATTTATTCTTGGATTGGTTTTTTTGGCCATGTTCCTGTTTCGCCTCATTCCGTATGAATCAAACGATCTGATGCTCTATAAAGGCCTTTGGCAAAGGTTATTCATCCTCGATTATTATATTTATCTGATCGTAATCGCAGTGATAATGATTAAAAAGCAACACATTAACAATATTATTAGTAAATGAAAGCGCTGATTTTCCTGATCCTTGTTTTGTCTATTTTCAATCCTTCGGCCCATGCCCTATCGGTTGATACCCTTAGATATGGGAATTTCGGGAAAATAGTCATCTATAAGCCCGGCAATGACCCTAATTCCGTAGTTTTGTTTGTTTCAGGAGATGGGGGTTGGAATATGGGTGTTGTTGAAATGTCCCAAAGGCTCGTTCAACAGGGCGCCCTTGTTGCCGGCATTAATATTAAACTTTACTTTAAATCCTTGTATAGGACGACTTCAACATGTTACTATCCGGCTGCCGATTTTGAGGACCTTAGCCTGATGCTTCAAAAAAGATATCGGCTTGACACCTACCACAAGCCCATTCTTGTTGGGTATTCCTCGGGAGCAACATTGGTCTATGGCATATTGGTGCAGGCTCCTGCCGCTACCTTTCAAGGAGCCATTTCATTGGGGTTTTGTCCCGATATCGAAATCAATAAACCCTTGTGTGCCGGCTCAGGCCTAAAACAGCATGTCTTGAAGGAAGGCAAATCGTTTTACCTGGAACCTTCCGAAAAACTTACGGCTCCTTTTATCGCCCTCAATGGTACCAAGGATCTGGTCTGTGATTTTCCCTCCACCCAGCAATTTCTCAAAGAGGTCAATACTGGGGTATTGATTGAATTGCCAATGGTGGGGCATGGTTTCGCGGTGCTTTCCAACTGGATCCCGCAGTTTAAGGAAGCCTATCATCAGGTGTTGTTGGCTCCTTCCTTTGCCGAACAAAAAAACGCTCAGAATACCCTTTTACAATCTCAGAACCTGGATCCCCTGCCAATTGATCTTCCCATTGTACTGGTACCTACTTCCCAGACAGACGATTCCAAACCCATGGTCTTTCTGGTTTCAGGGGATGGCGGTTGGACCAATTTCGATCATTCCATTGCGGAATCTCTCGCTGAAAAAGGAATGCCTGTAGTGGGTCTTGATGCCCAGAAATACTTCTGGAACGGTAAAACACCCGAGGTAACCGCCTTGGAGGTAGAAAAAGCCGTTGTCCATTACCTCCAGCAATGGAAAAGGAAAAAATTCATTCTCGTTGGATACTCTTTTGGGGCAAATGTTGTCCCCTTTATCGCCGATAAGTTTTCGGAGGAACTAAAAGATCTATTAAGTGGTATTTATTGTCTCTCTCCCAACTTAAAAGCAGATTTCGAAATTCATCTTATGGATATGCTTGGATGGGGAGGCAAAAGGGAAAGCTATAATGTTCCAGAACAAATCAAGAAAAACGAACAGTTCAAAACTTATTGTATATTTGGAGACGAGGAAGAGGAGGCATTGCGAGCCCGTTTCCAGGAAGCAGGGGCCCAAATCCTTATAGTTCCCGGAAACCATCATTACAACAACAATCCTTCAGCTGCCGGTGAAGCCATATATAAGCAAGTGGAGCATTCTGATGACTAAACTTATTGCCCGCCAAATGGTTTTACCAATAAGAATATATAAACCGATATGATATAAAAAATGGAAAAGCTCTTTTTAATAAAACCCGACTTTCAGGACATTAAGCAGGGTGCTGACATCAAATTCTTTTGCCCCAACTGCGCCCTGCTGGAAGGATTACTCTCTTTCTACCCCCGTCTTCGGAATGAACTGCAGGTAAACTATGTGGATTTTGCACGTCCAAGGCCTGCTATTATTGAATTAATTGGTGAGGCCAACCAAAGCTGTCCGGTATTGATATTTGAAGATGGAACATTCATCAACGAACCCGAGGACATTGTTCGTTACCTTATCAAGAACCACAATATCGGCCATGCTCATTGAAGACAAACCGATTCAACGTTTAAAGTTCAACGTTTAAAGTTTAAAGTTGCGTGCCGATCAGGAATCAACTTTGAACTTTGAACTTTGAACTTTAAACTACTTCTTATCCACTACCATTCGGTTGTCTGACATTCGGTTGTTAAATTGCTGGATGATAGCCTTCTCCAACTGTACCTGGTCAGGGAAGTCAACTTTACCTATCAGGTTGTTCGTTAACTCGGGATCTTCCTTACGGTTATAAATGGCGGTGAGTTTATCATCCGTCATGTAAAAAGCACAATCGCCGTTTAGAAACTGGTACGAATCCTGTATGTAGTTAATCACAAATCGCGGGTTATTTTTATCCAGCAGATTGTGACCAAAAGCCAGGTAGGGATATGGATAATTTAGGTAACTCAGGATGGTGGGCATGATGTCAATCTGTTCAGCCAACCCATTGTCAATGCCTTTAAGGCTTCCATCGGGTTTGTAAAACAGGATGGGAATGGCAAAGTAATTTACTGATGTGTAATACTCCTTGATATCTGAATCCACTGCATGATCGGCTGTAATGACGAACAAGGTATTTTTAAACCAGGGCATCTTGCGGGCAGTATCAAAGAACTTCTGAAGAGAATGGTCGGTATACCTGATGCACTTGTTCAAAGGTATTCTTCCCTCAGGGAATTTGCCTTTATATTTCTTGGGAACTTCATAGGGATGATGCGATGAAACTGAAAACAGGGTAGTAGCAAATGGTTCTCGCATCTTGTTCATTCCCTGGGCAAAATACTGCATGAAAGGTTCATCCCAAATGCCCCAGATGCCATCAAAATCTTCTTCCTTACCATATTCATTTTTGCCGAAGTATTGTTGAAAACCTGCTATCTTGGTAAAGGCATCAAATCCCATCGAACCATTGGGCGCCCCATGGAAAAAGGCAGTTTGATATCCTTGTACCGAAAGTAGGCTGGCAATACTGTTGATTTTATTGCCTGAACGTTCTGAAATCACATACGGCAATACCAAGGCAGGAATGCTTGCCGTTACCGATGGAATGGCATCTATTGATTTGCGTCCGTTGGCAAAGGCATTGGTAAACACAAGGCTTTCATGGATCAGTGAATCGAGAAAAGGGGTATAACTTCTGTCACGCGGATCTTCATATTGGGGGTTGAGTGAACCCACAAAGGCACGACTAAAACTTTCCAGGATAATAATGACCACATTGTCCTTGCGGGCCTCCCCAAGACTATCGGGAACATGAACGGGCGAATAAATACGTTCCAGTTCTGCTTCCGAAGAAAAATAATGCTTATGCTCGAAAGCCTTTTTACCCCAGGTACGCAGGATACAAAAAGGGGTATTCTGGACAAGAGCCATTTCTTCAGGAGTAGTGACAAATGCCCCGGCGTTGTTCATGGTAATAGGTCGTGTACTGTGCCTCCAGCCACCACGCATACCCATAATGGACAAGCCAACTACCAATAAAATAACCGGAATGCCGGAAAGAAAATAGATAAACGGATGTCTGAATTTAAAAGGCTTTGGCTGGAGGATAGAATACAATACTGAAAGCAAAATAAGCAACACAATCAATAAGATAGGGATGTACCAGAAATCATAAAAGAAACGCAGGATCAATTTACCATTGCCTGCATCAAAGGCTGCCACATCGAACATGCTGGCTGTGGTACGTTTTAGAATGTACCGGTAATAAACAATGTCGATCAGGTTAAAGGCTATCCCAATCCCGTTGCCCACCATAAACAGTATTTTCAGTGTCTTTTGGTACCAATGGCTAAAGGTAAATTCGAAGGGCAACAGATAAAGCAATATATAGGCAACATTCAAATATAAGATGGCGCTAATGTCAAACATCAAACCGCCCTTCATAATGGTCAGGAACGATAAGAAAGTTACTTTGGGAAACGATGCTGTGTTGAACAGGTAAAACAATACACGGCACAACGAATAGAATACCATCAGCAGCCCAATCCTGTATAGCAAAACCAGGTATTCATTGGCTTCGTATTTGCGGGTATTCAACTTTCTTCTTTGCATTCGTTTTTATTTAAAGATATTGATTTTCAACTATCCATCCTTGATATTTCTCACTCGTTTTAGTCACTTAAACATCTCTAAGTTACAAAAAGGAAGTTATTGACTATTTGTTTCCAATTGACGTGCGAATTTAATGACAAATTGATTGAATGTACAGATTACACTAAAATATCAATCATTTGAATTACCAATATTACGGTGCGCTGCACCTACTGTCCTGCCAAGCTTCTTTTGGCTATAAATATTTGGAGGCGATGCCGCTATGGGAACATCAAGGTGCAGAGCACCATAATATTTGTAGTAAAGGGCAATATAGCATAAGCTCTATAGGTGCCTAGCACCGTAATATTTATAGGAACGGGCAATGTAATACAAGCTCTTAGGTGCAGAGCACCGTCATATTTATAGAAACTTGCTGCTTATGGAAAACATTTGCATTAATTATTCTGCCACCTCTTTCTTCATCCTGACCCCAAGCATAATTAGAAGGCCTGTTGCAATTATATTGACAATGATCTTGAAATAAAGGTCTATATTGTAGGTGCCGATAAATCCAACAAAGCCCACCAACATCGATCCCATAACGGTTCCAAAGATCAGTCCATAAACATGGTTGCGATCCCAATTCTGATTGATTGTCCATCCTGGTACTAAATACAGGGGCAATGCTGCCAATACGATCCCTGCTCCTATAGCGATTGCAGGAGGAAAGGTGGGTGAAATACCGAAAGCGAGTACCACAATCCCGTACAACAATACTGCCCACAAGCCGCCTATGAGACCGAGCATCCATCCCTGAGGTGGATTTAAAGGTACCGCTGTCCATCCCAGTTTATTTCTTGAAGGCCCCAAAGCCATATAAACGAGGCTCCCAATCAAGGCAACAGCAATCAATACCATTACCAAAGGCGGATTAAAGGCAGGTACATGAAACACCTTCGGTCTTGCAATCTGGGTCCATGAAAACCAGGCAAGGAAACTACCCACCAAAAATAACAAGCTGACAGTTATAACTCCCCGTTTGCCAATCCATAATTCCTCACGACGCTTAGGAAAAATCAATTCAGTCAAGTAGATAGGAAGAAAGACTACAAATACGCTCTCATAGATCAATGCCCAAAGCAGATAGACGTAATTCATACCAAAAGCGCGTGCATATGCAATACCCTTTATCTGGAAAACCATGGGGGCCAATGACGTTTGCTGAATGAGGAATTCCTCTGCAATAGACAATGAAAGGGCCATAAAGAGGAGATTCAACCAACCCAGGTTCCACTTCCGATAAGCAGTTCGGATCAGTAATGCTCCCCCACCCCATACCAACACTTCGACGGGGAATACAAACATCGAGCTGAACCTTGTCGCCCCTGGCAACACTTCAGTAAGAAGGGGAGCCAATACCATTAACGTGATCGCTGGTGCAATGCTTTTTTGATCTTTTTTCTTGTCCATAACTGGGTATTATTCTTTTTCTATCAATGTAAACAACTCTTCTACCTTTATCTCGAAAAACCGGGCCAACTTTATAGCCAAAATGGTGGAAGGCACAAACTTACCCGTCTCGATGGTATTGATGGTCTTCCTTGTTACCCCAATGTGGGTAGCCAGTTCCTCCTGGGTAATATTCTTTATCGCCCGCTGAACCTTAATCTGGTTGGTTAATTCCTGACTTTCCATCTCTAATCGCGGTTGTAAATTAATCCTGAAATCAATACTGCTAAAACCCCGAAATAAAGGATCAATTCGGTTACCAGCAATGGTGACACTGTTGTGAATATTGATACAAACAGAAATAAAATGGTGATCCCAATGACTGTCCAATAGCCAATTTGGTATGACTTGTGAAGGTTCAAAACATGCAATTCATTCTCCAATGCTTCCTTCAATTTATTGTTCCATCTTAATTCCCGCTTTAATTTCAGAAACTTGATCAGGTTAATCATGAATATCGTACTGCCTAGCAGCCCCACCCAATAAGCAATGGTAACAAGAATGTGGCCTTTACTTACATTGTTACCGATGATGGTGGCAAACCAGATGGC
Organism: Prolixibacteraceae bacterium; assembly: GCA_003450125.1. Taxonomy (GTDB): domain Bacteria; phylum Bacteroidota; class Bacteroidia; order Bacteroidales; family Prolixibacteraceae; genus Aquipluma. Next base: position 14,877 of record DMFR01000459.1, on the reverse strand, counting down.
CCAGCCAATAGTGGTCCATTTCAGAAGATTGTACCTTGATTTGTCCAGTTGTTCAATAAGAGAAGTTTCCATCATTTGAGTGTTTTAAATATAACCTTGAATCATCATTATATAACCTTTAACTATCTTTATATAACCTTTAGGTTACAAAGCAAGGCATTAATTTTTAATCCCGCAAATTATTTTCAATCAATTTTTCCCTATTCAGAAAAGTTTTTCCTTATTAAAAACCTTCAGAAGTATCGAATTCCCCTTAAATTTTACACCTTTTCCTTTGAAGCTGAACTGGTATCTCCTGCTACCTGAGAGGGTATTGCTGGCACCTATCTGTACTGTTTCTGTACTGTATCTGTACTAATTTGGTTAACTTAGTACTTATACAGTACTAAAAGAGTACTCATTGATGCCAGCAATACCCTCTCAGGTAGCAGGAGATACCAGTTCAATACTGTCAGGAATGTAGGGTGGAATGAAGGTTGAATGGTTGGCCATCATAACTGGGTTCAATGTGGAATAACCTCATTGATGAGACCACGATTAAATAATGGCTTTTCGAGGACAGAAACAGAAAGATAAACCTCCAAGGACGATTCATTTCTGGAATGAAGAATGAAATGTCAGAAATCTTGTGATGAAGATACAAAGAAATTCAAAATAAAGAGGAAATATTCTTTTGTCTTAACCATTATTTAGAATTGAACAACCCTGTCATATGGATATAGTATGACCCGTGAGTTAGATTGAATATTTCAGATAGGGAGCAGGGATGAATTCATATTGTTTGGTTGAAACTTTGACCTACATCAAAATACATATATAATTCATTATAAATACGTTAAATGATATCATTGATTAATCTAATGATCAACTAAAAATATTTATAAAATTATTTGCAGAAATAGTTGGTGATGTAAAATAAATGTATTCTCTTTGTGTCATACTTTACTATGACACTAAACATCTATGCCATGATTGCAATTGATCAACTGACTTTTCACTACAAAAAACAACCCGCTTTGTTTTCCGATTTGTCATTTCAGCAGGAAAACGGAAGCATTACCGGGCTGCTGGGTAAAAATGGCGCCGGTAAATCAACCCTCCTTAAACTGATGGCCGGATTGCTCAAACCACAGCAGGGAAAACTGACCATCAACAGTTACGAACCTTTTGACCGTCTGCCCGACTTCCTGGCCGATGTGTTCCTGGTGCCCGAGGAGTTCTCGTTTCCACCGGTGACCATCGACTGCTATGTAAAGGCAACGGCTCCACTATACCCCAATTTTGAATATGAAAAGTTGGGCCAGATTTTAAAGGAATTTGAACTTGACCCAAAGAAAAACATCAACCGCATCTCGCACGGACAACGGAAAAAGTTTCTAATTGCCTTTGCCCTTGCTACCAATTGCAGGTTGCTGATCCTGGATGAACCTACCAATGGACTGGACATTCCTTCCAAAAGCCTGTTTAGAAAAGTACTGGTTAGTTCCGTGACCGATGAACAATTGGTGCTGATTTCAACACACCAGGTCAAGGACATTGAAACGATCATCGACAAGATTGTCATGCTGGATGAAGGGGTAATTGTCTTCAATCAGGAGGTTTTCAACATCAGTCAGAAATGGCAGTTTAAATCTGTTGCCAGTCTTACAGGCATTGCAGAACCCATCTACCAAGAGAAATGTCCGGGCGGTTACCGGATAATCTGTCCGGCAGGAGATGAAGAGGAATCAGAAATCGACATCGAATTGCTTTTTAATGCCATAGTCAACA
>DMFR01000459.1:10031-12985 GCA_003450125.1 Prolixibacteraceae bacterium | reverse complement strand
TAGTCAACAAAGCACAACTAAACTAAAGCCATGAAACAGAACAACTATTTTTCTCTGAAGCGTTTTTCCAGGTTATTCAGGAACGATGTGCTGATCAATCACAAAACCTATCTTTTCGCCATTATTGGAACAGGAATTGCAATCTATATCTTTTTATTATTTTCCTTAAAACCCCAGGATGGATTACACAGATCCTTTACTGCTTATGCGCCTCTGTTTTTCATTTACCTGATTGCCATCGGTGCAATTATTGGTTCCTCCTTTCCAATGTTGAAGAATCAAATTAAAGCAATGAATTATCTACTTGTCCCTGGATCGACATTTGAGAAATTCCTGGTTCAATTTGTTATCCGGATTGTTCTTTTTATTCCCTTAGCCCTACTTCTATTCTGGGTAGGAGCGCATCTTGTAAAAGCCACATTGATGGTCATTTATCAAACCGGATTTGATTCTTCCAGGATTCCGGATTTTCATCTGAGTGATCTATTTTATGGGAATTCCAACAATTATAGAATTGAAATAATATTCTTCATATTTTCCATCTATTCCTTGCTGTTGGCTGGTTCAGTGTATTTCAACCGCTTTGCATTGATCAAAACATTAATTGTTTCAGGAATTCTAGTATGGGCAGCCACACGATTTTATTTATTTCTTGACAAACAAATAGGCTTTGTAAAGTTTAATGTTTTTGAAAACATGTCAAATATAGAGTTATTTGGCACCCTGTTGGCTGGCCTTTCCTGGATATTCTTTTTGCTATTGACCTATTTCAAACTAAAAGAAAAAGAGGTATAACATGGAATTTCAATCATCCAAAGGAATATTTCTTCAGATCGCAGACAACCTGTGCCACCAAATATTAGAGGGACAATTAAAGCCGGGTGACCGGGTTCCGTCGGTGCGCGATCTGGCGGCTGAATTTGAAGTGAACCGCAACACGGTGATGCGGACCTATACCATCTTACAGGAATCAGGTATTTTCGATAACAAAAGGGGCATCGGGTTTTTCATTTCCGAAAATGCAATAGAATTGGTGCGTGCCAGCGAAAAGGCCAATTTTTTTAGCCACGAACTACCTGATTTTATTCAGAAAGTCAAACTACTAAAACTGAATTCCAACGACTTAAATGATCTAATAATCGAAATAAAAAACAATGACCATGAAAACAAGTAACTATATATCCATTTCCTATCTCGTCTTCTTATTCGGAGGAATATTTGTGCTTTTCATTGGTGCAAAAATTCATTCCCTCAATGAGCCAGCCGTTATATGGACTTGGCAAGAAAAAGCAATAAGTCCATTTTCGGTAGTGGTAGCTGAGCCCGGAGCCGATTTTAGTGTGCAATATGATCAAAATTCCAAGATTGGGTTATCATTTCAGAAAGGGGATAGTTGTATTTATCCTCCTGTTGAGATTCGTCACGATACACTTTTTGTACACCCTTATGATGGAAAAGTTAAGCAACAATCAGTTATAGTGTTTGGGTCGGGAATAAAGACGGTTCAGGGTAAAGAAAATTCTACCATTGAGTTGAAACGATTTGGCGGCGATACATTGGTGGTTAAACTGAATAAAGCAGTATTCAAGCATTTTCCTGACAATAATCAACACAACAAATTTTCACTTATTATTCATGCCGCTGAATCAAATATTCAATTGGGCAGTGCATCAATTCAGTCGATGGAACTTCATCTGAGTAAAACGGAGATGACAGGTAGAGGTACATCTGTTTCCAATTTGACAGGGATATTAAACGATCATTCCACCCTGTCGATCGGCCATATGAAGAAAATTAATCTTGATACCGATTCGACAAGCACCTATCAATTTTATAAATCAACAGAAGTTCATCTAAATTAATCCACCCAATGATTCATCCCTACATTCCATCATTTTATCATTAAAAACATTACATCTATCGAAAAAAAGATTCCTATCAACTCCTTTTTGTAACTTAGGGGCGATTAATGGATTAAACCTATTGGGATAATTCAAGTCAAAGATAGAGGACCTAACTATGAAACTTTTACTTTCGGATGAAGATAACCATTGAAAACCTCAATAAAGTATATCCCAACGGGAACCATGCGTTACGGGATGTGAACCTGGAGATCAACAATGGTATGTTCGGTCTGTTGGGTCCCAATGGTGCAGGCAAGTCAAGCCTGATGCGCATATTGGTCACTTTGATGCAACCCTCGTCGGGGAAAGTCATTATGAATGGCTATGATCTGACCAAGGATCGTGAGCAAATCAGGTCGATGCTGGGTTATCTTCCACAGGACTTCCGCTTCTTCTCTCATTTAAAGACCTACGAGTTTCTTGACTATGCAGCCCGTCTGGCAGGAATGAGAGATACGAAAACGCGTAGACTGGCTGTGGACAAAATGCTGGAAGAAGTAGGTCTGTTTGAGGCACGAGACCGTCAGGCCAACAAGCTTTCAGGAGGGATGAAACGTCGTCTGGGAATTGCTCAGGCGCTGATCAATGAACCCAAGATCATCATTGTTGATGAACCTACAACGGGTCTTGATCCCGAAGAACGTATCCGTTTCAGGAATTTACTCTCCACCATATCAACACAGGATGTCATTATTATTCTTTCAACCCATATTGTGGGTGACATTTCCAGTTCGTGTACAGATATGGCACTGCTCAACCAGGGAGGCTTGGCTTTTACCGGTTCACCGGATGAGTTGGTTACAAAGGCAGAAGGAAAAGTTTGGCTCATCGAAGCTACTGAAGCAGAATACCTGGAGATCAATGAAAAGTACCCGGTCATTTCCAACGTGCCAACGAGCAAAGGGTGGGAAATACAGGTAGTGGCCGATTCCATCGTCGGATACAACGGGCAGAATATAGCGCCCAACCTGGAACACGCCTATGTATATTTTATGGAAAGCAACTTAAGAAGTGCCTAGAGTATTTAAAGTGCCTAGAGTGCCTAAAGTA
>DMFR01000459.1:9619-9803 GCA_003450125.1 Prolixibacteraceae bacterium | reverse complement strand
CTAGAGTGCCTAAAGTACTTTGAGCAGTGCGTTCTTCCTACTCTAGGCACTTAGTTCACTTTAAGTACTCCAGGCACTTTTAAAATAGTAAATTGTAAATCTTTAAATTGTAAATGAGCTAAATGATTTCCTTCCATAACATATTTTCCATTGCCAAATACGAAGTAACCACGCTGTTGAGAAG
>DMFR01000459.1:9083-9413 GCA_003450125.1 Prolixibacteraceae bacterium | reverse complement strand
GCTGTTGAGAAGTTGGTTTTTCAGGATCTTTGCCATCATTGCCATGATCTTTCTGTTCTTCTTTAACATGGGAACAATAATCATCAATGGCAACTGGGATGTGAAAGCCATCTCATCGGTCATTCCTTATATCAACCTTTTAATTCTAAATACGGTACAGGCTATCATTGCGATCTTCCTGGCCTCTGACTTTCTGAAACGGGATAAGAAACTGGATACCACGGATGTTATTTATATCCGTTCGATGTCCAATGGCGAATATGTGGCAGGAAAGACCATTGGTAACCTGGTAGTTTTCATGATCCTCAACCTGATCATCCTCACGGAAGC
>DMFR01000459.1:0-8979 GCA_003450125.1 Prolixibacteraceae bacterium | reverse complement strand
TGATCATCCTCACGGAAGCATTGATCTTTAATTCCATTGCCGAAGGGGTAACGGTCAACTGGATGGCTTATTTAGACTATTTTTTGATCATCAGTTTACCCACCCTTATTTTTATTCTGGGTCTTTCCTTCTTTGTAATGAGTATTTTGAAGAATCAGGCCATCACCTTTATCCTGTTGCTGGGCTATGTGTTCATCACTATTTTCACGCTCAACGTAAAATACTACTTCCTGTTCGATTACATGGCCTACAGCATTCCATTGCTGAACTCCGATTTCATAGGATTCGGGAACCTGCCTACCATATTGATCCACCGTGGAATGTATGTCTGTTTTGGCATTGCCTTTATATTCCTTACCATATCGCTTCTAAAACGACTACCACAAAGCCCTTTCAGCAATAAAGTGACCCTGATACCAGCTATCTTGTTTTTTGGGGCAGGTTTATGGCTGGGAGAAATGCATGTATCCACCTTTGTGAATAATCAAAAGTTAAGGGAACAGATCCGTACCCTTAATGATGCCAATAGTTCTGTTCCCCGATTAAAAGTAGAATCTTACCAGCTGGAGGTCAACCACAAGGGAAATAGTCTGGAGGTAACAGCAAAGCTAAAGGTCAGCAATCCCCATACGGAAAGTGTGGATCATTTTGTTTTCAGCCTGAATCCGGGGATGAAGGTCACGAAGGTAAGTGTCAACGGTCAGGAAGCAAGTCCGAAACGGGACCTTCAACTAATTGAATTCACGGGCACCAAACTGGAGTCCGGAGAGACAGCCGACATTGAATTTACCTACAGCGGGAGTATCAATGAAGCGGCAAGCTTTCTGGATATTGACGACAAAACCATCCAGGCACCCAATCAAGGTTTCATGTTTAAAATAGACAAACGATCGGCCATTGTGTCGCCTGACTATGTATTGCTCACACGTGAAAGCAACTGGTATCCGATTGCAGGGACGGGCTTCGGCAAACAGAGTAAGCAATGGATCCAAAAGCAGTTCAGCAGTTATGAGATTTCGGTAAAGACCAAACCAGGATTGACTGTTATTTCCCAAGGCAAAGAAGAGCAAAAAGAGGGGACTTTTAGGTTTACCAACAAGCGCAATCTACCCCAGATATCACTGGTTATCGGCAACTACGTCCAGAAAACAGATACCATTGACGGATTGGTATTCAGCCTGTACCATCATCCCCGGCACGATTACTTTACCAAATTTCTGGAACCTGTCAAGGATACTCTTCCAACAATGATTGCTACTGCCTTAAAAGACTATGAACGCAAAATCGATTTGTTTTATCCTTTCCAACGATTTACTGTCGTTGAGGTTCCTGCACAGTTCTATTCCTATCCAAGAACTTTGATGGGAGAGCGTGAACAGGTTCAACCGGAAACCGTACTTTTCCCTGAAAAAGGATTACTGATCCAGGAAGCGGATTTTGAGGGAAGCATCAAACGAATGGAGAACAGGGGCGGAAGGGGAAATGATGCACAAATGACCCCGGAAGAGAAAAAGATTATGGCCTTCAATAACTTTCTGGGGCTGTTTACACAAGCAGCCGGAAGGGCAGATGTCAACCGAAAGCAGGGAGAAATGCAGGTGGCAGAAAAAGCCAATCCCTTGTATGCTTTCCCCTTGTTTTATAACCACGCCTATTCTGTAGAATCAGATAAATGGCCCATTACAGACCGTATTTTTGAAGCCTATCTGAAGAAGTCGACCGAATCAGGGGCACAGGGATGGATGCGCGATATGCAGGGAATGACCGAAAACGAACAGGCCAACTTAGCTTTACTAGACAATTCGTTTGCAGAGTTACTGGATGACCCTACCAAAGTGCAGATCATTGATAATGTAATACAACAAAAGGGACAAACACTCTTCTCAATCATCAAGCGAAAAGCGGGAGATGAGGCTTTCAACGATTTCATGTTCAACTTCCTGAAAAGTATCAAGTTCAATTCTACCACCATTGAGGATTTCAATTCCCGGATAAAGAGTCAGTTCAATACTGATCTGATGCCCTTCATGGAGAAATGGTTCAGGAGCAAAGAATTGCCCGGATACCTGATTGGTGGAGTAAAAGCGGTCAATGTACTGGATGGTGATCGTCTGAAAACAATGGTTAAATTCAAAGTATCGAATACAGAAACTACCGAAGGAATTGTTTCGGTTCAATTCAGGTTGGGAGAAGGAGGAGGACCAGGACGCGGACGATTTGGTGGCGGAGGAGCCAACATGGAGACCATCGAAAAGCTGTTGTACCTGGAAGGTATGCAAACAAAAGAGGTGAGCTACCTATTGGATGGAACCCCAAGAAATATTACCATTAACACCCTTGCTTCCAGAAATATTCCTTCCGAGTTGAGGCTTCCTTTGGACAATATTGAAGAAGATACCAAAGCCATTCCATTCGAGGGTGAAAGAATATCGGATATACCGGTAAAACTGGCCGAGAAGGAGGAGACCATTTGTGATGATGAAGATCCTACCTTCCGGGTTTCACATACTGAAGAGAACGGTCTGTTACAAAGGATACTGCTGAAAGAAGATCAAAGTAAAGACCGTTTTATCGGGATGAACACCTGGCATGCCCCAAGAACATGGCGTGCAACGACCAATAGCAGCTACTTCGGTAAATTTATCCGCTCGGCTCATTACATCCGTTCGGGTGATGGAAAAAAGAAAGCTGCATGGAATATTCCCATTAAAGGCGAAGGAACTTATGAAGTGTTTACTTACCTGACCAAGAGCAACAGGCGAGGGCCCAGACGTGACAATCAGGAAACAAACGGGGAATATACTTATACCATTTATCACAATCAGGAAAAAGAAGAGGTGGTCGTTGACCTTAAAACTGCCGAAGATGGTTGGAATAGCCTGGGGTCTTTCTTCTTTTCAGGCGATACGGTAAAAGTGGAATTGGGAAATAAATCGGCAGCCCAGGTTGTGGTGGCCGATGCGGTGAAGCTGGTGAAGCAGTAAGGGAAAGTGTCTAAAATGCCTAAAGTGACTAGAGTGCCTAAAGTTGGAAGAAGGGCGCTGAAACCTGAAACTTTGAACATGGAACTTTGAACTAAAAATATATAAATCTCAGATGATAACCATTATGCTTGTACAAAAACAAATCCAAAGGGGATTCATGCTGGTCATTTTTTGTCTGCTTTTGCTTACGGCAAATGGGCAACAAATACTGACACTCGAAAGTGCATTGGAGATTGCACGTTCCAACAGTCCCGACATTCAACGTTCGTTGTTAAATCTGGAACGCTCAGAACAAACGCTCAAAGCACAAAATGCTGCGCTTAAATCGAATTTTTCACTTAATCTGACTCCGATAAGCTATGATAAGACCCGGGCGTTTGATCTTTATAATTCCAAATGGAATACCAGTGAAACCACCAGGTCGGCAGGAACATTTACCATTTCACAACCTATCCTTCCAACCGATGGGACCATTAGCTTGGTCAACAGCTTTGGCTGGCAGAACAGTTTCAGTGAAAATGGGTTCAATCCACAGCCGAAAACATTCAGCAACAATCTCTATTTGAGTATTGCACAACCTTTGTTCACCTATAACCGAACGAAGCTGACCCTGCAAGAATTGCAACTGGACCTTGAGAATGCCAAGTTAAGCTATGCCATGCAAAAACTGAACAACGAAAAGCAGGTTACCCAATTCTTTTACGATGTTTACCTGGCCCAAATGAACCTTAGTATTTCACAGGATGAGTTTGCCAATACCCAAAAGAGCTACGAGATCACCCAGAACAAGGTAACAGCCGGAATTGCGGCCAAAGAAGAACTCTACCAGGCAGAACTCAACTTTGCCACTGCCAAATCAACCGTCTACAATGCACAAGTGAACCTGGATAATTTAAAAGACCAGTTTAAGCAATACATTGGAATGGATATCATGGAAGAAATAACGGTCATGACCGATGTGGCCTTGAATCCTGTTTCGGTAGATGTAAAGAAGGCCATTGAATATGGATTGACTACCAGGATGGAACTTCGGCAACGGGAGATTGACGTAGAAACTTCCCAGTTTACATTGATTCGCACCAAATCACTCAATGAGTTCAGGGGAGATGTTAATTTGTCGGTAGGGATTATTGGGGTGAATGAAAACCTGAATAATATCTACCAGAATCCTACCAACAACCCAAGAGTATCGGTTTCATTCAATGTCCCCTTGTATGACTGGGGCGAAAAGAAAGCCCGCATCAAGGCACAGGAAGCGGTCATTCAAACGCAGGAGTTGAATCAGACGGAACAAAAGAAACAGATTACGCTTGATATTAGAAGAGTTTACCGCAGTTTACAAAACCTGGTCAACCAGATTGATATTGCCAGCCAGAATGAGAAGAATGCCCAGCTAACTTATGAAATCAACCTTGAACGGTATGCCAACGGCGACCTGACCAGTATGGACATGAATCTGTTCCAGACACAGCTTTCCCAGAAAAAAATGGCCTATGCCCAGGCATTAATTGACTATAAGATTGAATTGCTGAACCTCAAGATTCAGTCACTCTATGATTTTGAGAAAAACGAACCCATTGTTCCTGAAAACATTATTCAAAAGAAAAAATAAAAACTGACTATCATATGAAATCATTTTCCCAATTTATCGCTTTGCTTGCCCTGATTGGTGCAACCACGGCTTGCAACAATCAACAAACCAATACCACTACAGAACTGGCAGTTCCAGTTTCAGTCTCTGATATCAAGCCAGGATCGATTGAAAAGATCATCAATACCACCGGAACACTGAACGCTACAAAAAAGACAGTGCTGAATACGGAGATGACCGGTAAATACAAATTAATGATCAATCCCAAAACACGCCGTCCCTTTGCCTTGGGAGATATGGTTGAAAACGGACAGGTGGTTGTGCAGCTCGAAGATGCAGAATATGTAAATAGCATTGGTTTCGACAGCAAAAAGCTGAACCTGGAGATCACTGATCAGAACATGAAGAAGCAACAGTCGCTCTTCGAAAAGGGAGGAGTTACCCAACTCGATTACCGCAATTCGGAAGTGAACTACACCAATGCCAAGGATGCTTTTGAACGTGCCAACCTACTATTGGCCAAGTTAAATGTCCACGCTCCTTTTAAGGGAGTTATCACGGATTTGCCTGCTATTACCAACGGCACACAGGTAAGTACAGGAACCCCTGTGGTCAGCCTAATGGATTACAGCATTATGACTGTTGAAGTCAACCTTCCTGAGAAATTTATCAGTGATGTAAGTATCGATCAGATGGTTCGGATCATGAATTACACCCTTCCGAACGACACGTTGAAAGGCAATGTAAAAGAACTGTCACCGGCCATCAGTACCGAAACAAGAACCTTTAAAGGAGTGATAGAAGTTGCCAATCCTGAACTGAAACTCCGTCCGGGAATGTTTGCCAAGGCCGACATCGTATTGGCCAAGCATGACAGTGTGATTGTCATCCCTAAAAACATCATCATTTCAGGTCAAAGGGGTAAATCAGTGTTTATTGTAGACAATGGAACTGCCAATGAAAAACGCATTACCCTTGGATTCGAAAACCAAAATGAAGCAGAGATCACTTCAGGATTAAAGAAGAACGACAGACTGGTGATCAAAGGCTTTGAAACCTTGAAGAACAGGTCGAAGGTGAAGATTGTGAAGTGATCTGGCTGCTGGCTGCTGGCTTCTAGCTACTGGCTACTGGCTACTGGCTACTAGCCGCTGGTTGCCAGTAACTAGTAGCTAGAAGCCAGAAGCTCCTTTCATCATGAAATAGAAAATTTCGAATAACTAGAAATAAACGAATGAAGAAGTTAACACAATTTGCTGTCAACTATCCGGTAACCATTCTGATGGTAGTACTTGCCGTAGTTCTGTTGGGGTATATTTCCTTCGACAAGCTGGGCATCGACCTGTTTCCGGAGATCAACAACCCGCGGTTGTTTATTGAGATCAAATCGGGAGAACGGCCACCGGAAGAAATGGAAAAGCAATTCGTTGAAAACCTGGAAGCCTTGGCTATCCGTCAGTCTGATGTACTTCAGGTCTCTTCAGTTTCAAAGGTAGGAACTGCCCAGATTACCGTTGAATATGCCTGGACAAAGGATATGGATGAAGCATTCCTGGACCTACAGAAAGCATCCAGCGCTTTTGCCCAGAATCAAGCCATTGATGAAATTAACATCACCCAACATGATCCCAATACGGCTCCAGTAATGGTTGTCGGACTTTCGCATGAAAGTATTACTGACATGAACGAGCTCCGTAAAGTGGCCGAGAACTATATTCGCAATGAGTTAGTAAGGCTTGAAGGAGTTGCCGATGTGGAAGTATCGGGTTCTGAGACCAATGAGGTGCTGGTTGAAACAGACCAATATATGCTAGATGCTTTCGGCCTGACGCTTGATGAGCTGAATACCCGCATCCAGAGCTTCAACCAGAGTATTTCAGGGGGATCAATCACTGAAATGGGACTTAAGTATGTAGTGAAAGGGGTTAGCCTACTCACCGATCTGAGCGACTTTGAGAACACGATTGTAGGTTATAAAGCAACGACTTCAGGTGATGCGACAGCTGCAAAAGCGCCCATCTATCTGCGCGAAGTGGCAAAAATAAGCTTTGCCAATAAAGATCCGGAAAACATTGTGCGCATGAATGGTGTTCGTTGCCTGGGTTTATCCATCTATAAAGAAACCAGCTTTAACACTGTAAAGGCCGTAGAGGAAATCTCGAAAGCACTGGCTGACATGCAAAAAGCCATGCCTGGATACCAGTTTAAAGTAGTATCCAACCAGGGAATATTTATCAGCAATGCCATTAACGAAGTGGAAGATACCTCCTTGATCGGTATGGCTTTAGCAATCTTTGTAGTCTTTATTTTCCTTCGTCGCATTGGAACGACTATGATTATCAGCGTATCTATGCCTGTTTCAATCATCGCGACCTTTAACCTGATGTATTTCAATGGCCTTAGCCTGAACATTATGACCCTGGGAGGACTTGCATTAGGTGCAGGGATGTTGGTCGATAATGCCATTGTGGTGATGGAAAACATCTTTCGGCTCCGTGAAACCGGTATGTCAGTCAAGGATGCTGCCATTCAGGGAACTTCACAGGTAAGTGGTGCAATCACTTCCTCGACAATAACAACGATCATTGTGTTTCTCCCGATTGTATACCTTCATGGAGCCTCCGGTGCACTCTTCCGTGATCAGGCATGGACAATAACCTTTTCACTGCTTTCTTCATTGGTTGCAGCTATTGTGTTAATCCCGATGCTCTATAATTATTTCTTCAAAAACAGTAAGAAAACAGGAGCCGCAAAGACTGTTCAGGTAAAAGGGTATGGGCGCTTTTTAGGCAGAGTGCTTAAGGTCAAGTGGGCGGTTATCATCTGTGCATTGATTTTACTGGCCTCTTCCGTACTATTGGTTCCCTATATTGGCACGGAGTTTATGCCAAAATCAGAAACCAGGCAATTTACCCTTAATCTGAAAATGCAGGAAGGAACAAGGCTTATGCGTACCAATGCGGCCGTTGAAAATATGGAGAATATCGTCCGGGAAGTCTTGGGTGATCATCTTGAAACCCTTTACAGCCAAGTTGGACCTTCTACCGGGATGCTTGCCAGTCAGGATGCACTCTTCCAGGGTGAGAACACTGCCAGTATCAAAATTATATTGAAGCCCGACCGCAAGTATGGTTCCACTTTAGCCATTCAATCCATCTCTCAGGCATTGGGAGAACTACCCGACCTTGAAATCAAATTCGTTCAGGACCAAACAGCCTTGGGGGGACTGATGGGAACAGATGAAGCTCCTTTGGTGATTGAAATTCAGGGTCAGGATCTGGATGTTATTCAGGATTTATCCAACCAGGTTAAAACCTCCGTTCAGACAATTCCTGAATTGTATAACCTGGAAGCCTCTATGGAAGGCGGGGCACCAGAGGTTGAAGTAGTAATTGACCGTTTGAGGGCTGGAATATTCAATCTGAGCGTTGCAAACGTAGTAAGTCAGATAAAGGATCAATTGAGTGGTAAAATAGCAGGAACCGTTGAAAAAGGAGGCGAAATGCAGGATATTACCCTTCGTCTACCTGATAAAGGCCTGGCCGATCTATCGGATATGGTCATTAAAAACGGGACTCAAGTTATTCGTGTCAATGAAATTGCAACTATCCGTGAAGGAACTTCCCCCAAGGAAGTATTCCGCCGTAACCAAACAAGGATTGGCAAAATTACCGGATATATGAACAAGGATATTGCCCTTGATCAAATGGTTAAAAAGGTCAACCTTGCCATTGCAGGCATCAACCTTCCTCCCGATTATAAAATCAAGATAACTGGTGAAGAGGAAAAGCGAAAAGAATCGATGGATGCCCTCAGTTTTGCCTTGTTCCTATCCATCATTCTGGTGTTTATGGTGCTGGCTGCCGAATTTGAATCCTTATTACATCCATTCACCATTCTGACAACCATTCCCTTTGCCATTGTCGGTTCGATCCTGATCTTCTTTATCATGGGAAAGACACTGAATATTATGGCTGTTATCGGGATCATTATGCTGGTGGGAATTGCAGTAAACAACTCCATCCTTTTGGTTGACCGGATACTTCAAATTCAGAAAGAGGGAGTCCCACGTATTGAAGCCATCAAACAAGCAGGGCAACAACGTATACGACCTATTCTGATGACCAAACTGACCACCATTCTAGCCATGTTACCTCTTACCTTTGGATTTGGTGAAAGTGTATCACTGCGTTCCCCGATGGCTTTAGCGGTCATCGGTGGATTGATCACTTCGACCATCATGTCGCTGGTTGTAATTCCATGTGTATTCGATGTATTGGATGGATTGAAAGATCGGTTCACGAAAAACAGGAAAGATGAAGAATTGGAGATTATCGAAAGTCCATAAAGATACATTGAGGTGCCCGTTTTACATTTCTTATTTCTTGTTTCTTATTCGATATT
>DMFR01000303.1:2005-20780 GCA_003450125.1 Prolixibacteraceae bacterium | reverse complement strand
TGGTTCAGGTGATTTCGTGAAATTTGATGCCATCCTGGCCATGTACCATGATCAGGGGCTTATTCCCTTTAAGATGGCTTCCTTTGACCGGGGAGTAAATTTTACTGCAGGGCTTCCTATCATCCGCACATCGCCTGCCCATGGGACGGCATTCGATATTGCAGGTGAGGATAAAGCGACCCCTGATTCCTTCCGCGAAGCTTTGTACCTGGCCATTGATATTCACAAGAACCGCACCCTGTACAAGGAAATAACCAAAAATCCCCTCAAGAAATACGAAATCAATCAGGGACAGGTAGATGAATCAATTGATTTTGAATCCATTGATGGAGGAAACTAGGAGGCAGTAGGCAGTGTTCAGTAAACCCTGAATACTAATCTCTGATCACTGATCACTAAAGACAGAACACTAAATACAGAATACCAATGTTTGAATATATCAAGGGAGTCGTTGCTTCACTGAAACCATCACATATTGTACTGGAAGCCAATTCGGTAGGCTATTTTGTGCATATTTCGCTCAATACCTATACCCAGCTGCACGGCAAAGAATCGGCCAAGGTCTATATCCACCAGGTGATTCGGGAAGATGCCCACCTGCTATATGGGTTTTTTACAGAATCAGAGCGGGAACTTTTCAGGATGCTCATCTCGGTAAGCGGAATAGGGTCCAATACGGCTATCATGATGTTTTCATCCCTGTCGCCCGAGGAGATCAGTAGCGCTATCCTGACCGAAAATATCAATCTGCTGAAAAGTATCAAGGGAATTGGCATCAAGACCGCCCAGCGTGTAATTATTGATTTAAAGGATAAAGTTGGAAAGTCGCCCGCTAGCGAACAAATTGTAGCATCAGCAGACAATACATTGCGAAACGAAGCGTTATCTGCATTGATAATGCTTGGGTTTGCCAAGAAGCCGGCCGAAAAAGAATTGGATAAGATTTTAACCGCCAATCCAAAACAGTCAGTTGAAAGTGTAATCAAGCAAGCACTTAAAAGCCTTTAATCAAAAGTTTCGGGAATTGAAAAAGTACTGCAGAAACATACTTCTAATTATCATTGTGTCTTTTGTGGATGCTTTTGGTGGAAATTCCACGGAATCAAAAACAACCATTCGGGATTACAATGCCATGACTGTCATGGATATCATCCCGGCCGATACCGTCAGGATTGACACCACAGGAGTATTGCCCTACAAGTTTAAGGATGAACCTGCTTTTGCCTTTCCTGATAAAAAAGACAGTTCCAAACTGTTCCTGAGAGTTCCTCCCAATATCCATACGGATGTCGAATACGATCCTGAAACGGGAGAATACAATTTTACAGAAAAAGTGGGGGACTTGAATTTCAGGTTGCCCAAAACTATGACCCGAAAGGAGTTTCAGAAATACGATTTCGATCAGTCGGTAAAAAATTACTGGCGTAACCAGACCAGGATAAAGGGTATTGAAGACAAAGGCGGGCTGATTCCAAGGTTGACCGTTGGAGGGGAGACCTTCAGTAAAATATTTGGAAGCAATACCATCGATATTCGCCCCCAGGGATATGTGGAAGTCAGCTTTGGCTATCAGATGAATGCCACGGAAAATCAACAGATCCCTGAACGGTTGCGTAAAGTCCCGACCTTCGATTTCAACCAGAAGATACAGATGAATGTGACGGGAAAGATTGGCGACCGGATGGAAATGCGGGTGAATTACAATACCGAAGCCACCTTCGATTATGAGAATAAAATGAACCTGGGGTATACGGGGGATGAGGATCAGATTGTTAAAAAGATTGAAGCCGGGAATGTGTCCCTGCCATTGAATGGATCGCTCATCACGGGAGGGTCCAACCTGTTTGGGGTCAAAACAGAATTGCAGTTTGGAAAGCTGAACGTGACAACCATATTTTCACAGCACAAGGGCGAAACCCAGGTCATTGAATCGGAAGGGGGCGCACAAAAGAAATCGTTCGAGATCCTTGCTTCTGATTATGATGCCAACCGGCACTTCTTCCTGGCCCAGTACTTCAGGGACAACTACAACAAGGCTCTTGAAACCCTACCCGTTATTCAGTCGTCAATTACCATCAATAAGATTGAAGTTTGGGTCACCAACAAAGCGGGTAATTTAAAGGACTACCGGAACATATTGGCCTTTATGGATTTGGGGGAACATGATCCGAATATATGGAATAAAATCGGCGCTTTCCAGGAGACCTCAGGATTACAATACCCCGAAACGGTATATCCCTTTAACGGGGCCAATAGTCTCTACGCGGAAATAGTCAACCACTATGCCAGTGTCAGACAATCGGACAATATCAACAAGACGCTATCACCCCTTGCCGCACAAAATTTCAGTGGGGGACAGGATTACGAAAAAATTGAACAAGCCCGTTTGCTGGACCAGTCAGAATACAGCCTTAGTCCTAATTTGGGATACATCTCACTAAGATCAGCCCTGAACTCGGATGAAGTACTGGCCGTGGCCTATAGTTACACTGCTAACGGGAAAAACTACCAGGTAGGGGAATTTTCCACAGGGGTAGACGCTCCACAGACCCTTGTTTTAAAGCTTTTGAAGGGAACTAATTTATCCCCGTTAATTCCGAACTGGAAACTGATGATGAAAAATATCTATGATCTGAATGCTTATCAGCTGACCAAGGATGAATTTGTTCTGGATATCATGTACCAGGACGATGAAAAGGGAACGTATGTCAATTATCTTCCACAGAATGCCCAGGGTGCGCTGGCAGGCCATATTTTACTCAATGTAATGAACCTCGATAAGTTGAATTCGCAGCTTGACCTGGTGCGGGATGGAGTGTTCGACTATGTGGAAGGGGTTACTGTAAATTCCAGTACGGGAAAGATCATATTTCCCACCATAGAGCCATTCGGACAATCGTTGGCCGATTCGATCAACAAAAACGGACCCGATGATGCGTCTGTCAAAAAATACGTATACAGTTCATTGTACCAATCTACAAAGACTGTTGCCGAGCAGGATGCAGAACACAATAAGTTCAAATTAAAGGGTTCCTACAAGGGATCATCCAGTTCCGAGATCATGGCCCCTTCGCAGAACCTGGCCAAAGGGTCGGTAAAGGTAACCTCGGGGGGACGTACCCTAACGGAGAATGTGGATTATACGGTAGATTATGCTTCAGGGATTGTCAAAATCATCAACTCGGGTTTGCTTGAATCGGGAGCTCCCATTTCCGTGTCAACAGAGAGCCAGGACTTATTTAGTATGCAGCGTAAGACCCTAATCGGCGCACATGCCAACTATGCATTCAGCGACCGTTTTAATTTGGGGGCAACCGTTCTGCACATGCAGGAAAGGCCCTTGACCCAGAAAGTGAATTATGGTGACGATCCTATTTCCAATACCATGCTGGGCATGGATATAAATTATTCCAACGAATCGAGGTTTCTGACCAAGCTGATTGATAAATTGCCATTTTATTCTACCAAAGCGCCTTCTTCCATCTCATTTGACGGAGAGGTGGCTCAGTTGATACCAGGGCATTCGAAGGTGATCAATAAGAGCGGAACGGTATACATTGATGACTTTGAAGCTACAAAAACATCGATTGATTTAAAACAACGTTCGGCCTGGGTATTGGCCAGTACGCCCCAAAAGCAGGATTTGTTGTTCCCTGAAGCCGATGCAACGAATGATTCGCTTTCCTATGGCTATAACCGGGCAAAACTGGCCTGGTATGAAATAGATCCTTTGTTTCTTCGGAAAACTCCAACTACACCTGATTATATAAAATTAAACCCGGATTTACAGTCGAACAATCTGGTGCGTGAAGTATTCGAAAAAGAAATTTTTCCTGAGCGGGAAACACCCATAGGACAACCCACCAATATCCCGGTTTTCGATGTTGCCTTTTATCCACAGGAAAGAGGGCCTTATAATTTTGACACCAAGCCTTCCCGGTTCTCTGCAGGGTTGAATGTTGATGGAACATTGCGTAATCCTGAAAAACGATGGGGAGGGATCATGCGGAAAATCGAAACCAGTGATTTTGAAGCGGCCAATATCGAATTCATCGAATTTTGGATGATGGATCCTTTTGTAAACGATGTGCTTCAATCGGACAAGGGTGGTGATCTATATTTTAACCTGGGCGATATTTCGGAAGATATTTTGAAGGATTCACGGAAGTCGTTTGAAAACGGGTTGCCCATTACTCCTGAACTGACCAATATCGATACCACCCTTTGGGGAAGGGTTTCCACTCAACAGGCGCTGGTAAGGGAGTTTGATAACACTGCGACCAGCCGCAGGTATCAGGACATCGGGCTTGACGGGTTGAACGATGACGATGAAAGATCTTTTGACAAGCGTTATCTGGAATCTCTGAAAACGGTAGTGAATCCGGATTCAATTGCAAAGTTTGAAGCCGACCCTGCGGGTGATGATTATCATTACTTCCGCGGCACCGATTACGATAAGAAAAAGCTGGGAATACTGGAACGGTATAAAAATTACAACGGTACAGAAGGAAACTCATCTACTTCAGAAATGTCACCTGAATCCTATCCTACATCGGCCACCAGTTATCCCGATATGGAGGATATTAACGGGGATAATACCCTGAATGAATACGAAAGGTATTACCAGTACAAGGTGAGTATCCGTAGAGAAGATATGGTAGTCGGGAAAAACATGATTGCTGATATCAAGGAGTCGGAAGTGAAATTGAAAAACGATTCCATCACAAAAGTCAAATGGTACCAGTTTAAAATACCGGTAAGAACTCCCAACGACGGGGTATACGGGTCAATCAACGATTTTAAATCCATCCGGTTTATGAGGATGTTCATGAAAGGATTCTCTCAGCCAAAGATACTTCGTTTTGCTACCCTTGACCTGGTAAGGTCAGAATGGCGCAAATACACCAAAGATGTGAATGGAGCGCTTACCAATCCTTCGCCAAACACTCAGTTTGATGTTTCAGCCGTCAACATTGAAGAGAATGGCAACCGGAGACCTATTGCCTATGTACTTCCCCCGGGAATCGAACGGGTGATTGATCCTGCCAACCCTCAACTTCGACAGCTGAACGAACAATCCTTGTTGTTGCGAGCCATCGATTTGGAGGAAGGGGATGCAAAGGCTGCCTACAAAAACTTAAATATGGATTTCCGCAATTACAAACGCCTTCAGATGGAAGTCCATGCAGAAGCCATTACAGGATCTCAGCTAAAAGATAACGACCTTTCATTGTTCGTCAGGATTGGTTCTGATTACTACAACAATTATTATGAATATGAAGTGCCGTTGTCTCTCACTGCTCCTTCTCCTGGATTGCCATATACTAGCGATAGCGAAGCCGACCGATTGGCTGTTTGGCCGGATGCCAACAGAATAAATTTGGATTTGAATGCTTTCTCGGATTTGAAACTGAAAAGGAATGATGAGATGCGCAAAGCAGGCACCGCGGTAAGCCTTACCAAGGAATACCCAATGGTGGATGGGGCGCGTATCATAAAAATCAAGGGAAATCCCAATCTGGGCAATGTGGAAGTAATGATGGTAGGTATCCGGTACAATGATGTAGATGCCAATAATTATGGACCCCGTTCAGTGGAAATGTGGCTCAACGAATTGCGGTTGTCGGATTTTGAAGAAGGAGGCGGTTGGGCTGCTACCGGAAGAGTGACGGCACGATTGGCAGATCTTGGTTCGGTTATTTTTGCCGGAAGGACACGCAGTGCCGGTTTTGGAAGCATTGATCAAAAAGTGAATCAACGGGCCATGGATGATTTGGTGGAATTGGACCTTTCGGCCAACCTTGAACTGGGAAAATTCTTTCCTGAAAAGGCACAGGTTAAAATACCGCTATATGTAGGCTATTCCGAAAGTAAAAGCAATCCTAAATATAATCCGCTGGACCCCGATATCAAGATGAAGGATGCCTTGAACAGGGCTGGTGGAAAAGCGGAAAGAGATTCCCTCAAAAATCTGGCACAGGATCTGACGACCCGCAAAAGTATCAATCTGACCAATGTGAAAATTGACAAGAGCAGTAAATCCGGAAAGCCAAAAGTGTGGGATCCCACTAACTTTTCAGTCACTTATTCCTACAATGAGATGATGAAAAGGAGTATTAATATTGAGGAAAACCTGGATAAGAATTACCGCGGAATGTTTAGCTATAATTTTAGCGGGCGTCCTGATGTCATCGAGCCTTTCAAAAAGTCGAAGGTGTTGAATAAGCCTGCCTTCCGGTTGATCAAAGATTTTAATTTCTCACTTTTGCCGGCTCAATTCTCCTTTAGAACGGATATGTGGAGGCACTATAATGAAATTCAACTGAGGAATATCGCCAATCCGAACATGATTATTCCCAAGACCTATAACAAGGATTTTATCTGGAACAAGTATTTTGACCTAAGGTACAATTTAACCCGTAGCCTTCAATTCGATTTTTCCTCTCAAGGGACTGCCAGGATAGATGAGCTTCCGGGGAGTTTCAATAAAAATGAAGATGATTATACCCAAAAGAGAGATACTATCATCAAGAACATTTTAGCTCTTGGTCGACCAACCTTATACCATCATATGGTGAATGCCACCTACATGGTTCCGATCAATAAACTGCCCTTGCTGGACTGGACTTCCCTTTCGACCACTTACCGCGGAATGTATGATTGGCAGGCTGGCCCTGTTACCAATAAGAATGTAGTACTTGGAAATGTAATCGAGAATTCACGTCAGATACAGGCAAATGGTCAGTTAAACTTGGTTACACTGTACAATAAGGTGGGTTTCCTGAAAGATATTAACCAGAAGTACGGTACCAGTTCCCGGCAGCTGCAACGGATGCAAAAGCCCAAAGCAGGACAGAAAGGCCAGCCGAAAGAACCTAAGGCTGAAGAGGCTAAAGACGCCCCCAAGATCAAGGAAGTTCAATATTCGATTGATAATGTAAGGCTAAAGGCCAACACACCAAAGTCGATATTCCACAAGCTGAAGACCCAAAATGTGGAGGTTACGGCCGTAGACAAAAATGGGGCAAAAGTGGAGGGTCAGATGGCAGTTATCAATGAAAACCGCATCACCTTTACATCTGATAAAAGTGTTCCTGGAGTCCGGTTTACCGTCAAGGGGAAAAAAGAAGCCAAGAATGCAGATATCGTGGAGAAAATTATTGAATATACAGCCCGGGCTGCGATGAGCGTTCGAAGCGTTTCGATCAGCTATTCGGGCACCGATGGAACAGTTATGCCGGGATTTATGCCAGTGCCAAAGGTATTCGGCCTTGGGAAATATACACCCAACCAATCTATGTTTAGCGATATCTCAGGAGGCTCCATGGCTCCGGGACTTCCATTCCTCTTGGGATGGCAGGACAAAGAATTTGCAACCAATGCAGCCCTGAAAGGTTGGATCACCCGGGACACCACTTTCAATTCCCCCTTCGTGATGTCGCACAGCGAAGCCATTAACTTACGGGCCAATGTAGAACCTTTCCCTGACCTTAAGATTGATGTCAATGCCAACCGCACTTATTCTGAACGGACTACCGAGTACTATAATAGTGAGATCAAAAATTTCGATCCGTTAAAGAAGAATGTTCAGGGTAATTTTACCATGTCCATTAATACCATGAGTACGGCATTCAGTAAAATGGGCAATGAGAAAAATACTCCGGCATCACAAGCCTTTGAAAACCTGAAAGCATACAGAATGGTTATTGCTCATCGTTTGGAAGACCAGCGGGTTGTCAATGAGGGACAGGGATATACTAAAACACCAGATCCAATTACTCATTTCCCTGAGGGATACGGACCTACTTCACCCCAGGTATTGGTGCCTGCATTTATTGCAGCCTACACCGGGCAATCACCTGATAAAGTAGCATTAAGTCCTTTCCCTTCCCTTAAATACATGCGCCCCAACTGGCGAATTACTTATGAAGGGGTGGTTGCGCAGTCGGAATTATTGAAGAAATATTTTAAAACTTTAAGTTTTAGTCATGCCTATCGGTCGAGTTACAGTGTGGGTTCTTTTCAGACCAATAATTTATACAACGAAGATACAGAGGGGTTTAGTTATGTTAGGAAGTTGATTGGAGAGAATTCGTATGGCGATTTTATAGCACCCAACGACATCAATTCGGTCAGTATTTCAGAACAGTTTAGTCCACTTCTTGGGATGGAAATTACCTGGATCAATGACTTGGAAACTAGAGTTGAATTGAAGACTTCACGTAACCTTGCCTTAAGTTTTTCCAATAACCAGATTCTGGAAATGTTGAGCAATGAAATGGTTTTCGGCCTCGGCTATCGATTTACCAAGATGGATTTGATTATCAAGACCAAGAAATCACAGAAGGCCTATTCCAATGACCTGAATATTCGGGGTGATTTATCCTTCAGGAAAAGTAAAACAATATTGCGTAACCTGAATGAAATAGACCAGCTGACCGCAGGACAAGGATCTGTCACTCTGAAGACGACGGCTGATTATATGTTGAGTGACCGTTTCCAATTGAGGCTGTATTTTGATAAAATTCTCAATAATCCCTATAAGGGTTCATTCAAGACTTCCAATACGAACCTGGGAGTCAGCTTCCGGTTTACATTGGCGCAATAGTGTCGTGTAACAGCTAATAGGTCAATTCAGGATTCAAAAAGCTTGAAAGGACGATCTTTTCGATCTAAGATAATCCCAGTGCTCGGGGTAAATTAACTACATCGATTGCTCCCCTTCGCTACCCATGACCTTCATTTTTATACCCAAAAAGGCTTCAATGTCGCTTTGTTCCATTTTAACTTTGACATAAAAAACAGATATTCCCAATGGTGGTAATGGGAGGAGAGGGAAAGGGAAGGAGAAATGGCGGTTTGCCCGACCCACATCCCATGGCCGATGCCTTTTTCCTCCAGCCTACCTTTTGCTGTTACACAACAGTTGTAAAGAATTTTAAACATTCTTACCTGAACTCTTGTTATTGTGCAATAAATTATATTTTTTTACACCAGATTTTAAAGACATGATTCAAAATACAAATACAATATGGCTTCCGTGGTGGGGTCTTCTTTCTAAAAGTAAGAAGTAAGAGCCATATTGGTATTTTTTAAACCATACATAGGCCTGCTTCTCTTTGGAAGAGCAGGTTTTTTAATTTTTAACTGAAGAATAATGATTACAATGAATTCTATTTGGTGGTGGCACAGAAACTTTTCGCAATACCGTGGAAGGAAGTAGCTATCATTGTAATAAATGAACAAAAAAGCGGCTTATCGATACACGGTAAGCCGCTTTTTTATTTCCTAAAATCAACCATTACCCAGCATAAACGACTATAAAAATATAAAGAATGAAAAAAATTAATGTACAAGTCAGCGTAAAGAAAATCCTTGCCGATACCCTTACCCCGGTGAGTGTTTACCTGAAGTTCAGGGATCTGTATCCCCATTCCATTTTGCTCGAAAGTTCCGACTACCACGGCCATGAAAATGCCTATTCGTTCATCTGTATCAAGCCAATGGCCTGCTTTACCGCCGACAATGGAGTGATCAGTATTGAATACAATGGCCGTGAGAAGGTTAGTGGGAATATTACTCCAGAGAATCCGGTTGATCAGCAATTGGATGCATTTTTTAAGTCGTTTATTTTAACCGGAGAGACTGAAAATTTACCTGCAAACGGTCTGTTTGGTTACATCAGTTACGATGCTGTTAAATATTTCGAAAAGATAGAGATTACCGCCCAGGCAAAAGAAGCCTATCAGATTCCAGAGGTCAAATACTGTTTTTACAAGTACATCGTGGCCATTGACCACCACAAAAACATGATCTATTTGATTGAGAATCTGATGGAGGGAGAAACGAAAGAAATCGGGCAAATTGAATCCCTGCTTCGAAACCTTACTTTTCCGGTTACCAAATTCAATACTGTAGGACCTGAGACTACCAACATCACGGATGAACAATACCGAAACATGGTCACCAAAGGAAAAGAGCATTGCTTCAGGGGCGATGTATTCCAGATTGTTCTTTCTCGGCAGTTCGCTCAATCCTTTGAAGGGGACGAATTCAATGTTTACAGGGCCTTACGATCGGTAAACCCCTCTCCTTATTTGTTCTTTTTCGACTATGGTACTTACAGGATTTTTGGCTCCAGTCCTGAGGCTGAGTTGCGAATCAGACAACAACGTGCCATAATCAATCCGATTGCCGGTACTTTTCGCAGAACAGGGAATGATGATGAAGATCGTCGCTTGGCGGAAAAGTTGTGTGCCGACCCGAAAGAAAATGCAGAACATGTGATGCTGGTTGACCTGGCTCGGAATGACCTTAGCCGCAATGCCAGTGACGTGACTGTTGACAGCTACCGGCAGGTGCAGTACTTCTCGCATGTCATTCACCTGGTATCAGAAGTTTCCGGTAAGTTGCCTGATCATACCAATATGGTAAGGGTTTTGGGCGATTCGTTTCCAGCTGGTACCTTATCGGGAGCACCCAAGCACAGGGCCATGCAGTTGATTGATACATACGAAAACCAACGAAGAAGCTATTATGGAGGCTGTATTGGTTATCTGGGATTCGATCAGACCTTGAACCACGCCATCATGATCCGCTCTTTCCTAAGCAAAGGTAAGAAGCTCTTCTACCAGGCAGGTGCAGGGATTGTAGCTGACTCGCAGGAAGAAAATGAATTGCAGGAAGTCAACAACAAGTTGGCCGCTTTGAAAAAGGCCCTGGAAATAGCGAAAGAGATAAACTAGTAGTAAGTGGTCAGTAGTCAGTCCCAGTGTTCAGTTGGGGCATGGGACTTGAATGTGAAATAAGAAACAAGAAATAAGAAACAAGGAATAAGTATTTGCACCGTATGGTACTGGAAATCCGTGTAATCCGCTTTATTCCGCGTAATCTTTAATAAATTAAACACATGAAAATAGTAGTCATAGATAATTACGATTCGTTTACCTATAATCTGGTACATGCCATCAAGAAAATATCGGGTTTGCCGGTTGATGTGTTCAGAAACGATGCATTTGCTTTGGAAGACATAGATCAATATGATAAAATTGTATTGTCGCCCGGCCCCGGATTACCTGTTGAAGCTGGGTTGCTGCTCGATATTATCCGGAGGTATGCATCCACCAAAAGTGTATTGGGGGTTTGCCTGGGACACCAGGCGATCGGTGAAGCTTTTGGCGGCTCGTTAACTAACATGAACCGTGTGCTGCACGGAATTGCCACAGCAGTTACAACCACCGAAAATAAAACTGATCTTTACAGTGGACTTCCGGAAACTTTTCAGGCGGGCCGTTACCATTCTTGGATTGTCAATGAACCCGATCTTCCGGAATGTTTAAGAGTAACAGCTTACGACGATAAAGGCATGATCATGTCAATGAAACATACCCAATACGATGTTGAAGGCGTTCAATTTCATCCGGAATCGGTACTTACTCCATTGGGGGAACTGATGATTACGAACTGGCTGAATAGGTAGAAAGGCAAGGGGCTTGGAGCAAGGTGCTTGGAGAAGGGGAGAAGAGACCGGAAAAGAGTTGATAGGGAAAAGTAGTCTGTCGCAGTGGTCAGATGCTCCATAGACTTTGAAGTTTAAACTTTGAACCTTAAACGATCAAACCAATTCGTGTAATTCGTTTAAATTCGTATAATTCATATTAGAAATGAAAGAACTCTTAAATTATTTATTTGCAGGCAATAGTCTGAATAAGGCTGAGGCAGCCAATACTCTTACAGAAATTGCTGAAGGAAGATACTCAGAGGCTGAAATTGCTTCATTTCTGACCGTTTTCCGAATGCGAAAGATCGTGGCTGATGAATTGGCTGGTTTCAGGCAGGCCTTGCTAGAATTGTGCGTTGCTGTGGATTTTTCGGAATACAATACCATTGATATCGTTGGGACAGGAGGAGATGGAAAAAATACCTTTAATATTTCAACCCTAAGTGCGTTTGTAATGGCAGGAGCTGGTATCAAGGTCACCAAACATGGCAACTACGGACTTTCATCTGTCAGCGGATCTTCCAATATGTTTGAATATTTTGGGTACAAGTTCAGCAACGATCAGAGTAAATTACGCCGTGAGTTAGAAGAAATAGGGATCTGTTTTTTCCACGCCCCCCTGTTTCATCCGGCCATGAAGAGCGTGGCTTCAGTGCGCAGGGCCTTGAAAGTAAAAACCTTGTTTAATATGATGGGACCTATCATCAACCCTTCATTCCCCAAGAACCAGTTGGTAGGGGTTTACGACCTCGAGGTAATGGATCTTTACCACCAGGTTTTCCGCGAAAGTGAACAGAATTACCTGATCGTTCACAGCTTGGATGGTTATGATGAAATTTCACTTACAGGAGAAGCACGTTTTGTGTCAAACCATGAAGCAGACAATCTTTCACCTGCTGATTTTGGGTTTCCACTTATCACTCAGGCAGAGCTTTTTGGTGGAGAAACAGTGATAGAAGCGGCCAAAATCTTTCAGAATGTATTGGAAGTTACCGCTACTAATGCTCAGCAGAATGTTGTAATTGCCAATGCTGCTTTGGGTATTCACTGTATCTACCCGGAAAGACCATTGTCACAATGTGTTGGTGAAGCCACGGAATCATTGAAATCAGGGAAAGCATTGAAGGCATTTAAAAAATTAATGACTGCAAACGGTAAATAGGCAACTTCTGGCTACTTGCTTCTAGTCAAAAGTTGTTTGTTTACCTGTAAAAAATGATATTTATGAATATACTTGACCAAATAAATGAGAATAAACGGCGTGAAATTGCCGAAGCCAAAGGGAAAGTGACCATTGATCAGCTGAAAGCCTCTCCTTATTTTAATCGTCCCGCGAATTCACTCAAAGCAGCTCTGTTGGCTGAAGGAGCCAGTGGTATCATTGCTGAATTCAAAACCCAGTCTCCCTCTAAGGGAGTGATCAATGGAGAAGCTGAGGCTTCGGAAGTGACAGCAGCTTATTTGGCAGCCGGTGCCAGTGGCTTATCAGTTCTAACTGATGAAGCCTATTTCGGTGGTTCATTTGAAGACTTGGCCAAAGCACGTTGGGCAAATCCGAAAGCGCCTATTTTGCGCAAGGATTTTATGCTCGATCCCTACCAGATTTTCGAAGCCAAAGCTCATGGAGCCGATGTGATTTTACTGATTGCCGAAAGTCTGAGCAAGCAGTTGTTGCTAGAACTCACCCAAACGGCTAAGGGAATTGGACTGGAAGTGCTGGTAGAAATACATAGCGCCGAAGAACTGGATAAACTTAACCCGCAGGTTGACCTGGTGGGTGTGAATAACCGTAATCTGAAAACCTTTGAAGTGGATATTAATACCTCGATCCTTCTGAGTGAACTTATTCCTACACAATTTGTGAAGATCTCGGAAAGCGGAATTTCGGATACTGTCAGTATTGCACAATTGAAAGCGGCGGGATTTAAAGGTTTTCTGATTGGAGAAACATTCATGAAAACGGAAAATCCTGGGAGAGCCTGTGCTGAGTTTATTGCCAATATTAAATAAAGCTGCACTACTGACGGGATGACTTCAAGTCACCCCGCCAGTAAAAGCAACTGAGTAAAACAAAGATCATGAACGATTTAAAAATCAAAGTCTGCGGAATGCGCGAGCCGGACAATATTTCAGGCGTTTTGGCTGCTCACCCTGACTATATGGGATTCATTTTTTACCCCAAAAGCAAACGGTTTGTGGGGTTTGAACCTTTAATGGACGTATTGGCTGTTGTTCCTGATTCGATTAAAAAAGTAGGCGTGTTTGTGGATGAAACGCCAGAGAGAGTTTTGTTGGTATGTACCAGTTGGAATTTCACGGCCGTTCAGCTTCATGGAAATGAATCAACTGAATTTTGTAAACAGATGCAACAGGCCGGTTTGATTGTTCTAAAAGCATTTCCAGTAGATGAATTATTTGATTTTGATGCTTTGGAAGCTTACCGTGAAAGTTGCAATTTCTTTCTTTTCGACACAAAAAGCCAGCTGCCGGGGGGAAGCGGGATGAAATTCAACTGGCAATTGCTTAATAATTATCAATTGGATGTTCCTTTTTTCCTAAGTGGAGGCATTGGTCCTGATGATTTGACCGTTATCAGACAATTGAACCATCCACAGTTATTCGGAATCGATATTAACAGCGGATTTGAGATTAGTCCGGCATTGAAAGATATTGAAAAGGTGGGAAAATTCATCAGTAAAATCAGAGAGTAAAAAATTACAGTAAATCTATAAATTATGGATTATCAAGTCAACAGAAAAGGATACTATGGAGAGTTTGGAGGTGCCTATATTCCGGAGATGATGGTTCCGAATATTCAGGAGCTTGAATCGCAATATCTTGAAATCATGCATTCTTACGATTTCAGGCAGGAATTTATTGGTCTGATGAAAAACTATGTCGGTAGGCCATCGCCACTGTATTTTGCCAAACGGCTTTCAGAAAAATACCAGAGCAATATTTTCCTAAAACGCGAAGATTTGAATCATACCGGTTCACACAAAATAAACAATACCATAGGGCAGATACTGGTCGCCAAAAAGTTAGGGAAGACCCGTATTATTGCTGAAACCGGTGCAGGCCAGCATGGATTGGCTACAGCGACCGTATGTGCATTGATGGGCCTGAAATGCATTGTTTACATGGGGGCAGTGGATGTGGAACGTCAGGCTCCGAATGTAAAAAAAATGCGCATGTTAGGTGCCGAAGTGATTTCGGCAGTCAGTGGTAATAAAACCCTGAAGGATGCCACCAACGAAGCCATGCGGGATTGGATTAATAACCCTGTTGATACCTATTACATCATTGGTTCTGTCGTGGGACCGCATCCTTATCCGGATATGGTAGCGCGCTTTCAATCGGTCATTTCGGAGGAGATCCGCTGGCAGCTTGAAGAACAGATCGGACGGGAAAATCCGGACCGTATCATTGCCTGTGTAGGTGGTGGAAGCAATGCTGCAGGGGCATTTTACCATTTCCTGAATCAGGAAGGTGTCGAATTAATTGGGGTGGAAGCTGCAGGCAAAGGCATTGATACCAAGGAGACCGCTGCCACCATAACCTTGGGAACACCGGGAGTTCTTCACAGTTCACGCTCCATTCTGATGCAAACAGAAGATGGACAAATTACAGAACCCTATTCCATTTCAGCGGGTCTGGATTATCCGGGAATAGGTCCTTTTCATGCCAATTTGTTTGCCACCAGGCGGGCTACCTATTTATGGGCCACCGATGCCGAAGTACTCGATGCAGCATTGGAACTTACCAGACTTGAAGGGATTATTCCTGCCTTAGAATCGGCCCATGCCTTGGCCGTATTGCCTAAAATTAAACTCAAGCCTGAAGAAATAACGGTGATAAACCTTTCAGGCAGGGGAGACAAGGACATGGAAACTTATTTGAACCATTTTGGATATTAAATAGGGGAGATACTCAGCGGGTGACTTCAAGTCACCCGCTGAGTAATCCTAAAATAAAAATACAAACCTTGAATCATGTACAACAGAATAAATAAACTTTTCCAGGGAAAAGGAAAGAACATCCTTTCCGTCTATTTCACCGCAGGGTACCCGAAATTAAACGATACGAAAACCATCATTCAGGAACTGGTAAAAAATGGAGTCGACCTGATAGAAATTGGGATGCCATTTTCTGATCCGGTAGCTGATGGGCCTGTGATTCAACACAGCAGTCTCGTAGCCCTTCAGAATGGAATGAGCATACGCGAACTGTTCCGGCAATTGGAAGATATCCGCCAATCGGTTGATATTCCTCTTATCCTGATGGGATATATCAATCCGGTGTTGCAATATGGAGTGGATCAGTTCTGTCAAAAGTGCAGAGAAATTGGCATTGACGGGCTGATTATTCCCGACTTGCCTTTGTCCGTGTATGAAGAGGAATATAAGTCTATTTTTGAGGCCAATAATCTGCACAATATCTTTCTAATTACACCACAAACCTCTGATGAACGGCTTCGCACCATAGATGAAGCTTCCTCTGGGTTCATTTATATGGTTTCGAGCAATTCCACTACAGGGGCAAAAACAGGCATCTCTGAGTTGCAGAAGAACTATTTTGAAAGGATCAATGCCTTTGGGTTAAAGAACCCTCGGCTCATCGGATTTGGAATCTCAAATAATGAAACTTTCCGAAATGCCTGTCAATATGCACAAGGAGCCATCATTGGGAGTGCCTTTGTAAATGCACTTGAAGTTGATTCGCCTTTGGATGAAAAAATTTCTCATTTTATTGAATCTATTGCAAAAGACATTTAGTCAGATGGTTATTCTTTTGATGGATTGTTCAAGATGAAATAATGTTTTTAAACATTATTTTGCAATAGGTTAAGTAGTTCTTTGTTTTTCAGCGAATTATCGAAGCGTTTTTAGGACTGAACTGCATGTAGGTCTGTTAAACAGTGTTAATACTGGTTTTGGTCCTTTACTGGTACGTAAAAAATCCTTAATTTTAGTAAGTCATTAGTAACACATTAAAACCAGAAGAACAATGCTTGAATACGCAAAAGTTATTTTACCAAAAGTTAGTTTTAGCCGTGAATTGTTTCGGAAAGAATTGACCAAGTGTATTAACTGGGTTGGAGTTTCGGAGTTTGATCATTTTAAAAGTTGGTGCTATGATAATTTTATGGACATGTATCCGGACATTCTGACTGAGGCATTTACACCTGAAGTAGTAGCCTGAAAATAAAGTGACAAAGTTTTAAGGGCATCAACATTCCCATTCATTGGGATAAGTAAGAAATACAAAGGCTTCCTGAATGGAGGCCTTTTTTTATGGATTAAGGAGGAGATTCATATCGGTTATTCAGCGGCAGCAATGGTGAACTGTTTCACGGTTTATGATGTTCGCGTTTTAAAAGGTTGCCAATATCTTTTCCTAGTTTCTGGAATTTTTCAATTCCCTGGTTTAGTGGCTCGGGATTAATATCACCATATTCGTTGTACTTGCTGTCGATTTGATAAGTTCGCGGATAAATAATGATTTTGCTGTTCGAGCCAAATTGCTTTTCCAGCCTTTCCTGAATACTTTCCATACTATTATCATAGGAAACTGAGGCTCGGCGTGCAGCAATAAATACAAGCATATCCTCGGGTGAAACATACTGTTGCAGCAGTTGTAAATCATCAAGATCAAATTTTTCTGAAAAGACAAAGCCGCTATTATGCCTTCTTTGGGTGAATTGATGGGAGATGGCTTCCTTGGATTTTGTATTGCAGTAACAAAAAACATTTAGGCTCAATTCTTTGGATAAGACTGATATTTTTGATAACCATGTTTCAAATCCTGGCTCCAACTCTGCAAGGGGAGGGCATATTACTACCATCTTATTGTGAGTGGTGAATGGAAATCCAAAATGACAAACATAGATGGCCTTGCTGGTCTGGGAGATGATGGAGGCTATTTTTGTTTCAATGAAGCGTTCAATCAGGCGGGTCTTACGTGGCCAACCAATGATTATGGTATCGGCCATTACTTCAAACGATGTCCTGATAATGCCACTTGCTACGTTGTGATCAATGGTGGCTGTGATATTAACCTTCGTTTCATTGGCTGATGCCATTTTAACCAGTGATTCGAGATTCTTCTTTGCTTTGACCAGATTCTTTTCCGCTTCCTCGTTGTTGGGGACCACCGATAAGATGGTGACCGGATTTTTTGACCGGGTGTTTTTAAGCAAAATAGCAAATTCTAGCAACATTTCCATGTTATCCAGATTGGCCAGTGGAATCAGGATGTGTTCATCTTCAAGCGAAGTGCCGTTGTGTGCAGGTTCATCCTTTTCAGAAGTGAGAATTCTGCGCGATGCATTTTCTGTTACAATGGTTGCCACCAAACAGGTTACAAGGATCAGCAGGATCGTTCCGTTCAGTGCATTTTCGTCGATGATCTTGGTTTGAAATCCTACCAGTATAACGGCAAGTGTTGCCGCAGCATGCGAACTGCTCAGCCCAAAGATCAACCTGCGTTGATCGCCTGTGTACCAAAACGTATAGCTCGTTGCACTGGCAGCCAGCCATTTTCCAATCAGGGCCACTACCGATAAGGTAACGGCAATGATTACCGCCGCCGGACCGTTGAGCAGCACTTTAATATTGACCAGCATCCCGACACTAATCAGGAAAAAGGGTATAAATATCGATTGACCAATGAACTCAATCCGGTTCATCAGGGCTGAAGAGTAGGGAATTAACTTGTTGAGTGCCAGTCCTGCTACGAATGCCCCAATAATGGGTTCCACCCCTGCAAGCTCTGCCAGGAAGGCTGAAAAAAAGACTACCGAGAGTACGAAAATATAGTGCGAAGTCTTTTCACTTTCCAGTTTTTGAAAGAACCATGCTGTAATTTTGGGAATAATCCAGAACATGATGCCCAAAAACACGGCGAGTGAAGCCACCAGCCGGATCCAAAAAGCCATACCCAACCCACCACTGTTTGAACTCATAATAATGGCCAGAAGAATCAATACTGCCGTGTCGGTCAGGATAGTCCCACCTACCGTAATGGCAACAGCTTCATTTTTTGAGATTCCGAATTTACTGACAATGGGATATGATACCATAGTGTGGGTGGAAAACATGCTTGAGATCAGCAGGCTGGCCGTAAAACTATAATTCAGGAAATAATAGCAGACCGGCAACCCTATGGTTAAAGGGATGATGAAAGTCAAAAATCCAAAGACGATGCTCTTATTTTTATTGCGTTGAAATTCTTTCAGATCGAGCTCCAATCCGGCGATAAACATGATGTATAACA
>DMFR01000303.1:0-1868 GCA_003450125.1 Prolixibacteraceae bacterium | reverse complement strand
ATAAACATGATGTATAACAGGCCGATGGTCGAAAAAAGCTTTACTGCTGAATTTTGTTCCAGAAAATTGATGCCATGCGGTCCAATGATTACCCCCGAAATAATCAATCCAATGATTCCTGGAATTTTAAGCTTCCTCAATAAAATAGGGGAGAGTAGAATGATGAACAGAACAAGTGAAAAAACCAATACCGGGTTTTGAAATGGCCGTTCGAATTCATGAGCTATATGTTCAAAGAAACTGCTTGCCATTCCCGTATCATTTTAAAATGATTTTCATTCATTAAATTCTGCGCAAGATAATTGAATAAATCTACCAATGTTCTACGCAGGGGATTCATTTTTACACTTTCCTAATTCTTATGTCAATGCAACTTATTGTAAATTGGCTGTTTACCTGTTGATATTTGGTGAATAACAATCTTGCCGGCCATGGAGAGCGTGTGAAAACAATCGCTATTTTCACGCCGTTCTATAACTAATTTATTATTTATCTAAATTTAAAAAAGGAGACCTGGAAATGGCAAGACGGATTATTGGTATTCACGAGAAGCTTCCTATACTGGAGAGCTTGCCCCTTAGTTTTCAACATTTAACGGCTATGTTCGGCGCCACCATCCTGGTCCCGATTCTTTTAGGTGTTGACCCTGCGATCGCATTATTGATGAATGGTTTAGGAACTTTAATTTATACCTGGATTACAAAAGGCGGTATACCAGCTTATCTCGGATCAAGTTTTGCCTTCATTGCACCGGCCATGCTGATCATCAGCACCTATGGCGGATTCACTCATGCCCAATCAGGATTTATCTTTTTTGGATTATTTTTTATCGTTATTTCATTTGTCGTTAAGTTCTGGGGCATCCGGTGGATTGATGTAGTGATGCCTCCTGCGGTGATGGGTGCCGTAGTGGCCATCATCGGACTCGAACTTGCCCCTGTTGCTGCTCAGCAGGCTGGTCTTGCTCCCTGGCCCACCCAAGTCGGACAAACGGTTGCAGCCTTTGTCGTTTCTCCCAACGTACTGATCGTTTCCATGTTCACCCTTTGTGTGGGGATCATCGGATCGGTTATGTTTAGAGGTTTCATGCAGGTAATTCCCATTTTAATTGCAGTGGTAGCTGGTTATTTCCTTGCCCTTGCAATGGGAATGGTTGACACGGCTATCATCGGTAATGCAGCCTGGTTTGCCTTACCTAAATTTCAGACCCCCGTTTTTGATATCAATGCCATTGTCATCATAGCCCCGGCTTGTATTGTCGTTTTGGCCGAACATATCAGCCATTTGATTGTCACGGGTAAAATTACCGAAACTGACCTGATGGATAATCCCGGCTTACACCGTTCATTACTTGGCGATGGAATCAGCAACGTATTGTCAGGTTTTGCAGGTTCTCCTCCCAATACCACTTATGGTGAAAATATTGGTGTGATGGCCATTACCCGTGTCTATTCGGTCTGGATCATTCGTGGAGCTGCCCTTCTGGCCATTGCATTTTCGTGTATCGGAAAAGTTTCTGCCGCCATTTCTACCATCCCTTCTCCTGTGATGGGGGGTATTACAATGCTTTTGTATGGTGTGATTGCCGTTCAGGGTTTCCGCATGTTTGTGGAGCAAAAGGTTGATTTCTCCAAAAACAGAAACATGGTTCTGGGTGCCATTACCTTTGTGGTAGGCGTCAGCGGTGCAAGCATCAACATCGGATCTGTTCAACTCAAAGGAATGGCCTTTGCAGCCATCATCGGGGTGATCTTGTCACTTCTTTTCTTTGTATTTGGGAAACTTGGATTGATGAACAAGGAAGTATAAGACTTCTAACTTTTCCAAAGTTTTATAATAAAATATAAAACTTTGGAAAAGTTCTATAT
>DMFR01000227.1:24586-26080 GCA_003450125.1 Prolixibacteraceae bacterium | reverse complement strand
CCTTAAGACCAGGAGGGTATATCCTTATCCTACAAAGATGAACGGTGCGCTGCACCTATTGGTCTATTCTGTTAAAGTAGAATTAAGCTTTAATGCTTGTTAATTTTATCAGTTATTCATTTATTTAGACCAAGTTCATTGGTTCTCCATTAAAACCCTTATTTTTATATCATAAATACTGTAAATAATTTAGGAACATGAATATTACTGAACAACCATTGTATTTCAGGGTAACCATTAAACTTTTGTTGATCGGCCTGATCATTGCTTTTATGATTCTGGCCAGTGAAATCCTGATCCCCCTTACCATCGCCATTGTCTTTACCTTTCTACTATTGCCCATTTCCACTAAACTACAGCGCTGGCGGTTTCCGAAAGCATTGGCAATATTGATCAGTATTATCTTGGCTTTGGCCATTGTCACGGCCTTGCTTTACTTTTTCTATTCCCAGGTGGTCAGTTTTGTCAACGATTGGCCGGTACTTCAGAAATCGATGCTTGACAAGTGGGAAAGTTTCCAGCAGTATATCAGCGAGACCTTCCATGTCAGCCAATATGAACAACAAGTTTGGATAAAAAGCAAGATTCAGGAAACAGCCAGTTCAGGTGGTGTGCTGATTATGGGTATATTTTCAGCTACTACTTCATTCCTTGCCAGTTTTGCACTGATTCCGATTTATATTTTCTTCCTGAGCTTTTATAAGGATAAATTTAAGGAGTTTATCCGTCTCATCAGCGAAGGTGACGATAAACATGAACAAACATTGATCATGGTAAAAAAAGTATCTCTTGTTTCACAAAAATACCTGATCGGGATTTTTCTTGATGTGGTCATTTTATCGGTATTGAACTCTACGGGCTTTCTTATCCTGGGGCTAAAACATGCCATCTTGTTCGGGGTACTGGCCTCTGTGCTGAATATCATTCCTTACATAGGTGTATTGATTGGCAGTTTATTGCCCATCTTAATGGCCTTACTGACCAAGGATTCGATGAGTTATGCCCTGGGCGTTGCCGGGATTTGTTTCTTTGTACAGTTCCTGGACAACAATTTCATCACTCCGTATGTGGTGGGAAGCAGCGTAAGTATCAATCCCTTGACAGCCACCATTGTTTTGGTGGGAAGTGCGCTTATCTGGGGTATTCCCGGGATGGTACTTTGTATGCCACTGACAGGAATGGCAAAAGTGGTTTGTGACAACATAGAATCCTTGAAACCCTATGGCTACCTATTGGGAGAAGAAGTCAATTATAGGGAACAGGAGCATATTCAGGATAAAGTGGGAAAGAGGATAAAGGAGTGGAATAGATGAAAGGTAGAGGGTTAGATGGTTGGATGGTTAATCGTTAATCATTAATCGTTAATAGTTAGATGGCTAAATAATTAAATGGCTAAAATATCAATAAACTTAAATTCTTGGCGGTAACTTTAACCCTCCAACCATTTAACATTAAAAGACAAATAATTATTGATTAACGATTAACGATTCAACC
>DMFR01000227.1:23445-24412 GCA_003450125.1 Prolixibacteraceae bacterium | reverse complement strand
TAACGATTAACGATTCAACCATCTACCCATCTACCCAGCAAATTATAACAATATTTTAGTTGAGAAATCAAGGATCTATTTTCTTGTTTGTATGGCTGAATTTTATTATATTGCATGGCTTCAACAAATACAGGTAAATAAACGTTTTGTGTATAATAATTCTTAAACAATTAAAAAATTAGCATTATGAGTGCAGGAAAAGTGTTATTGGGAGTACTGGCTGGCGCAGCTGCCGGTGCCATTTTAGGAGTTCTGTTCGCCCCTGAAAAGGGAACGGAAACACGCAGGAAAATCGCCGAAAAGGGTGAAGATTACGTTGATACGGTCAAAGAAAAATTCAATGGCCTGATCGATGATTTAAGCAAGAAAATGGATAATATCCAGGCCCGGGCAAACAAAGTGGCTGATGATGCCAAATCCAAAGTGGAAGAGATGAAAAGTTCAACCAATTGATTAAATTTATTGCTTACAAGAGATTTTAATCATGGAAGATCAGGAAAGTTTAATTGAAACTCTAATTGAAAAGGGCGAGCAATACGGTAAAACAACCATCGAACTGCTAAAGCTAAAGACACTCGACAAGTCAGCCGACGTGGCTTCAACCATCATATCTTGGGCAATTGTGATTGTTTTTGCCGTATTGTTCTTCCTAATTCTTAACATCGGGATAGCCTTATGGCTAGGGGAACTGCTGGGCAAATCCTATTATGGCTTTTTTGCTGTTGCCGGCTTCTATGCGCTTTTGGCTCTTGTGTTCGCTATTTTCCGCGAATCAATGGTTAAAAGGCCCATCAATAATTCTATTGTCACACAAGTACTCGAATAATCATTATGGCAAAGCAAAATGCAGTCCTTGCGCTTAAAGAATCCATCCGTCGGCTGGAAATCAGGCAGGAAGAAGAAGGAAAAATACTCAAAGAACAATTTAAAATCACCTACGAAAGTTTAAAGCCTCTCAACCTGATCA
>DMFR01000227.1:22953-23318 GCA_003450125.1 Prolixibacteraceae bacterium | reverse complement strand
CTCTCAACCTGATCAAGAATTCATTGAGAGAACTGGCCAATTCTGTCGATATAAAAAACAGCATTTTTGAAACCGTTGTTTCCATTGTTTCAGGCTATGTCAGTCAAAAGTTCATTGTCAATTCAAAGAGCAGCACAATGAAGAAAATATTGGGTGTACTGATGCAATTTGGGGTCACTAGCTTTGTTTCAAAAAAATCAGAAGAGGTAGGTAATTTCTTATCCAACTTCATCAATAGACTGTTCACCCCTGCAGAAGTTGAAGAATGAATTTCTGAATCAAAACCATTTGATAATTAGACAATTGACTATTTACAATTTGAGAAGTTGAGAGGTTGAGAAGATGAGAAAATGAGAAAGTGAGAA
>DMFR01000227.1:16496-22788 GCA_003450125.1 Prolixibacteraceae bacterium | reverse complement strand
TGAGAAATGAGAAAATGAGAAGGTGAGAAGATGAGAAATGAGAAGGTGAGAAGATGAGAAATGAGAAGGTGAGAACCTTAGAATCTAAGACGATGACAACTGAATACTGACCACTTCCTCATTTAACCATCCAACCATTTAACCATCCAACCATTTAACCATTTAACCATCCAACCATTTAACCATCCAACAACCATTCATCGCCCTATTTTACGATTCATCCCAATCAAACTACGATCCGGTAAACTATATTTTTTCTCCATCCATGCTTGTCGTTACTTTGGAGAAAAATACAGATCGTCATGAAACCATGCTTCATTATTGCATTTATTCTATTGTCTTGCACCTATGCTTTTCCACAGGTTCGCATTTCAGGACAAGTGACCGATCAAAAGAAATCACCCCTATCGGGCGCCAATCTATTTATTCAAAACACCTACGAAGGAGCCACTGCCGACAGTCTTGGAAATTTCAACTTTAAAACCGCACTGAAGGGCATCCAGCAGCTATCGGTCACCTTTATCGGGTACATACCGTCTCTCCGAAAATTGGATCTGGATTCAACACAAACCATTCACCTAAACATTGTACTCCAGGAGTCGGATGACCAGATTGATGAAGTGGTGATCAATGCAGGGGCCTTTGAAGCCAGCGACGAAAAGAAAGCGGTCATTCTGCGCGTATTCGATATTGCAACTACCCCAAGCGCCCAGGGCGATATTTTTGGTGCATTGGGTACATTGCCAGGGGTTGAAAAAGTGGGTGAAGATGGAAGAGTTTTCGTTAGGGGTGGTGAAAGCTACGAAACCAAAACTTTTATGGATGGCATGCTGGTTTCATCACCCTATATGTCCAAAATGCCCGATCTCCCAACAAGAGGCAGGTTTTCACCTTTACTTTTCAGTGGGACATTGTTCAGTACAGGCGCCTATTCCGCAGAATATGGACAGGCCCTCTCTTCGATAGTCGATATGAAAACCAATTCAGTGGAAACTGAAGATAAATCCAGCCTTTCCATCATGACCGTTGGAGTGATGGCCTCAACCACCAAATGTCAGAAAAAATCTTCCCTTTCACTGAGCGGTCAGTTTGTAACTACCAGCCTTTCAAATCTGATCAACAAACAACAGGTTGACTGGGTTAAAAGTCCTATCGGAGTAGACGGTACGATGATGTTCAGGCAGAAAGTAAGTAAAACGGGTCTGTATAAAGTTTTTGGAACCTTCAACCACAGCACCAGCGGAATGACCTACCCCAATACCCAATTGGGTGTAAAACAGAACATTCTCCTGAACAGTAGTACTATTTACCTCAACAATACCTACAATAGCATGTTGGGCGAA
Organism: Prolixibacteraceae bacterium; assembly: GCA_003450125.1. Lineage (GTDB taxonomy): Bacteria > Bacteroidota > Bacteroidia > Bacteroidales > Prolixibacteraceae > Aquipluma. Next base: position 21,445 of record DMFR01000227.1, on the reverse strand, counting down.
AGCTGGATGATTAAATCAGGTCTTGCCCTCAATTACGACCATCAAAACATTGATCTAGACCAAGACAAGATACTCACCAATCAAACGATGGTACAGGCAAAACTTGGCTTCAGCCATTTCCTGAATGAACAGACTGAATTGAAATTTGGCACTGACCTTGTACATTTTGAGTATGAGCAGAAAATACAAATGGGAGGTAACTACCGCTTGCCCTTCACCAACAATCAACTTTCTGCCTTTGCCGAAATAGAATATAAGCTCACTAAGAAATTTGCAACCCGTCTGGGTGCAAGGCTTGAAAACAGTTCCCTTCTGCAAGAAAACTCCATGGTTCCAAGGTTATCCTTTGCCTATAAAACAGGAAAGCACAGCCAGGTTTCTCTGGCAGGTGGACAGTTTAATCAGAACCCAGAGAATGATTACCTGAAATTTGCTCCTCAACTGGCCCCTGAAAGAGCACAACATGCAGTGATGACATGGCAATATCAGACTGAACTGAAAACATTCAGGGTGGAAGGTTACCTTAAAAAATATACCAATCTGGTTAAATTTACCCAGCCGCTTGCTACCAATGCGTTGGATTACTCAAATACCGGCAACGGACATGCTGAAGGAGTCGATCTCTTTTGGCGCGATAAGGAAACTCTTCCATTAACCGATTACTGGATTTCCTATTCGTGGATCAATGCCCGTCGCAATTACAAGGATTTTCCAACAGCAGCCATTCCAACTTTTGTATCAGAGCACAATCTGTCAGTGGTATACAAACGGTTTTTGGAACCATTGAGGACTTATGCTTCGGTCACTTATTCACTGGCCAGCAGTCGTCCTTATCATGATCCAAATTTAGGGGGTTTTATGAATGCCAAAACACAGCCTTATAACGACATCAGTTTAAGCCTGACTTACCTGATGGAAATATTCGGAAACCAATCGGTGCTGCACCTGATGGTGAACAACCTGGCAGGATTCGATAATGTATACGGTTACAACTTCTCCAATACGCCCAATTCATTGGGAAAATATGAATCTACACCTATCAAATCGCCGTTTGTACGGCAAATTATATTATTGGTTTCAATCCTATTATAAACTTTAAAATCTCCTTAAAATGAAAAAATTAACCATTGCCCTTGTACTGTTATCATTATCTATTACAGGCTTTTCGAACGATGCCTATCAGAAAGCCATGAGCCAGTCCATTGAAAAGCTATTTCAGGCAACCACCATTCCTGAATATGTTGAAATCGCCAATCAGTTTGAGCGCATTACACAAACCGAGAAAACAGAATGGTTGCCCTTGTATTATGCTTCCTATGCCTATATCATGATTAGTTTTCAGGAACCTGACAATGCAAAGAAAGACGCTTACCTGGACCAGGCACAGAAAGATCTTGACAAGGCAATGGCCATTGCCCCCAACGAGTCGGAACTGTATATGCTACAAGGCTTTTTGTACCCTTCACGTATCAACATCGACCCCATGACACGTGGCATGCAATATATTGGAAAAATGAATACCACCCTTGACAAAGCCTTGGAATTGAATCCTGACAATCCGCGTGTATATTATCTTCGTGCTACAATGACTTTTCACATGCCGGAAGCTTATGGAGGCGGTGCAGCCAAAGCCCTTCCATTTTACAAGACAGCGGAAGAAAAATTCAATCTCTTCAAGCCTAAAACAGACCTTTCGCCCAACTGGGGAAAAGAAAGTAACGAGATTGAACTAAAAAGTGTGCTGGAACAGGTAAAACAGTAATCAAATGATTATTTATTCTGTACTTTTATAACAAACAAAATATTAGCAACCCAATGACAAGTGAACAACCTCCATATAAAAAACTGATCTGGCAGATTCCTGCATTTCTTCTGCTGCTAATTGTATTAGGAAGCCTTGTCATGCTATATGTTCTCCATGGAGAAACATTTACGTGGGATATGTTTTACTTCGGGGCGATCAATTCCGTGCTGGTTGGCGGAACTTTTGCTGTCGGACTTACAATGATGATTAAAATACTTGACCGAAAGCTGCCGTGGTTGCATTTTCCACTACGGCGGCTCATCGTACAATCTTTGGTTACCATTGGTTTTTGCGTAGTGATTATTATAATTACGATTCTTGTAACAGGATTATTGATGCACCAGAGTATCACATCCGGTTATTTTCTGGAACAAGGATTATTCATGATGAAGATAGCTTTTACTTTTTTGTTCTTAGGTACGCTAATTTCCAATGCCATCATGTTCTTCAAGAATTGGAAAGAGGCAGCCGTACAGCAGGAAAAGTTAAAACGCGAACAACTGGCCCTGCAATATGAAACCCTGAAAAGCCAGGTGAACCCGCATTTCCTGTTCAATAATTTGAATTCACTTACTTCATTGATCAGTACCAATCCCGAGAAGGCAATTGATTTTGTGAAGAAACTCTCGGAAGTCTATCGTTATGTACTTGATCAGAAAGACTGTGAACTGGTAGCATTGGATACTGAACTGAAATTCCTGGAATCATACATCTACTTACAACAAATAAGGTTTGGCAGCAACCTGGAAGTAAATCTCAATATCAATGCCCGAAATTTCAAGGTCATTCCTTTGTCCGTACAGATGCTGGTTGAGAATGCCATCAAACACAATGAAATTTCAGACCGCAATCCTTTGATCATCAATATCTATTCCATCGACGACCAATACCTGGTGATCGAAAACCGATTGCAGAAGAAAGCAGGATCGGAAGGAAGTGGAAGCGGCATTCAGAATATTAAAAGCCGGTATGAATTCTTTACCGATAAGGATTTACTGATCGGCATCAGTAAAGAACAGTTTCGTGTCAGTATCCCTCTGTTAAACGATTGACCTCATGTACAAGGTACTTTTGATAGAAGACGAAAAGCCCGCTGCTGAATGGTTGCGGCAACTGATATTGAAGTTTGACCCCCGGATTTCAATCCTGGCTGTCATTGATTCAGTGAGCGGGGCCGAGGAATGGTTTGAGCAACATCCTGCACCAGATCTGGTTTTTATGGACATTCAACTGGCTGATGGACTCAGTTTTGAAATCTTTGAGAGGGTAAAAGTGCCCTGCCCTGTAATTTTCACCACCGCTTACGAAGAATATGCCATTAAAGCCTTCAAGGTCAATAGTGTGGATTACCTGCTCAAACCCATTGCCTGGAATGAACTGGAAGCTGCCTTCCATAAGTTCAGCCACCAAATGACCAGCGTCCAGGCAGCGCCTCCCATTACCATTGAGTTACTGAACAAGGTGAAGGAAATGCTCCGAAAACAGTACAAGAATAGGTTTGTGATCAAAGTGGGAGACCATTTGAAATCCATTCCGGTGGAAGATATCCTGTTTTTTTACAGCCTCGAAAAGGCCACCTATCTTTGCACGTCTGATTTCAGAACCTACCTGGTTGATTATTCGCTCGACCATATTTCAGAAATGATTGACGAACAACAGTTCTTCCGCATCAACCGCAAATACATCCTGAGCAATCAATCCATTGCCGATATTGTGGTCTATTCCAACAGCCGCCTGAAAATCAAGCTAAAAAAACCAGACGAGGAATCCATCATTGTCAGTAGGGACAAGGTACAGGGATTTAAAGAATGGCTGGATTTGTAAGAACTTGTTCAACCTGAATTTGGTGTAAGCAATTATTTGAAAGAAAACCATTAACCAAAAATGAATTCAATAATATGCTCCCATGCCTTCATTGCATAAAAACTATTGAAATGGCAATCCGACATTCCGACATTCCGACACCACCCAATTTCAAGTGTTTGCAATCAGCAAAAGTCCTGAAGATAGTGTATCCTGTATTGCTGACCAGCAGTTAGTTCAACGACTATCCCCTGGAGGAGTATAAAATTGACAGGTGTCGGAATGTCGGAATGTCGGAAATAATTGGAGTATTTGTGCCGTTGGAATTCTCATTACCTCATTTCTCACCTTCTCGTTTTATCCGTTCTCCGTTCTCCAGACTCCCTGCCCCTAAACCTTCGCTGCTTTATTCTTATCCTTCAAAATCTCCTGATACCTATACATTTCATCGCGAAGGCGGGCTGCTTCATAGAAGTCGAGCTCTTTGGCAGCGAATTCCATTTCCTTCTTGATTTTGGCAATTGCTTTTTCCAGGGCCTGTGGCGTCATGTATTGAACAACAGGATCGGCGGCCAGGTTGGAAGGTTCTTCGTCACTATATGTTTTTACTTTCATGCCAATACTGGCATAGCCAACAATCTCCCGGGCAGCCTTGATGATTTGTGTCGGGGTAATGTTGTTATCCATGTTGTATTTCAATTGCTTTTCGCGCCTGTGGTTGGTGGAGTCAATGGTGCGCTGCATGGAGTTGGTGATTTTATCGGCATACATGATGACCATCCCATTGAGGTTACGTGCTGCACGACCAGCGGTTTGAGTCAATGAACGCTCTGAACGTAGGAACCCTTCCTTGTCCGCATCCAGAATGGCCACCAGAGAAACTTCAGGCAAGTCCAGACCTTCACGCAGCAAATTGATTCCAACCAGCACATCAAATTCACCTTTACGAAGATCTTCCAGGATTTGAATACGGTCAAGGGTTTCAACATCGGAGTGAATATACCTTGTTTTGACACCCATATTGGCCAGGTAAGCACTTAATTCTTCAGCCATACGCTTGGTAAGGGTTGTCACCAGAACACGTTCATTTCGCTCAATACGCAAATGGATTTCATGCATCAGGTTATCAATTTGATTGATGCTTGGGCGAACTTCAATCATGGGGTCAAGCAATCCTGTCGGACGGATCACCTGTTCAACCACGACCCCTTCCGATTTGGCCAGTTCATAGTCGGCAGGGGTGGCACTGACAAAAACGGTCTGGTCCACCACACTTTCAAATTCGTCAAAGGTCAAGGGGCGGTTGTCAATGGCAGCGGGAAGCCTCCATCCATATTCCACC
>DMFR01000227.1:15898-16430 GCA_003450125.1 Prolixibacteraceae bacterium | reverse complement strand
GGTTGATCTTACGGGAACGGTCGCCCCCGAACATGGCTCTTATCTGGGGCAAGGTAACATGGCTTTCATCGATGATGGTGACAAAATCATTGGGGAAATAATCGAGCAGGCAGAAAGGCCGAGAGCCTGCTTCCCTACCATCGAAATAACGGGAATAATTCTCCACGCCCGGGCAATAACCGAGTTCACGCATCATTTCAAGGTCATATTCAACCCTTTCCAGGATACGTTTGGCCTCCAGTGGTTTACCGATTTCCTTGAAAAAGTCGACCTGCTTGACCAAATCATCCTGAATCTGTCTGATAGCTAACTGCATGCGCTCTTTTGTCGTTACGAACATATTGGCCGGATAAATCACGGCAGCATCCAATATTTCTATGGTTTGCCCCCCTACAGGATCGAAGGAGTAGATTTCTTCAATGTCATCGCCCCAGAAAACAAAGCGATAAGCAATGTCGGCATAAGCTGGATATACATCAACAGAATCACCTTTTACCCTGAAATTGCCACGATTGAATTCTATCTCGTTGCG
>DMFR01000227.1:15497-15802 GCA_003450125.1 Prolixibacteraceae bacterium | reverse complement strand
CGATTGAATTCTATCTCGTTGCGTGAATACAGTGCATCAACCAATTTACGGAGAAATACATTACGCCCGATGGTTTCGCCTTTAAATACATTGGTTACATTGGCATGAAAATCAGCTGGGTTCCCGATGCCGTACAAACACGAAACCGATGAAACAACAATCACATCGCGTCTTCCAGATAGTAAAGATGATGTTGTACTTAGCCTCAGTTTCTCGATATCCTTGTTAATGGAAAGGTCTTTTTCAATATAGGTATTGCTGACCGGAAGATAGGCTTCCGGTTGATAGTAATCGTAATAGGAAAC
>DMFR01000227.1:6218-15402 GCA_003450125.1 Prolixibacteraceae bacterium | reverse complement strand
GCATGCGGTCGATCTGCTCGTTGATCGAGGATTCCTTCTCGATGTAGGTGTCGGTGCGCGGGACGTAAGCTTCCGGCTGGTAGTAATCGTAATAGCTAACAAAATATTCAACAGCATTGTCCGGGAAGAACTGTTTCATCTCGCTGTACAGCTGTGCAGCGAGTGTCTTGTTGTGGCTCAATACCAGGGCAGGTCGTTGCACCTGTTCAATGACATTGGCCATGGTAAATGTCTTTCCCGAACCCGTAACACCAAGCAAGGTCTGAAAGGTTGAACCGTTGCGCAACCCCTCGCTCAATTGCTTGATGGCTTCAGGCTGATCCCCCGTTGGCTGATATTCAGAAACAATTTTAAAATCCTTCATACTCAAATAGTTTCAAGTTCAAAGTTTCAAGTTCCAAGTTGTCGCTCTTAACAATGTAAGCAAAATCAATTGGTTTAGTGGGAGCTAGTTAATCTTTCAATCCTTTTAACTTGATAGGATTTTGGCGAGAATCAAAAACTGTAATGATTACTACAAGATTATCATTACAACGATAAATGATTTTATAATTTTTGTATACCAGGTATCGATATTCATCAGGTCGGTCGGATAACAAAGGTTCTTTAACTCCGACGAAAGGATTCGATTCAAGAATCAGCGTTTTCTGTATAATCGCCTTTAAAAGTTTTCGTGCTACAATGAGACTGACATTAGCTCGATAATAATCGAATAATTCTTCAAGCTCAGCTGACGCAGAATCTGACCAGCGAATTTTCATTCCCATGTATCGATGATTTTAAGAAGTTCGTCAGTTTCAATAAATCTACCGTTCTTAATATCATCTTCTGACTGGTCAATCCTTTTATTGAATTCCTCCATAGTCATTGGAACAAATTCCTTGGAATTCTTTTTCTTCCTTTCTGAACTCAACAACTGTTCAAGTTTCCCGATTATTTCTTCGTCCGTAATACGAAGGAATTCCTGAACAAATCTCAGTTTTCGGTCTACAGTATTCATGTATCTATTTTTTATTCAAAGATAATAAATTTGATGATTTAATCATTTCAACCATCCAACCATCCAACTATTTTACCTTCATCTTAAAATACACTGGAAAATGATCGCTTACTCCTCCGACATATTTATTTCCAACATACGTCCTGTTAGGGGTTTTATCCCCATTCTTATTGGTATAAATCATCCATGGGCTGTTGTAAATTACACCTTTGCCGTTTTCCACCTTCACCTGTTTGCCAGAAATCATTTCATTAGAAACAACCAAGTTGTCCAGCATGTTCCAGCTTCCGCTATAAAAATAGGTTCCAAGACCAGCTACATCATCAGGCATCATCAGATTGACCAGTTTTGCCCCTGAATCGGGAGCTTTGGCCCCCAGGGTTTCCTGCAAGCTTTTATTGGCAGGTTCATCGTTCATATCGCCCATAATGATGATTCTGGCATTCGGATCAAGCGACAACAGTTGATCAACTTTTCGTTTCAACACCGAGGCTGCCAATACCCGTTTGGGTTCAGTCTTGTCATCTCCACCAATTCTGGATGGCCAATGATTGACAAATACATGAACCGTTTTATTTCTCATCTTCCCCGTTACATGCAAGATATCACGGGTCTTAAAGGTCGTATCGTCTGGAAAAACTACAGGCAAAGTCTCGTGCATGATTTCTTTAAAAGCATCTTTCCGGTAGAGCATTGCCACATCAATACCCCGGTAATCAGGACTTTCTTCATGTATGATGGCATAATGATGATCCTTCAATGCATGGGTGCGGATTAAATCCTCCAGCACTTGTTGGTTTTCTATTTCAACCAGGCCAACGATTTCAGGAGTCTCCAAGGGATTGACTTCCGAAATGACCTTTGCCAGATCATCCAGCTTTTTCTGGTACCGATCGTTGGTCCATTTCTTTTCACTCTCGGGAAGAAACTCTTCATCTGGAATCTTCGGATCATCCTTTGTATCAAACAAATTCTCGACATTGTAAGAAAGAACGGTATATTCTTTCCGCAGCATACATTTCTGTGAAGTACATGATCCTGAAATCCATGCAACAACCACCAGCACCCAAATCATCTTTTTCATGTGTTTATAATTGATTTTTAATTGCCACATGGAACTCGCCGAGAATCATCCTGCTGTGTGAGAAAGTATTACTCATGGCTCGTTTCATAACTTATCTTCCTATCGTAACTTCATAATATTGTGTAACATCAACAACCATCATTCCCGCAGTCTTTGCAGCCTGGAAGCCCAAGACACCATCTTCAAACACTTCACAGTAAACCGGATCAATTCCCATAAGCTCAGCACAGCGAACAAACGTATCGGGATGAGGTTTAAAATTGGATACATCTTCACTGGCAACCAAAATATCGAAATAGCCATCCAGACCAATAATCCCCAAGGTCTTTAGCGACAATCGCCTTGATCCGCCCGTTCCAACGGCCATGGGCAGTATCCCGTGCCACTTGCGCACAAGATCTGTTACAGGCTTGATTTCAGGCGTTAGATGCATGTTCTTTTCAAACTCGGCTTCCTTGATATCGCCCATCTCCCTGGGGTCAATATTTTTACCAAACAGCTGGTTGAGTCTTTCTACTGTAGGATATAGGGGAATCCCGGCCAATTGACTAAACAATTCGGTGGTAAAATCAATTCCATAAGTTGCAGCGGCATTTCTCCATGCAATATAATGGATGGGCATCGTGTCAGCCAAAGTTCCATCAAGATCAAAAATCAGTCCTTTTGCATTGGGATTTACGGTCAAATCTGCTTTTATCATAGTCTATTCTTCTGATTTGGTGCAAAAATAGCCATTTTAAACAGAAGATGGGATTTATAGTTTTTTGTTTGGCTTAAAATTAACAATTTTGAGCATCCAAATATTGATTCACATGACCTCAACCTCTTTGCTTAGTCTGACCAGTATCGCCCAGATGGGTTTGTTTTTAGGAATTGCTTCCATCCTTTTCGGCTGGGTCGAAAAAAAGGATAAGATTGTCCTTGCGGGTCAGCTGGCATTTCTATTGCTTGGAATTCTGACTTTATGGATATTGCTCACTGACCAGATCGCATTACCAGACACACCTGGGATAATCACCAAACAAGTCAAAGTCTTTGCTTTTTTTAAAGGACTGGCCTGGTTTTCCCTATTCAATGTTGTATCCCTTTTGCTGAAATTCTTTAAACTTCGCCTTCATCAATATAGCTTGTATCTCCTGTTGTTGTTTGCATTGATGCTGTTTTTCATGGTGTACAGCATCCAGCAATTGCCTGGTTAAGATGGATAAATCACCAAGTTATCTTTTAAAATAGATAAGGTCAGCGATGTCAATTTTCTTAAAATCCTGGTCAGCAGTAATGAGAGGCATATTGAGCCATAGAGATGTTGCCATAATAATGCAATCAGGAAGCTTAACTGTGTATTGTTGTCGAATATGAATCGCAAAATCTTTTATTCCTGGAGTTATGTCAATCACCGTGCATTCAGCGACGAACTGCTTAATTTTCAAAACATCATTTGGATTTAAATTTCGGTTGCCCAATAATTCCAATTGGGTAATGAATGAAAGGAAAAGGTTTTTTTCCTCCAGCAGGGGTATCAGTGTTTCTTCTCCATTGAGCAGGTAAAGCACAATGTTGGTATCAAGAAGAAGATTATTCCCATTCATCACGCCACTTTTTCTGCATTTCCAAAGGGTCTTGATCGAGAGAAATAGATCCGCAATATTTTTTCAAGTCAGGACTTTTAACTATAGCAGTTCTTTTTTTCAAGGCTAAGCGTATTTTTTCGCTTGAGGTACCTTTTTTTATAGTTGTAATCACTTGTTTGTATTAAATTCATTAAGATACAAATTTCACGAATTAAAATGAATTTCACAAATTAGAATTACAACGAAGAAGAAAATACATGAATTAATTGGTATTTATATCATATACCATCAGCGCATTGTTGTGCCTGACATACAAATGTCCATTTGCCATAACAGGGTGAGCCCAATGCTGGGCAGTTCCCATAGGCACTTTAAATTTGCTGATCAAACGGAATTGTTCTGGATTGCCATCAATAAGGGCGATCTCTCCGTCTTTTTCAGCATAACAATAGAAAAGTCCATCGGCATAGATGACAGGGCCTCCACCAAATTCTTTGGCCACATATTTGGTCAAACCAGTCTTGGTATCTACACAGAACCATTTGGGTTGAAGGTAAGCCGAACCATAGACAAACCCGTCTTTGAGGATAATTCCACCCATCAGGTTAACGAATTCCTTATTTCTCCAAACAATTTCTGCCTTTTTACCATCGGGAGAAAGTTGAAGCATGACCAATCCCGAGCTGTCCTTTTTCGATACGCTTGAAATCAAAAGTTTTCCATCGAAATAGACCGGTGTGTTGGCATGAATCTTATTGTCCTGGAACTGATGAATCCGCCAGTACATTTCACCTGTGTTGGCATCCAGCCCGATGATGGAAGTAGAGGTAAGGTTCACCAGCAATCGCTGTCCGTTGTGGTTGAATACAATGGGCGAGCTATAAGTTGCTTTTTCGCCATATGCCGGACTTGACCAGATCATCTTTCCCGTAAAGCGATTTAACGCCACCACATTGTTGATTTTTCCGCCAGGAGTACAATAGATTTTATCCCCGTCCACCAAAAGCGATTCGGTAAATCCAAACTGAACGGAGTCAGCCTGTAAGTCCTTGAAGAAATCTACACTCCAAACCGTTTCGCCATCCTGGGCCTTCATGCAATGGACACTTCCATTTCCGCTTTCCACGTAAACCAAATCATCAACAACTGTCGGGGTGGATCTTGCTCCCGGGAAGATGCCCGTCCAATCTTTGCCATAACTTTTCTTCCAAAGCAATTTTCCATTGGTGTCAAACGAAAAAAGATAACCTTCCGCTGTAAGGGTATCAGGAATTCCGGTAACAAATACCTTATCTTTGGCAATGGCCACACTTCCCTGTCCTGTGCCTAGACCTTCAAAAGACCAGAGCATTTTAGGACCTTCCACAGGCCATTCTTTCAACAAATGGGTTTCGGGATAGATGCCATCCCTATTGGGGCCACGCCATTGAGACTGAGCCGTAGCAGTTGTAATTCCTGAAATGATTGCCACCCATGCAGCAAAAAGAATGAATTTATTCACTAACCGTTCCTCCTGATTTTTGATGTTTTATATCAATCGGTAACGATAGTCTGCAAATCATTACGATTTACCCATCAATTTCTTCATTTTTTCAATCATTTCGTGCAATTTGGATGATATCTTTCCCTTCGATCACCTTCTTTGAGTAACCTTTCCTGGCAAGGTTGATCATCGCATTTGACAGCTCTTCCAAGGTAACAAATCCCGCTGGATACAAGGTACGCCCAATGGGAAAAAGCCAGCCTACATATTTGTACAATGGATTCGTTTTCTTCATACCTTCCATGGATTTGATGAATCCAGGACGAAGAGCAAATACTTGACGAAAAGGTAATTTCATCAGGTCGTTTTCTGTTTTACCTTTTACTCTTGCCCAACGACTGCGGCCCTTCTCAGTGCTGTCAGTACCGGCGCCAGAGATGTAACAGAAGGTCATCTGGGGATTGAGCCGACTCAGTATTTCACCAAAATGCATGGTCAGGGTATAAGTCGTACGGTAATAATCATCGGCGCTGATACCTATTGATGTAATTCCCAGGCAAAAATAACAGGCATCATATCCTGCCAACTGTGCAGAGACGGGATGAAGGTTGAACAAGTCTGGAAGGATGATTTCCTTCAGCTTCGGATGCTGAACTCCACATGGACGCCTTCCGATAACCAGCACTTCTTCTATATCAGCATCTTGTAGGCAAATGTGCATTACCCCTTCACCTACCATTCCGGTAGCTCCTGTTACTATGACTTTCATATTTAAAAAGATTACACGGATTTAAACGGATTACAGAGATTCACTGTTCATGCGCATAGTGCAGGGCATTGAATTCCCCATGCCTAATTGTTAGGTAAAGATAATACATCCTGAAACAGAAATTGTTGCTGTCATGTACCTATTTTGATGGAAAAACTCAATAAAGGTGATTTTTAAAATATTGTGAAGATTAAAGAGCTATTCAATTCTCTTGAAGATAGTCTCAAGCCCTTGAAGAAAATTTGAAATTGTTCCTTCCTGTCCATCGGATAATGAACGAATAAGGTTTTCTTGTATATATCTATCTGCTTTTTGTGTATTATCTGTGTATTTACTGTGTTATTAAGCACAGTAAATACACAGATAATGCACAGAAAGTACACAGATAGACTCAAGAAAACCATATCGGAACATTTTATAAAGGATACCCAAGACTTTCGATGATTGTAACCAAAAATACTGGAACAAATCAGGAGGTATGAAAATTCAGGAAACAATTAAGAATTTGCGTGTTATATTTGCAGCAACAATCTAAACCGATCAAACTTATAACAACCAATGAAAAAGCCACTTCTGATACTCATATTCCTTCTTTCCATCTACTTTTTAAAGGCACAAAATCCTCAAGGGTTCTTTTTAGACAACTGGCAAGCTAAAACGGCCACAAGTCCCGCCTATGTGGATACGACTCAACCTACAGGAACAGCAACAGTCAGTATAGCAGTCGATTTCAGCAATAAAATTGCAAAGGTAAGCAAGTATGTCTATGGAAATAACAGCGTTCCTTGGGCCGGGAAAATGAATACGGATGACGCGTTGGTGAAAAACATTCAATGTTTAAGTCCCAATATCCTAAGGTGTCCCGGTGGAAGTCTTTCTGATTCCTATTTCTGGGATGCTGTAGAGGGAAAAGGCCCAACAGATATTCCATCAACCATCAAAGTGGATGTCTTAAATGCTGGAAGAAATACAGCGAATTGGGCCATGACCTTGGATAATTATTACGACCTATTGAAAAAAACCAATTCTACAGGTTGTATCTGTGTGAACTATGCCTATGCCCGCTATGGAACAAGCGCTGATCCGGTAGCAAATGCAGCGCATTATGCCGCCAACTGGGTCAGGTATGACAAGGGGCGCACCAAATACTGGGAGATTGGAAATGAAAACATGGGCACCTGGGAAAATGGATATAAAATTGACCTTACCTTAAACAAAGATCACCAGCCTGAATACATCTCCGGGGAATTGTATGGCAAACATTGCCGTATATTTATTGACTCGATGAAAACAGCAGCCAAACAAGTGGGTTCTGAGATCAAGATCGGAGTGGTGACCGTGGAATCCGCTGTAACGTACGATGACATTACAAAGAACTGGAATGCCTTGATGATGCCTCAGATTGCAGATAAGGCTGATTTTCTTATTGTTCACTCCTATTATACCCCTTACAATGAAAATTCAACCATAGCGACGATTCTGAATTCAGCCTCACATACAAAAACCGCCAAGGACTTTGTATTGAATGCATTAAAGACCTATGGCAAAAAAGATACCTTGCCGGTAGCTTTAACCGAATGGAATATATTTGCTGTGGGAGGAAAGCAGGCCGTTTCCTACATCAACGGGATGCATACGGCTTTGGTGCTGGGAGAATTGATTAAAAACCAATATGGTGAAGCGACACGCTGGGACCTGATGAATGGCTGGGCAAATGGCGATGACCACGGGATGTTTGCAAGCAGTGATGAGCCGGGGGTAAAACTTCGGACGCCTCATGCCCCTTTCTTTTACATGTATTACTTTCAGAAATACTTTGGCGATCAAATGATCGGTTCAAAAGTTACGGGAAGCACGAATATCGTAACCTATGCATCCTCCTATTCATCGGGTCAAAGTGGAATTGTAATAGTGAACAAAGGGACCACGCAACAGATAGTCAATGTTCAAATGGCTAATTCTACGACTCCCAAAAGCTATTACCGTTATGTATTAACAGGAGGAACAGACAATGGCAATTTTTCACGAAAGGTATATGTCAATGGACAAGGGCCTTCAGGCGAAGGCGGAGGCCCTGATAACTATGCTACGCTAAAGGCCATGGCAACAAGGATAAATGGAGAGATTAAGTTTATTACTCCCCCGCTATCAGTCACTTATCTATTGTTGACCAGCGATTCATTGCCAACCCCTACCGGTATAACAAGCATCAGAAAGCCCTCCTTCAGCATATTTCCAAATCCTGCAAAAGACAAGATCAGGATCATAAGTCCTGAATTTGAGTACAATACGATCGTAATTATGGATACCAATGGAAAAAGGGTATATGAACAAGTTTTGGAAAAGCCCACACACGAATCGGCGCAGTTAAATATCAGGCTAAATACTGGTATCTACTTTCTGAACATTTCCAAAGGCAAAAAAAGCCTCTCAAAGAAATTTATAGCTGAATAATTTCATGCCTATAGATTGGGTACCATGAAAATGGGACTTATCATCAATCTCTTGGTAAAGGCTTTCTTTCTGAGAAAATAGGTCTGAAAACTTAAGACAAGACTTCACTGTTAACACGAACATTTGCTTTTAATAATTGTATAGAATCAAGAATTGGTTCATTTGATTCAAAAAAAACCTCCTGAAAATTGTGTTTGGTAACTTAAATTTTGTATATTAGTTGAACTCAAAATTAAGGTATCATGTCGAAAATTGAAAACATCAACCTTCACAATTTTAGCAACAAGGAGCATTACCGCTTTATGACTGATTTTAGTGAATTGGTTATGACTTATCCGGCCTCCAAATTGGGAATGGATGTCTTATATGGTATTTTCCAAAACACATTGATGGCGGAGGATTTGGCCCTTCGTGTTGAAGAAGGAAGTGCTGTGGCGAAAACATTGGAACATCTGGGCCACCTTAGGGACAAGACATGGAATGCCATCAATATGCGGGTAAAAGCCACCCTGCTAAGCCCCCTGGAAGAGGAAGCCCAAAGTGCAGATATCATCGACCGAAAAATCCATCAATATGGGGACGTATGTTCCATGACATACAGCGAAGAGAGTTCAGCCCTTACGAAACTGATCAAGGATTTACTTCAATCTGTAAACGAAGTACATATTGACAGGATCGGCTTTCCAATCTGGGTGATGGAATTAAAAAGACTCAATGAACAATTCAAGACCATATACAATTCAAGGAAGTCAGAATTTGCAGGGCGCGAAAGCGATGATGTTAAGGCCGCCAGGACATTGATCGATCCGGTTTACCATCAATC
>DMFR01000227.1:3657-6028 GCA_003450125.1 Prolixibacteraceae bacterium | reverse complement strand
CGATCCGGTTTACCATCAATTGGTTGAAAAGATGAATGCCTCCCTCGTCCTGGAATTTGCCTCACCTGAAGTCATTACCTTTGCCCATATACTCAATGAGAAAATAAACTATTATCAAACAACATTTGCTATCCGGGACAACGGGAGCATAGTGAAGAAAATAGAAAAAGAAGAAGTGTAAGTTTTAAATGATTATTTGGTGCTTCGGGGCTGCAGGAATGACTTTCTTGCAGCCCTGTTTTTTATCAAAAAAATATCCGAAAGGTTGGCCTTCCGGATATTTTAATAGTATGAATTGAATTATATTTTCTACCAGGCAAAAAGCGGCAGATCTTTCATCATAGCATTAACGCGGCTGCGAACAGACAGAATAACTTCCTCGTTGTCTATGTTGCTGATCACTTCATCAATCAACTCAACAATTACCGGCATAGATTCTTCGGTTAAGCCACGGGTAGTAATGGCAGGAGTTCCCACCCGAAGACCTGAAGTGGTAAAGGGTGAACGGCTATCGAATGGAACCATGTTCTTGTTGATGGTTATATCGGCACGAACCAGTGCATTTTCAGCCTGCTTTCCTGAAATATCAGGGAACTTGGTGCGAAGGTCAATTAACATGGAATGGTTATCAGTTCCGCCTGAAACCACTTTATATCCTTTGGCCATAAAAGCTTCAGCCATAACGGCTGCATTCTTCTTAACCCTGGTCTGGTATACTTTATAGGAAGGATCAAGTGCTTCTGCAAATGAAACGGCTTTGGAGGCAATGACATGTTCCAAAGGTCCACCCTGCTGTCCGGGGAACACTGCAAAATCAAGCACCTGGGACATCATTTTGGTAACTCCCTTTGGAGTCTTGAAGCCAAATGGGTTTTCAAAATCTTCACCCATCAGGATAATACCTCCACGTGGGCCACGCAATGTTTTATGAGTAGTTGAAGTAACAATATGAGCATATTTAACAGGATTATCCAGTAATCCGGCTGCAATTAATCCTGCAGGATGAGCCATATCGATCATGAGCATGGCGCCAATCTTATCAGCAATCTCGCGCATACGTTTATAATCCCATTCCCTTGAATAAGCAGAAGCGCCGCCAATGATCAGTTGGGGGAAATGCTCCAAAGCCAAAGCTTCCATTTCATCGTAATCCACAAGGCCCGTATCTTCCTTGACATGGTAAGCCACCGGATTGTACAATACCCCCGATGAATTGACAGGCGACCCGTGAGAAAGGTGACCGCCATGGGCTAAATCCAAGCCCAGGAAAGTATCTCCGGGATTCAGGATCACGCTCAATACAGCAGCATTGGCCTGGGCGCCTGAATGTGGCTGAACATTGGCATAGACAGCTCCAAACACTTCCTTGATGCGGTCGATGGCCAGTTGTTCGGTCATATCCACAAACTGGCAGCCTCCGTAATAGCGGTTCCCAGGATAGCCTTCTGCATATTTGTTGGTCATAACCGATCCCATGGCCTCCAGGACCTGATCGCTGACAAAATTCTCAGAAGCGATTAATTCGATTCCACTCAATTGACGCTGGCGTTCCTTTTCGATTATCTCAAAAACTTTGGTATCTCTTTCCATCGGAGCAAATTATTCGTTAAAATTAAGGTCTCAAAGGTACAACAAAATCATCCTGACTAAAAAATCAAGATGTCCAAAAAATGAGGTATTTTTGAACAATTAAACATTCGGTAATGGAAAAGAAACCAATTCTTTTTGAAGGAGCTTGTCTTTTTAGTTTGACGGGTAGCAGCATCGGTATATTATATACCTTGATAGCCACTGTTTTCTTTCAATATGTGACAGGAAAGATTACGCAATTCTCCAACATCACTGCCACAGAATACCTGAGTCCGCTCTACTTTGCCATCTTGATGGCTGCCTTCACCCTTTCATTGGTGGGGGTGATCAAGCTAAAGAGGATGCAACGTTCAGGCTTGTATTTCTACCTGGTAGCCCAGGCATTGATCCTCTTCATACCGGTTTTCTGGTTGGGTTCAAATGCCTTTTCGGTTACCAATACCATCTTTACCCTTTTGTTTTCAGGGGTTTACCTTTTTCATTACAAGTATTTGTCTAAACGATAAATACAATGAAGGATTATGCAAAAATTTCATTGCTCAACGACACCCATGGACAATGTAAAACGGCTTATTAATTTCTATGATCTCATAAAAAAAAGATCTTCGGCAAAAAAAGGACAGTTGTGGAATAAACTTACAGACCAAGAGCAGAATGAACTTTTGATATCATTGGAAGAGAGCAAAGATCCTAATAATTTGATTAGCCATGAAGAAATGAGGAAGAAGCACAAAAAATGGCTTTAAGCTGATTGACTTTTTCCATTTCCTACAAATCCTAC
>DMFR01000227.1:0-3630 GCA_003450125.1 Prolixibacteraceae bacterium | reverse complement strand
AATCCTACGTCCTATTTCGTAAAAATGCATTTATATAGTTAATCACAAAATGCATTTTACCGAAATAGGACGTAGGATTCGTAGGATTTGTAGGAAATGGAAAGGCTGAGTCAAACTGTCTCGTCCTGAAATAGGTTTACAGGAAAAGTAAACAAAACCAGGACGAGTCAAACATTACCTGTTATATGTTTTAGGGCCATGTCAATTTTTTAAATTGTTGTTATGACTTGTACAATCTACATTTAGAGGACATACCGCTAATGTAGATTCTGGCAAACAACAAAGGACTCACTCAAACGACAGATCAGCCATGGTATCCCTATAAACGGAGAATACCCTGGCGCGGGAGATAAATCCAACATATTGTCCATCGTCAATCACAGCCAGGTTATAGCGTCCGCAGGATTTGAACTTTTCAGCCACTACTTCAACAGAATCCTTCGAAGAGATGAAAAATTCAGGCATATACATCAGGTCGCTTACACTGATCTTTTCATATAAATCCTGTTCAAACATCAGGTTTCGGATATCGTTGAGCTTGATCATGCCCAGCATCATTCCATTTTCATCTACCACGGGGAATAAATCACGTTTCGATCTGGCAATGAAATAGGTCATCTGGCCCAGATTCAAATCAGGGGAAAGGATTTCAAAATCAGTTTCAATCAACTCTTTTACATTCATAAAATGCATCGCAGCCTTGTCCTTGTGGTGGGTCACCAGATCGCCCAATTCAGCCAGCCGCTTGGTATAAATAGAATGAGGCTCAAATCTAGTAGCGATTACATAAGCTACAGTGGCTGAAATAATTAAAGGGACCAACAATTGGTAACCTCCCGTTATCTCGGCAATGAGGAAAATTCCCAGCAATGGTGCATGCATGACACCCGCCATCAGAGCCCCCATACCGGCAAGCGCAAAATTGGCATAAGACAAATGTAAGCCAAAAAATGTATTCAAAGCCAGTGATAAAATATACCCCCCCATGGCGCCCATAAAAAGCGTTGGAGCAAATATCCCTCCTACCCCTCCGCTTGTTGTTGTAATGGCCATGGCAACTACTTTTAACATCAGGATGGCTACCAGGATGATCAGAAAAACATAAGGGTCTGACTTCCAGTCAAAGAATACGGAATTATTCAGCAAATCAGGCCCTTCACCATTAAATATCTTGATGATCGACTCATAACCTTCTCCCCAGAGTGAAGGGAAAATAAAAACCATCATCCCCAGTGAAATTCCTCCGATGATCAGCTTGGTATAACTGTTGCGGATGCGTTTGAAATTGCTTTCAACAAACATGCCGGTGCGGGTAAAATAAAAAGAGATAAGACCACTTAATATACCCAGCAAGATATAATAAGGCAGATTATCGTAATTGAACTGGTTCTTAATTGAAAAATGAAGCAGGACCGAATCGCCCATAAAGAAATAAGCCATGGTGGCAGCAGTAATTCCTGAAATCAATAAAGGAATGAGCGACGACATGGTCAAATCAAGCATCAGTACCTCGAGGGTAAACATGATTCCTGCAATGGGAGCTTTAAAGATTCCGGCAATGGCGCCAGTAGCTCCGCAACCAATGAGCAAACGCACCTGGTTCTGGTTGAGTTTAAACAAACGTGAAATATTGGAACCAATGGCTGCTCCGGTGTATACAATAGGCGACTCAGCTCCAACCGATCCCCCGAACCCAATGGTAAAACCGCTGGTGACCATTGAGGAGAACATATTGTGGGCCTTGATCTGGCTTCCTTTTTTGGAGATCACTGATAATATCTTGGAAATACCATGACTTATATCGTCCTTGATGACATATTTCACAATCAACAGACTGATCAGGATACCGATCATGGGATAAGCCAGGTAGAAGTAACTTTCGTGGGAGGCTTTGAAATGCCTGGTTAGAAAATGGCTGACATAAAAAATGAAGTTCTTAAGCATAAAAGCCGCGGTACCGCTAAGGACCCCGACCAATAAACTCAGGATATAGATTAAGTTTTTTTCTGATATCTCAGAAAACCATCGCTCAATTCTCTTGTTCATTAAAATTTAGTTGATTATTGTTTTTTCTTTTTGAAAATATCTTTCATGCTCTGCCAGAAAGGTTTTTTATCAGACTTTTCCTCTGGTTTGGCCTGTTCATTACTAGCCTGCTGGGTGCCTGACTTTTCTTTTAATTTAAGTTCTTCTCTTTCCTGTTTACTTCTACCGCCAAAAAGATTTCGGAAGAATCCGCCTTTGGTTTCCAGCATTTCGCGGTAAGGGGGGTTTGACATCATGGCCAGACTTTCCTCTGAAGGAGATTCAAATTTACTGTTCCTCATGGCCTGGTACTTGCTATTGTGAAGGATCTGGCTGTAAAACTCACCCACAATGGGTAAGGCAGTATGCCCGCCAGCTCCGGTTCCCAGGGTACGGAAATGGATCGAAGGGTCTTCTCCCCCAACCCATGCACCTGCCACCAAGGTAGGAGTCATGCCTATAAACCAGCCGTCAGCCTGGTCTTGGGTGGTGCCTGTCTTGCCTGCAAAATCAGAATCAATTCCCCATTCAGTGCGGATAGCGCTCCCGGTTCCTTCATTGACTACGGATTTAAGCATTTGTGTTAATATACGGCAATTTTCAGCAGAGGCCAGTTGCTCTCCCGATTGAGTATTTTCAAATTTCTCCAGCAATTCTCCCTTGTTGGATTCAATGGATTTTAAATAATAGGGACTTACCTTTTTACCGCCATTGACAATTTCAGCATATACACAAACCATTTCCTCGAGCGAAATAGAGGCAGTACCCAAAGCCAGGGATGGGTATTCGGGCAATTCTGAATTCACACCCATCCGTTTGGCCAAATCCACCACATTTGATATCCCTGTTTGCATCAGCACATCCACTGCAATGGTATTGATCGATTTGGACAATGCCCCTTCCATGGTATAGTAACCCGTATAATCATCGTGCGAATTCTCAGGCGACCAGTTGTCGTAATCTTCATAGACCTTTCTCTCATTGGGGAAATAAGTATCGGGCGTTATTCCGGCTTCAAGGGCGGCCAGATAAACAATGGGCTTAAAGGTAGAACCTATCTGCCGTTTGGCTATCGTATGATCATATTGGAAATAGCGGAAGTCATCTCCACCGATATAAGCTTTCAGTTCTCCCGAATAGGGATCCATGGCCATAAAACCGGTGTTCAGGATCTTCAGCGAGTACTCAATGGAATCCATGGGAGTCATTTGTACCTGTTTGGTTCCGTCCCATGAAAATAAAGAAATGGAAGTAGGGGTTTTAAAGATCTCCTTGATTTTGGCATCGGGAATACCCTTTGCCTTTAAATTATGGTACCGGTCCGAGCGCTTCATGGCCCGAAGGACAACAGACTGGTCATTTCCCCAGGGCTTATTTTTCACCCAATGTTCGTTGAAAAGGGTCTGAAGATTTTTCATCTGATCGGTAACTGCTTTTTCAGCAGCCATTTGCATATCAAAGTCGATGGTTGTCTTCACACTTAAACCATCGGTGTATAGATTATAAACCGACTGGTCTTCTTTCAGGTGATCTTCACACCAGGTCTGAAGTACAGGTCGCAGTTTTTCCATCAGGTAAGGGGCAGGACCTTCATTGTAGGTGATC
>DMFR01000225.1:16080-17773 GCA_003450125.1 Prolixibacteraceae bacterium | reverse complement strand
AGACAGCTCTTGAGTGAAATTATAAATAAGAAAATTAAGTAACTTAGTATATTGTAATATTTCTGCCACAAAGACGCTAAGGCACAAAGATTCACAAATATCAATATACTATGCGCGATTTCAAAAAAAGCTTTTACCCCATTTCTGCTAAAGAAGAAGCGGTTGGGAAGGCTGTTGTCCATGCAGCATATATAGTTCACAAAGAATTAGGCCCAGGTTTATTAGAAAAGGTATATGAAATCTGTTTCTGCCATGTACTAACTAAGAATGGATACCATGTCAAGCGACAATTAGACATACCCATTGATTTTGATGATATTATTTTTGATGAAGGATTACGTTTAGATGTATTGGTAAATGATCTTGTAATTTGCGAACTTAAAGCCATTGAAACAGTAAATCAAGTTTGGTATGCTCAAGTTCTGAGCCATTTAAAGCTTACAGACAAACACCTTGGATACCTTATAAACTTTAATGTACCATTAATTAAAGATGGGATTAAACGCTTTATCCATTAAAACTTTGTGTACCTTAGTGACCTAGCGGCTTTGTGGCAAATTTTTAACTTTTACTCTTTGCAATGGAAAACTCCGATCTTCTTGTCCATAAGATAGCCCTCTCCCTAATTCCCGGAATCGGTAATGTGACAGCACGTAACCTGATTGCCTACATTGGGAGCGTAGAAGGTATTTTTAAGGAGAAAGAGAAAACCCTGCTAAAGATACCAGGAGTAGGCGAAGTAAATGCACAACGGGTTGCAAAACAAAATGTATTGCAACTAGCCAAAAGAGAAGTGGATTTTATCCATAAAAACCGGATACAAACCTTCTTCTATTTGGATGATAACTACCCTACCCGACTGAAAAACTGCAGTGATGCCCCCATTATCCTTTATTTCAGGGGAAAAGCCAACCTGAACGAACGAAGAATACTTTCTATTGTTGGAACACGCAATGCAACCACCTACGGCAAAGAACTGTGTGAGGAGCTGATCCAAAGCTTCTCCAAACGGAATTACCCCCTGTTGGTCGTATCAGGTCTTGCTTATGGAGTGGATGTACATGCCCACAAAGCATGCCTGAAATATGACATTCCAACGGTGGGTGTCTTTGGTCATGGCCTTGATACTATTTACCCGGCGATCCATGCTCCTGTAGCCGCTAAAATGCTTGAAAAGGGAGGATTGATTACTGACTTTGCCAGTGACACCAAGATTGACCGCCAGAATTTCCTTCGTCGTAACCGCATCATAGCAGGTCTGGCCGATGCCACCATCGTAGTTGAATCCGCCGAAAAGGGCGGAGCCCTTGTGACTGCCAATATTGCCAATTCATACAACCGTGATGTATTTGCCTTTCCCGGACGAAGCAACGATCCCTATTCCAAAGGCTGTAACAATTTAATCAAGCGCAATGAAGCCACTTTGGTTGAAAGTTGCCTTGACATTGAAAAAGCCATGAACTGGGATATGAATTCCCCGGCTCCTCCTCCCATTCAAACTTCCCTATTTGTAGACTTAACAGGCGATGAGCAGAAGCTGTTTGACCTCTTAAAAGGAGGAGATCGATTTATTGATGAAATAACTGCTGAAACCCAACTGCCCATGAGCAAAGCCTCGGGTTTGTTGCTCGGGTTGGAATTTAAAGGACTGGTTACCAGCTTGCCGGGAAAGATGTATAGGGTGAGGTAAAAC
>DMFR01000225.1:14529-15953 GCA_003450125.1 Prolixibacteraceae bacterium | reverse complement strand
GATGTATAGGGTGAGGTAAAACGTGGTAGAAATTGTTCTTTAGTTTATATTTTTAAAAGGATGAAAAAACTTCCCAATTTGGTAAATAGCCTAAACTATTGTATCTTTACACCATGAGAATAATTGCATTTAGTACTTTACGCGAGTTTTGGGAACAACCAGAATATGCAGATTCTGAAATCTCATTACGTGCATGGTATCATGAAGCAAAAAATTCAGATTGGAAGAACTCAAATGACCTAAAAAAACAATATAGAAATGCAAGTATTGTTGGGAATGAGAGAATGGTTTTTAATATAAAAGGAAATACATATCGGCTAGTTGTTTCAATTGATTATGAATTTCAGGTGACGTATATCCGATTTATTGGAACACATAAACAGTATGATAAAATTGATTTAAAAACGATTTAACATGGAAATAAAACCTATAAAAACAGAGCTGGATTATACAGAATCACTTCATAGAATTGAAGAACTATGGGGTTCAAAAAGAGATACTCCACAGGGAGATGAATTCGATTTATTGTGTACCCTTGTTGAGTCCTGGGAAATGGCTCATTATCCTATTGCACCACCCGATCCAATTGATGCTATTTTGTTCAGAATGGAACAGATGGAAATGACCAAAACAGATATGGCAAAGTATTTAGGAAGCCAAAGCCGGGTGAGCGAAATATTGGGAAGAAAAAGAAAATTAACGCTTAAAATGGTGAAATCACTCTACAAAGAGTTAAAAATACCTGCCGAAATATTGCTTGCATAACGCAAATCATTAAGCACTCTTTCGTTCATAAATCAGTTGTTTTTCCCGGTCAATTACTCTTCTGAAAATTGGATTCCTGATCGCTTGATTTTCAACCAGATCAACTGGCCTTCCAAATAGAGCTTCCAATTGCTCTTTAAATTAAGGATACCTTTATTCACTTTTCTCCTCTTTTAGGAAATCGGAAATAACCGCCTATCTTTGTACCATGTCAACATTCGAAGATTTAAAGATAAGCAAGTCGGTTTTAAAAGCAATTGAAGAACTGGGTTTTACAGAACCGACCCCTATCCAGATGAAGGCCATTCCCATGGTTCGCTCTGGTGTGGATGTATTGGGTATTGCTCAGACAGGCACAGGTAAGACGGCCGCCTATTTCATTCCCCTGATCATGAAACTCATCAAAGCCGAAGGGAAAGACCCCAGGGCTGTGATACTTGTTCCTACCCGTGAGCTGGCCATCCAGGTGGGCGAAGATTTGCACGACCTGCTTAAATTCACCAACTTGCGCCATGCCACCGTCTATGGCGGTATCGGATGGACCAAACATGCCGACATGATCAAACCCGGCGTTGACATCATTGTAGCCACTCCTGGCCGCCTGTGGGATTTATACAAGGCTGAAGCCGTTTCATTTAAAAAGATCAAGACCCTTGTAA
>DMFR01000225.1:8907-14388 GCA_003450125.1 Prolixibacteraceae bacterium | reverse complement strand
CGGATGCTCGACATGGGCTTCATGCCCCAAATCCGCAACTTCCTGGAAGTACTTCCCCTGAAACGTCAAAACCTCTTGTTCTCTGCCACCTTCAACGAGAAGGTAGAGGAAATGAGCCACGAGTTTTTGGATTTCCCTGAACGTGTCGAGGTAGCTCCATCAGCCACTCCTGCCGAACTGATCAGCCAGGTATATTATAAAGTGCCTAACTTCCAGACCAAGCTGAACCTGATCAACCATCTGCTCCGCGATGAGGAAATCTTTACCCGTGTGATTGTATTTGTCGGCACCAAGGAAAATGCAGAACAGGTCTTCAAGATCATCAAGCGACGTTCTGAAGGCGAGAAACGCATCATGCATTCGAACAAGGGTCAAAGTACAAGGCTCAATGCCATCAATGCTTTCAAAAGCGGGATTGTGCGTATTTTGATTACCACCGATATTTCTTCCCGGGGCATTGATGTGGAGATGATCAGCCATGTCATCAATTTTGACCTTCCCAACAACCACGAGGACTACGTACACCGCATCGGCCGTACTGCACGTGCCAACAATATCGGTACAGCCATCACCCTTGTCAACCCTGCCGAGGAGCACAACCTTCACAAGATTGAAGAGCTGATCCGAATGAAGATCCCGGAGCTGGAACTCCCTGCTGACCTAGATATGATTGCCACCAAGCGGGAAGAAAACCTTGTTCAACTGCGCGAGATCGACCGCCAGAAGCGTATTGCCGATCCAACTTTCAAAGGCGCCTTTCACGAAAAGAAAAAGATTCCCGGACTGGCCAAGAAAAAGGAAAAGCGCAACCTGACCAAAGACAAGGCCAAGCAAAACCAGTTCAGAAAAAAAAGATAAGGAACCTTTCCCTGTTTTTATATTTTTTAAACACATACATACATAGGACACATAGAATTTCACCCCAGATTACACAAATGAACACAGATTATTCTTATTTTTTTAATCTGTATTTATTTGTGTAATCTGTGGTGAATAATTCTTTCTTCTTTTTGTGTTAGAAACTTTATATTCTATGTGTTCATTCTTCATTTGTTTAGAATTGTTTATACTCATTCTCTGTTTATCAAAATAATATTGATATAGTTTCACCACTCAGCTTTCAGCCTGTTTACTGCCGGGTTTAAATTTTATTTGGGTCCTATTTGAATCGAAGGTAGTTCGAAGGTTATTCGAAGGTAGTTCGAAGGTAGTTCGAAGTTCATTCGTATTTGTATGTATAATGTTCGAATAAGATTCGAATAAGATTCAAATAATCTTCGACTTAAATAGTACTCAGGTAAAAGTAAAGAGGAAAGAGATTACGCCACGACAATAGGAAGACTGTGTGTCAATAGAGAACAGGAGGTTTTTCCAACAAAAAGAAAAAAGCAATCCTGCCCAGCGACAAGGCATAGCAGTTGCCGTTCAGGGAAAGAAAGCGTATGCTTTTATTTTCTAAAGAATTTAGTGGAAGTGTAATTTCTTTCGGCAGGGTTAACAGGCACAATCAAAAGTACCAACCTTGATGGCTAACTCAACACTCGTTTCATAACCATCTCTTTTCCACCAGTCGAGGCCCCCAATTAGTTCCTTTACACGAAAGCCCAGTTTTACCAGATTCAATGCGCCTTTGGTCGAAGCATTGCATCCTATGCCGCTGCAGTAGGTGATGTATAAAACATCTTTGTCCAGATGGGCAGTACTTTCAAAGCTCATGGTACGGTGGGGAATATTGATCGCCCCGGGGATATGTTCCGTTTCATAGGCCTCCTTTGAACGGGCATCGAGGGCAATGACCTTCTCCCCATTTTGTAAAGCTTCGCGCAAATCCCAGGAGTCGACCTCATACCTTAATTTCTGTTCGTAATACGATTGCTGATCTTCCATGAGGGTTGGTTTTAAAATGATTGTTGATCGTGTTATAACAATCGACCAGGCATTTTAGATTAATATGCCTTCAACTTAAATCATTCTTATCAGCTTGAATAAATCATTGCATTTGAAACATTCCTTTGAAAGCAATGAATCAACTTTTAAAGTCCTTGGATTGCAATGATTGAATTTCTATAATAGAAAGGGAATAAATACAACGTAATATTCATAATAATAAAAACGATTTGGCATAATTTTAAGTTCAATTTTACAAGCAATTACCATAATTTAAATTCATTCTAAATTAAACCATAATTTGAAAATAATTGATTATGGAGGGTTACCTTTTGTCTGTTTGGGGAATTAATAATAGAGAGACACAATTTTCGTGTATTGACCTATCTTCATTTAAGATGGAATTACAATTGAGAATATCTATTTTTTGAGGATTCAACATTATAAAAGGGAAAAACCCGACCCTTATAAAAGAAACCGGGTTAGACTAATTTGTTTTTACCCGAAAAGGGCAGCTCGAACTGTCCTTTTCAAAACATTTCAAAAGTATGAAAAATTAATGTTTATGGCAGTAATTGCTATGGGTTTAACAGTATTTAATGCTTGTAAGAAAGACGAGCTAAAATCACCTTCGGATGAAGGGATCGCAAAAACGAGTAAAGCCGATGTCTATCTTGAAAATGATTACCTTGTTGTAAAAAATTTTGAAGCTGTTGACAGCTTAAAAAAGACATTGCAAAACAAATCACTTGAAGATCAATCAAGATGGGAAAATCAACTGGGATTAAAATCTGCAAAAATATTCAGGGCGCAAGCATCTGATAAACTTGCAGGATACACAAATCAGCAACAAGCAGAGACCTACGCAAAGGAATTAGTTAAAGAAGGTTACTTTAGCATGAAAGATTCGTCTATGTGCTATCCGTTTTGCAATTATTTGTGGGATTGTATAATGAATAAAAATGGGGTAATTAAAATTGGTGATGTTTTATATTGCTTTCAAAAGGATGCACAGATTTCCATAATTGATGGAAAAGGGAAAACATTAAATCAATTTCTGAATAATCCCAAAAGTTGTGACACCGCTCTTGTTAAGGTTTATACTTACCCAAAGTTAAAATCGACAACGCCGACCAATTATGGACAAGTGGGAAGTAATACAATGTATTCTGCAGGTGGAGGAGTAAGGTGGAGTATGAGCCTAATATATAATGCGTATACTGATACAAGAGTCGATGCATGGGGGAATCAATTTACCGTACAAATAGGTCTTACATATTACCTGTATTTTCATGAAGAGAAAAAGGGAGTGTTTGGTTGGAGGGATTCCGGAGATATTTTTAGGCATGAAAACAGAGGATATAATCTTGGTGGTAATTATGATCCATATATGCTTGATTATTGTCCAAGTATTATTAATATGAATCAAGATTCTTATTATTATCAAGTAAATACTACGTCAGCAGCAAATGTTTACTATACTGTGGCGTACTGGCTTTTTAATGGTGCTTTATCTCCGTATCCTTCTTCTTATCCAGGTACTGCTCCAAGAATAAATTATTTCTCATGGACCGGGATAACCGATTATATGTCTACTACACCTTTAAATTTAACCATCAATTAATTAATTCAATGGAAGATCATTATTTTATTGATCTTCCATTTTTAAAAAGAAAAATATGAATAAATTACTGCCTATTATCATTTTATTAAGTTGTATTTCAACGTTTAGCTATTCCCAGTCTAAAACAGAATTCGGGTTAACCACCGAGGGCTCATGGTTTATGCCACAACACCCATACAGCCACGAATGGCAAACAAAAGCAGGATTTGGGACCGGGATTGGTGTTTATGCCTCACGAAACCTTATCTGGAGGTTTTCAGCAGACATCGGATTGGCGTACCGGTACAAACAGATGAAACAGCATTATGTGGTCCGTCCAATAAATGACGGAAGTTATTCTGGGAATAGCGGTGGTTATGGTTCCTCTGGAGGTGGAGATGGATTTGTTACTATTGAAGGTTGGGACAAACTTCCAATGCATTATATCGTTGTGCCACTTCATCTCCAGCTGCTGCTAACCAAAAGTTTTTTTATTCGTGGAGGTATTGAATCTACCTGGCTGATGAATTACCAAGCGGTGAAGGAAAAGCCTGAATATAACTGGACGCTTGGATTTGGGAGTCAGAAACATAAGCTTAAATGGTCTGTAAATTACATCAAAGGATTTAAAGATCAAGGCTTTGTCAATAGAACAATGAAACCAGATGGTCATTATATCGGATCGACTAACCGCAACACGATGCTCCAACTCAACCTATCCTATCCGATCTGGCAAAAATAAATAATATGCGCATTTTCATCTTTCTTTTTATTGTACTACTACCCTTCTCTTTGTTTGCCCAACTACGTCGAACTATTTCGGGTTACATTTCCGACGCCCAAACAGGTGAGCGGTTATATGCAGCAACGGTGTCAGGACAAAATACGGGTACGTGGACCAGCAGTAACCGGTTTGGATTCTTCAGTTTAACGCTTCCAGAGGGTGCTGTAACGTTAAAATTCTCGTTTGTAGGTTACCAGCCCCAGACCAGGATAATCAGCCTCCAGGCGGATACTTTGATCAGTATCTCCTTAAAAACGAACAACACCCTTGGTGAAGTCACTATAAAAGGAAGTTCAAACAATCAGGAAGAGGACGATCGAATGGGACACATGAGGATTTCGACCAAGACTTTGGCGAAGCTTCCTTCCTTGATGGGTGAGAAAGATGTGATGAAGAGTTTAATGATCCTCCCCGGTGTTCAGCAGGGAACCGAAGGGAGTTCCGGTATTTTTGTAAGAGGCGGAAGCCCTGATCAGAATCTAATTCTACTGGATGATGTTCCTCTATACAATGTTTCCCACCTGTTTGGCTTTGTATCGGTTTTTACGCCTGAAGCCATCAATAGCATCGACTTTTACAAAGGTGATTTTCCAGCACGTTATGGCGGAAGGCTGTCTTCGGTGGTTGATTTGCGGATGAAAGATGGCAACAAGTACAAACGGGAAACCAGTATCAACTTTGGTTTGATTTCTAGCCAGTTTACCACCGAAGGGCCCATTAAAAAAGGTGAATCGTCTTATTTTTTCTCTGTTCGCAGAACCTTATTGGATCTTATTTTCAAAGGTGTTGCCAAATTAGCCCAACGAAATATGAATGAACAATCCATTCCCGCTTATGGATTTTATGATATTAACGGGAAAGTTAATTTCAAACTGAATGAGAACAATCACCTCTACTGGAGTTTTTATTCAGGCAAAGACAATTTGTCTTTTGATTACAGCGATTATAACAAAACGATGATCAAGGAAGACAAACAGGAGACCAATGGCGCATTGCACTGGGGAAATGTGATGACGGCCTTAAAACTAAATTCCCAATTGAATTCAAGACTGTTTTTAAATACCACATTCAGTGGAAGCATATTCAATTACGGCAATCTGTTTGCTGGAAGTACATGGACTAAAATCGGGGAGGATGAATCGAAAAGCCACTACAGCCTGGAATATCAGTCACAAATCAGGACCATTGGCATCAAGTCAGATCTGGA
>DMFR01000225.1:8301-8880 GCA_003450125.1 Prolixibacteraceae bacterium | reverse complement strand
CATTCAAAATCAAATCTGCCTTTTCAAATCGGGTTGTTTGGTTCAGCCAGCACCTATTTACCCGGAAGACAAACAGTCGGGAGAAATGATCAAACCAACCAGTTTTCGAGCAATGAAATCTCAGGCTTGGATTACGGGATATATATCGATAAAAGGTTTGAT
Source organism: Prolixibacteraceae bacterium (assembly GCA_003450125.1). Lineage (GTDB taxonomy): Bacteria > Bacteroidota > Bacteroidia > Bacteroidales > Prolixibacteraceae > Aquipluma. Next base: position 8,718 of record DMFR01000225.1, on the reverse strand, counting down.
CTCAACAAACAATTCAGCATAACTACCGGACTACGCAACGTATTTCATACTATTCTAAACCAAAAGACCTATTTTGCAGCTGAACCTCGATTTAGTTTAACATTCAGGCCAGATGAAAACACCAGCTACCTGATTTCTTACGCGGTAATGACCCAGGCCATTCATCTTTTATCGAATGGCAATGTTGGTTTACCAACCGATATCTGGGTCCCCTCCACCAAAATCATCCAACCTGAAACCTCGGATATATTTTCAGCAGGTCTTAAAAAAACCATCAGCCCTCAACTGAAAGCCTCAGTTGAAGCCTATTATAAGCGATTAAACCATGTTGTTTCATTCACTGAAGGCGATGGGATCATGGATGTTAACCAAAACTGGGAACACAAAATAACTTCGGGAAAAGGACGGGCTATGGGC
>DMFR01000225.1:0-8132 GCA_003450125.1 Prolixibacteraceae bacterium | reverse complement strand
CGGGAAAAGGACGGGCTATGGGCATTGAAACTGAACTAAGGTACAGTACTTCCAGGATAGAAAGCTGGATTGGATACACGCTGTCCCGGAACGAACGAAAATTTGAAGATATCAACAAAGACCGTTGGTTCCCCTATCAATACGATCGGCGGCACAAGCTTGATGTGGGCATCATCCTGCAATTGGGCAATGACTGGTCGTGTTCCGCCACTTGGACCTATCAGTCAGGAGCTCCTGCATCCTATTCAGGGCTCGACTATGCAGGTTTCCCCGATAACCTGAACGAAGAAAGGATTGATTTTTATACTGGAAAGACAATTAACGCCAACAGAATCCAGTATTATCCCTCTATTAATGGGGTGCGCTTGCCTGCCTACCACCGTTTGGACATTGGATTTACCAAAGAATGGGAAGCTTATGGAAAGAAAAGGGCCTTGTCGTTAAGCGTTTACAATGTGTATTCCCGACAAAACCCTTTCTTTGTTTCTGTCAAGACAAACCCCGATGGCTCAACCGGGTTGAAACAATTCTCCTTATTCCCGATCATTCCATCCATCAGTTACAGAATCAGCTTTTAAGCCAAAACAGATGAAAAAGTACTTCCTCATTGTAATTCTACTGATCTTGATTTCATGCACAAAGGATTTGAATTTGCCTTATGAAAAGCCGGATCAAACGATTGTTGTTAATTGTCTGTTTTCGGAAGATCAACCATGGAAGGTGACTTTGACACGAATAAAATCATTTAGCGATTCATCTGAATCGTACGTTGATGATGCCCGCGTTGTTATTGTTCCCGAAAACAAAGACACCATTCACCTGAGCTATAGTAAAAATGGAATTTACTTGTCAGAAGAAATGCCTTCAAGCGGCATCCAGTATCAACTGGTAATCAACGACGGCAAACCGGATCAAATAACAGCCAAAAGCTCAATCCCGGTAGAACCGATCATTTCTGAAATAAACCCATCTACCCAGAAAACGATTTATTTCTCAAATGCCAACCTTAGCGATTATCAAGTTTTACCTTTAGATTTCAAGATTGCAGGGAACGACCAGACAAACTTCGTCCGCTTTAAGTTATATACCTTCAATACTGAATATGGATATACAAGGCAATTGGTTACGAAAACAACCATATCGGAACTTCGGGAAGCAAAATTTCCCGAAGATTTCGTAAACGAACTGGAAAAATTCATAGGTGTGAGTATGCCGTGGGACCATTATTGGTTGATAATCCAGAAAATATGCGAGAAATATGGACTTCAATACAATGGCGCCATTGGTATCGGTATTGCTATTTCAAAATTAAAAGAAATAAAAGTAACAACCCGCTATGACGACACCTTTCAATCCGACATATTATTCTCAAACAATGCCTGGTCAGGCAATGTTTCCAAAGATGTTTTTAATGTTTTAGGAGAATTTAGCGGAACCATGGAGACCAACCTTTTTGTTTCTTATTATCCGCTGTTGAGCAAAAATGACCGGACTGATTACAAGGAAGAATACTGGCTGGAAGTGGTGGGGATGAGTGAAGATTATTACAAGTATGAAAAATCATATATCAATCAAGTGGAAAATAAGAGCAACCCCTTTACTTCAGTTGTTGAAGTTTATTCAAATATCCAAAACGGGGTTGGGATCTTTGCCGGATACAACCGACAGATGATTCATTTTCATGATTACTAGTGGCGTGTAACAGCTAATAAGTCGAGAATCTCTTGTAGACAATATTGACAACATTGATACTTATCTAATTTTATATATTTTCCATTCACAGTGGCATTGGCAAAATGCTTTATTGCCTTTCATCCATGGGGGTATGTGGCCTGGGGAGCATGAAATTGATAACTGTCGATATTGTCAATATTGTCAATGTTGTCAATATCGACAGTCCCTTTTCACTCCATACCCCCTTTGCTTTTATCTTATAGACGCCAATTTAGCTGTTACACGACATTTAGAGTCGTATAACAGCTGAAATAACGCCTTATTCTCCGCCACTCCGCCAATTGACATCTTAAATGTCAAAGGCGAGAGTTAGGAGGTCTATTTTTTTCAGATCCCTAAAATACAGACAATTGATTCTACTGATCTATTCAAAATCAATCGAGTGGCTGGTTGCAAAAAACCAGACCACAAAACATCAACAGGTAAAAACACTATTGACGGAATTGACGGAATTGACGATCCGAATCCCGGAACTCCATACATTTCAAATTCAATCCTATTTTGTAAAAACGCATATTTGATATCAAAGATGCGTTTTTACAAAATAGGACGTAGGATTCGTAGGATTTGTAGGAAATGATTCAAATCTTTATTTCAGCACCTCTTTTGCTGCCAGTACCATGAACATGAAATTGGTAGAGCCGCCCCCCATCACATATTCGGTTTGTTGCCAGAAGTAAGGCCATTCCTTCAATTCAGGAAAGTCAGGACGGATGATTCCGGTTCCTGAAACTGTACCACCAGGGATAAAGGAACGATCTGCACGGTTGGCACCATAAGCCTGGAGAACAGAACGGGAGCCTACTCCGGATACAAAGGAGCTGGTATTTTCACCCGGATGATTTCCCAACACAAAATTCAGTGAATTGAGCAGGTAAGTGGAATCATAAATATCGGGGAACCCTTTTAGAAGGAAATACTGGGTAACAGCAAATCCCTGTATGGACCAGCCATCACCCCAGATGTGCGGGTGATAAGGCACTCCAAAGGGATTTTCCTGCTGAACCTTGTCCACTTCGGCCTTGTAAGTTTTGGCAGCCGATACCGCCATGGCAGTCAGCTTGGGATCGTTGATCTGTTTCAGGACCCTTCCAAGATATCCGATTACTTCATTTCTTTTAAGGATATCGGGGCTGGTATATTTCAGAATATCGGACTTGTATTTGGCGTTCCCTGTAGTGATCAGTAACTCAACGGCTGCTTTTACTTTTGCACCAGCTACCCGTTGGTTCTTATCTGCATCTACCAATGCATAGATTGCTTCGGCAGTAGTGATAGACTGGGCGGCCAGGGTATCATTAAACCCTTTTAAGACACGGGCTCCGGTAGCCAAAGCTTCGGCAACACCAACCTCACGGGCAGGGTTCTCTTCCGTAAAGACCAAACGGTCATCGAGTACACCTGACTCATGGGCATTGACCTCATCACCTTTGAGAAGAGGATTGTATTTTCTTCCATCGGTCATCGTTGCCCCATCACCAAGATGTACATACTGGCGAAGGCTGTTTTCAATAATTCCGCGGTACAAACGACCCATGCTTTGGTATCCTGCCAGGATGGAGATGGTTCCATGTTCGATTTGCTGAAGTAAATCATTTTTACCGTCCGGACGATGAATTTCAACAAGATGATTCTTTTGATCAACGGTAGTCTGGTCCCAGTCAGGATGGAAAAGTTCGTAGGCTTGTGATAAGATCCACACTTCTCCTGCCTGGGATTCCACTCTTAAATCATAGTCACCTGCATCATGCCAGCCACCGCGATTCAATCCGGGAACCTGGTCGAGTGGTTTGAATTTGGTAAGCGTAGAATGCCCCTGGGCATATCCATCGAAATGGTTGGTATCTATAGGAGCCATCAGGGCATCGTCCATGTGACAAAGTCCATGCCATACACGATAGCCCTCATTGATACGCATGTGGCACATCTGGACAGGCAGAAAATATTCCACTACCGGCTGCCATACATTCCGGTCATAAATGGAAGAACTGATACGGAAAGGCTCAGTCGTATTGCCGGCATATTTAACCTGGTAAATGCCCGGTGTCTTAACATCAGAGAAGTCAAACTGGTAATAGTTGAACCTGAGAAATTTACCCCATTTCTTAGGTTCGATTGAGCGGATTTCTTTTAAGCCACCCTCTTCAGAGATGCGGTAAAGGCTGGCTTTTTCTATCTTGGGTTCATTTTTATCCACCTCAATGACGGCTATTTTCTGCTCGTTGGGATGATAACCAATCTGGCTGACATGTACCACAGGTTTAGAAAGAAAATCAGGAATCACATTGCAATCTACTACCCATTCTATGGCCCCAACGGTTTTGCCAGGGGTAACCAAAGAACGGACGACAAACCATCCATTGTTGTGGTAGAAACGACCATCCATCAACTGAAGGGGCTGGCCCTTGCTTTCGATGATCATGGTTTGGGAAGCGGCTTCAGGAGCAATGGTTAACTTTTTGCCTGTTGCCATGGGGAAAGCCTGCCAGTTACCGTCCACATCCTTTTCCATGGGTCCATTGGCCTGGGTAGGGAATATGCCGGATTGCTGATCGAGATACCAGCTTTTGCCAAACAATATGGCGGGAAACAATTCAAAGTTAAATCCCACTTTCTTTTCCCAACCAGCTGGAAGCGGTTTGTCCAGATCGACCAGTATACGCACTTTATTCCCTTCACCAATTACCCTAACATGGTAGTTGAAATATAAATCGGGATACTCAACGGGGTTAAACCCTTTGCGGTTGATGCTCGAATCAGGATAAGTACATTTGACGGTGATTTCATTCTTGGTACGGTCTACCGTGCGCTTACCTACCTTGGGGATGGGTTGCCATTGCCCAGGTGTGGGTTCCAAACGCAAATCACCGTTGGTAGCCACGCGCACTCCGTTTTGAATGATCCCAACTGCCCCTTGATGTCCCTCGGGGTAAATATCAAAAAAGACCATCACATTCAATCCTGGCTTTTCAAAATACTCGTTCTCATTGATTTGCAACGACTGAGCATGGACATTAAAGGAAGTGAACAGGACTAAAAGAAGGAGGATTAAATAAAAAAAGGGATTCTTCATAATTGGTTTAGGCTTGGTTAAAATAGTTAAGCAAACAAAAGGATTTGGCCCCTTATTGCTTAATGTATTACTTACAAATTTAAGGATTTAAAGATATGGAAATTGTTCGGGATTCCTGAGCAGGTGAATATGGATTTTAAAACTTCAAATCGTTTGTTCTGTTCTATTGGGTTAGTTTTTTAGGTTTGATTACTTTAGCCGAATATTCAGTTGGGTTAGCAATGACTACAAGAACTATAAATATCGAAAAAGTTGGGCAGATTTCATTGACCATTAATGATCGTTCAAGAAGAATTCGTCTGAGCGTGAAGTCTGATGGTGAGATAGTTGTATCCATGCCCCGTAATGCTAAGGTTGAGGATGCCATTCGCTTTGTGGAATCAAAAACGGACTGGATAGTAAAACAACAATCCAAGGCGCAGGCCGGGTTAACCCTATTTGCTCCTGAAAGTTGTTTTAAAACCAAATTTCACCAGTTGGCCATCACCAAAGGCAACACCGATAGGGTATACAACCGGGTGGGCAATGGGGTCATTCAGATTTTCATTCCCGACAAGGTCAACCATGAATTGCCAAAGGTTCAGGAATTTATCAAGAATACCCTGATTGATGTGATGCGCTGGGAAGCCAAGATTTATCTGCCCAAACGATTGAAAGAACTGGCTGAGAAGCATGGGTTCAGGTACCAGGATGTGAGTATAAAAAACACCAAAACACGTTGGGGAAGTTGTTCTTTTACCAACAACATCAACCTTAACCTGCATTTGATGCGGGTTCCGGAACACTTGATCGATTATGTGCTTCTACATGAACTGGCCCATACGGTGGTAAAAAACCATGGTGAGAAATTCTGGCTGTTGTTGGAACAATGTTACCCCAACTCCCGGAAGGCAGACAAGGAAATGAACAATTACAGGACGCAGACCTTTTAAGTATTTTAAGTATTTAAAGTACTTGGAGTGAACTAAAGTTAATCAGCGCTCCCCACAGTACTTTAGTTTACTCTAAATACTTTAAATACTTTAGTTCATTTTAAGTACTTTAGTTCACTCTAAATACTTTAGGCACTTTTTTCTAACTTTAGTTCACTTTAAATACTCTAGGCACTCTAAATACTTTTTCTGAATGAATTGGAACCAACTTTTATCGACCACCCGACTGGGACAGGAAGAACTTGTAAAAAATGGTCAGTCACACAGCCGCACTCAGTTTCAGCGGGATTATGACCGTATCATCTTTTCATCGCCTTTCCGAAGGATGCAAAACAAAACACAGGTATTTCCGCTTCCCGGAAGTGTATTTGTGCATAACAGGCTTACCCATAGTTTAGAAGTAGCCAGTGTAGGCCGCTCACTGGGAAGTATGTTTGTTGAAAAGATGGAAAGTGAAAATCAGCTTCCGGAAAATACCTTGTTTCAGGAAATAGGATCTGTTGTTTCGGCAGCTTGCCTGGCTCACGACATGGGTAACCCCCCTTTCGGACATTCGGGAGAGGATGCCATTGCCCATTTCTTTAAGAAAAGCAACGAGCCCAGGTTAAGAGCTGAACTCTCAGAAGAAGAATGGAAGGATTTTACCCAATTCGACGGAAATGCCAATGCTTTCCGGCTATTGAGCCATCAGTTTAACGGACGGCGTGAAGGGGGTTTTGCCCTGACTTATACCACTCTGGCTTCGATTGTAAAATATCCGTTTGAATCAATGTTGACCAACAAGCCCAAGTTTGGATTCTTCCATTCCGAGAAGGCGCTCTTTGAGCGGATAGCCAACGAACTGGGCTTGATAAAATTAAAAGAAAGCCCTGCAAAATACGTCCGGCATCCCCTGGTATTCCTTGTTGAGGCTGCCGATGACATCTGCTACCAGTTAATGGATCTGGAAGATGCGCACAAGCTGAAGATACACCCTTATGACATGACCCGGGAGCTTTTCATGAAGTTCTTCGATCCGCAGACAGAAGCCAAACAGATCAACCGGATGAAGGAAACCCTCAATGTGGTATCAGATCCCAATGAGCAGATCGCCTATTTGCGGGCCAGTGTAATTGGCAAACTGGCCCAACAGTGTATCGACATCTACTGGCAAAAGCAAGTGGAGATCTTATCGGGAGAATTCCAGCAACCCCTGATTGATCATGTTCAACCCGCTTCACTGGCCGCCATGAAAATCATTAAGGAATTGAGCATCAAAAACATATACAATGACCGCTCGGTCGTTGAAGTGGAGATTTCGGGTTACCAGATCATCGGTACATTGCTTGAAGTTTTTATTGAGGCCATCTTAAACCCGAAGGAAGAAATTTCAAAGAAGATGCTGAGGCTTATTCCTGCTCAATATGATGGACTCCATCCCACGACCTATGAAAAAGTGCAGTCAGTTGTAGATTTTGTTTCCGGGATGACAGACCTGTATGCACTCGATCTTTACCGAAAAATAAAGGGGATCAATATCCCCGGAGTTTAAAAAAGCCTGATCCTTAACCAGATTCGTCGATAGATTGTGTATTGTCTAATAATAAAAAGGTTTATATTTGATGATTGAACTGCAAGGTTAAATGGTTGGATGGTTAAATGGTTAAATGGCTGGATGGTAAATAGTAAATACTTAAATAGTAAATGGTTAAATGACAATTCAAGAATTACATGACAGTTTGTATGAGAAGGGTAGGCCCAAAAACCTCCAATTGCTGATGGAGATTTATGAGTCTAACCTGGATCTGATTAACAAGGTAGATTTGACCAATTTAACTGAATACAGTTATGTCGTCCAGTTGACATGTGATTATGCCATTGTGCTTGAAAATTCAGGCTATTTTCTAAAAGGACTACTGTACCTTGATGAAGCAATCGATCAATTGGAGAACTTTCCAAAAACTCAAAAGGAGTTGCTTTTCGATATTCCATCCTACGAATTGGTCCTCTTTCATAAAGCCCGTGCATTCTATAATTTGAAAAACTATAAAGATTCCCAATTGACTTTTGACAAGCTCCATAAAGCCTTTCCTGATAATGACAAATACCAGGGCTGGATATTCAGAATTAAGGTCAAAAGGTATGAAAATTGGATTGGAATTGGCTTGGGAGTGATGTTTTGCACCTTACTTTTAAGGACTATTTTAAGCGACAAGTTCCCTTGGATTAATAATGTATCTTATTGTATCCTTCTATTGGCCCTGGTTTCTACAACTACTTTTGAAATCGGGAAATTGATAAAGCTAAAAAAGCTGAAGCAAATTGATATTCTTTAAAAGAACGATTAAGCCCTGTATAATTCAATTGTCAATAGGGTATTCCAGACTTATCATCTGATACCTTTCTGATACCTT
>DMFR01000226.1:2963-8615 GCA_003450125.1 Prolixibacteraceae bacterium | reverse complement strand
ATATAAGCCTGACGGCTATGGGGTTGCCCCTACATGAATGCGGGGTAATTTATATCAGATTGTGTTCTAGGCAGAATCTGGTCAATTCTGCATTTTTGCTAAATTCCATTTTCTCCATAATACGGCTTCTGTATGTACTGACGGTCTTATCAGATATAAAAAGTTCATTGCCGATTTCCTGAAGCGACTTACCATTGGCCAGTTTAATCATGATTTCGAATTCACGGCCTGAAAGAATTTCATGTTTCTGCTTGATCGTATCATTGGAAATAAGGTGTTGGGCCAGATTTTCAGCCAATGTATGGGAGATGTATTTACCCCCTTCAGAAACTTTCCTCACGGCCAGCAGCAACTCTTCAGAAGCCGTATCCTTGGTCAGGTAACCTGAGGCTCCATGCTTAAGGGCAAGGATGGCATATTGTTCCTGGGGCATCATACTTAACATGAGTACATTGGTAGAAGGATATTTGGCCTTTACCGACTGGAGGATTTCCATTCCACTCATCCCAGGAAGTGAAATGTCGAGCAATAGAATATCGTAAGGATCTTTTTTTAAAAGATTCAGCGCTTCATATCCATCCCCGGCTTCTACGATAAGGGTTGAACTTCCCAGTTGCTGAAGTATTTGCTTCAGACCATCACGGACAATCTTGTGGTCATCACAAATTAGTATTTTCATAAGCCCGCTTATAATTCAATGGTAGGTTGATCTTGATGATCGTCCCGTTTTCATTTCCCCGGTAAATGTCAAAAGAACCCCCTAAAGAGGCCGATCGCTCCTTCATCCCTATAAGACCAAATGACTTTTTGGACTTGATCTGACTTTCACTGATTCCTATGCCGTTATCCATAATTTTAAAACCAATGCCCTCCTCTGTTTTGTGCAATTCAATATCAATCAGGCTTGCCTTGGCATACCTTGAAATATTGGTAAGTGACTCCTGCATGATTCTGAAAATTGTCAATGAAGCATCCGGAGAGATCGTTATCCCGGAATCAATGTGAAGTATAACTTTAATTCCATTTCTGCGGGCAAAATCATCGGTATACCATTCCATGGCTGCTTCAATCCCCAAATCATCAATGATCTTAGGCCTTAACTTTTCGGTCAGGCGCTGTACGGTAATGATGGTTTCTCTCACCAGTTCCGAAACCTTACTGATTTTGGCAATGACTTCCTGATCGGTAACAGCTTGTTTGATGATTCCGATATCAATCTTAACGGCCGTAAGGGCTTGTCCTAAATCATCATGAAGCTCCCGGGCAATGATCAATCGCTCATTCTCTCCAACCTGATCAATATGCTGCGTCAGTTGATGCAACTGGACAAGCGAACAATGCAATTTCCGCTCAGCCTTTTTTCTGTCCGTGATGTCCTTTGAAAAACAAAGAAATTGGGAATCTGATAGTTTTACCGCCTCAAAAGACCACCACCTTTTGGATCCATTTTTGTGGTTGTACAACAGATCCGATTTCGCTTTGCCATTGCTGATCAGTTCCCTGAAATAACCCATGCCGTCTTCTGAAGACTTCTTCTGAATCAGGTCTGAGAAACGCATCTGGGATAGTTCCCCGATTGAATACCCGGTGATGACCGAGGCCGCTTCATTCATTTCCTTAAAATTCCCATGCTCATCGGTAATAAAAACCCCATCGGGTGCATTGTCAATATAGCTCCGGTATTTCTCTTCACTCTCCTGTAGGGCATGGTTTACCTTTCTCAGTTCTTCGGCAGATTCTTTTAAAAGTGCAGCATTACTGATAGCCAGCTGTTTCTGATTATAAAGATCCAGAAATATGTTGATTTTCGAGATCAGGATCTGATTGTTGATGGGTTTTACGATGTAGTCCACAGCCCCGGAATCATATCCTTTAAAAACATATCTTTCATTGCCATAGTTGGCCGTAAGAAAGATAACCGGTAATTTATCGTTCAGCCTCTCCTCATTCAACTTAACGGCCAGATCAAACCCATCCATTACGGGCATCATCACATCTATAATTGCCAGTGCAACATCAGTTCCCCGGGCCTTTTCAAGAGCCTCAAAACCAGAATTGGCTTTGATCAGGTTAACATCTATTTTTTTCATAATGGACTCCAGCAGCAATAAGTTAACTTCGCTGTCGTCAACAATTAGAAGATTTGGTAGAGCCTTCATGGGTGCGATTAAGTCTTTATAATGCTGAAAATCAATAAAATATATTGCTAATGCAAATGACTCTATTTTAGAATATTCTAATTTAAACAATCACATACTGGAAAAAGTTTTATCCATTTTGACCCTGCATCCTGTGATCCTGCTGCCCATTTTTATACCTCCGATTATTTGCATAGATCTCCACAATTGCTTAAAATTGTACTATTGACACTTAACCGAACCCAATCTATGAACCACCTCAAAACCTTGGCCCTAATCCTACTGCTGAACTTTATCCTGCAAAATGCAGAAGCGCAGCACAAGCCTTTTCTGGATAACATCTACGATTATATTGAGAATCCCCAGATGATCGGACTCAATCAACAGGAAGGCCACGTTCCTCTTCTGCCCTTTACCAGTCTGGAAAAGGCCTTTGTCAATGCTCCCGAACAATCTTCAGGATTCCTGTCTCTGAACGGTAAATGGAAATTCCTGTATTGTGTAAATCCAGAAGGCATCAACCGGGAGTTTTATCAACCCCGCTTTAATGAAAAGGGGATGACTGAAATTACGGTTCCCGGGAACTGGCAGATGCAGGGTTTTGGAGAGAAGATCTTCCGAAATGTTTCCCAGCCCTTTAAAGCCGATCCTCCTCATATTCCCAGGGATTACAATCCGGTAGGCTCCTACCGCAAAACATTCACTGTTCCTTCTGAATTTAAAGATAAACAACTTTTCCTTCACTTTGAAGGGGTCAGCTCTGCCTATTTTCTTTGGGTGAACGGTCAGGAAGTGGGCTACAACCAGGGGGCCAACGAACCTGCTGAATTTGATGTCACCAAACTCGTTAAGCCGGGCAAGAATACCGTATCGGTGATGGTCTTCCAATACTCGGATGGAACTTACAATGAAGACCAGGACATGTGGCGACTGGCGGGTATTTTCAGAAGCGTTTACCTGATGGCTACCCCAAAGGTTCATATCCGGGATTATTATGTGACCACCGATCTGGATGAGAAATATGACAATGCAACCCTTCAGGTGCAAGCCGAAGTTGAGAACTTTTCCGATCAACCCATCAACGGTTACCAGGTCAAGGTAACACTGCTTGACCAAAACAATCTGCCTGTATTGACCGATCTTACTTCTGAAAAAATAACTTTGGATAAAGGTGAAAAAACAACTATTCGCCTTAATGCAGCGGTAAAATCACCCTTGAAATGGTCGGATGAAAAACCCAACCTCTATCATATCGGCTTTGAACTGATCGACCCTGTAGGCTTAACCACCGAAGCATTGGCTGACCGCATCGGCTTTAAGGAGGTGGAAATCAGGCACCAGGTCTTGTATGTCAACGGCGTTGCGGTCAAGCTCAATGGGGTAAACAGCCACATGCAGCATCCCGATCTGGGCCATACGATGGATGTGGAAACCATCCGCAAGGACTTTTACCTGATGAAACAGTTCAACATCAACTGCGTGCGTACCTGTCATTATCCCCCGGTAAAAGAATATTTAAAGCTGGCCGATGAACTGGGTATCTACATTGTTGATGAAACAGGGGATGAAGCCCACGCCACTGAATACATATCCAACATGCCCGAATGGACCAAATCCTATGTAGAAAGGGCCCAGAAAATGGTACTAAGAGACCGTAATCATCCCTCCATTATTTTCTGGAGCGCCGGGAATGAAAGCGGCTCAGGCTTCAACATCTGCGAAGTCATTGCTGCCGGCAAACGCCTTGACCCCAGTCGTCCGGGTTGGATGTACGGGGGAAACGATCTGGATCATCCGGGATCAAACCCCATTAAATGTGAAGATATTATTGGACCACGATATGGGACTCCCTTTGAACTGAAGGTTTTCTATGGTGAATCGCCCGAAGAGATAGATCCCCGCCCCTCATTTATGGATGAATACCTTGCTGCAACGGGCAACAGCCTTGGGGGAATGGACGAATACTGGGACGTGATTTACCAGTATCCCCGCTGTATTGGTGGGGCTATCTGGGATTGGGTGAGTCCAGGCCTTCGCGAAAGATACATCAGTACCCCGGATGCTTCCTCAAATAATATCAGCGCTGCCCTGATGGGCAAGACTGCACTGGTGGCAGGTAAAACCGGACAGGCTGTCCAGCTGACCGGGACTGATACCTGGGTGGAATTGTACAGGGACCCGAAATTGGATATCTCTGGGAAAGCTTTAACCGTTTCCTTTTGGGTAAAGCCACGTGAATGGAATGGAAATGGAACTTTCCTTTCAAAAGGGTTCTATCAGTTTGGGGTGGAACAAACCAACCAAAAGGAACTGGAATTCTATGTAGGGAACAAGAAAAGGACGAGTGTAAAAACTGTTCTACCTGACAACTGGCAAGACAACTGGCACCTGGTCACCGGAATTTATAACGGGAGCCTGCTTCAAATTTATATCGACGGAACTAAAAAAGGCGAGACCCCCTGTACGCTCACAATTGAAAACAAACCTTTTGCCATCAACATAGGACGTAATCCTGAAATTGAAGCGCAGGAGAACCCCAATCATTACAGCAATGCCTCATTCGACCAGGTAGCTGTCTTTGACAAGGTCATCCCGGTAGAAGAGTTGCTCAATCCAACAGAAGCCACCAAAAAATCGGCTGTCTGCTGGCTTGATTTTGATGAGCAGAAGACCAACTCAGAATTCTTCAGTATGGGTGTTGGGGGACGTACCTACGGGATGATCTGGCCCGACCGTACCGTCCAGCCTGAACTTTGGCAAGTCAAGAAATCAGCCCAGCCTGTGTCTGTTAAACTGACCGATGAAGCAAAAGGCGAAGTAGAGATCTGGAACCGGATGTATTTTACAAACACTTCCGAACTGGAGGCCATCTGGCAACTGCAATGTGAGGGGTCGGTCGTGAAAGAAGGAACTGTCGAAACTTCCATTCCCGCACTTTCAAAAGCCAACTTGATGATTCCTTACCTGCCATTTGAGAAAGAGAAAGGCAAGGAATATTTCCTCCTGCTTAGTTTCCGCCAGAAACAAGACAAGCCTTGGGCCAAAAAGGGTTTTGAAATCGCCTGGGACCAAATGCCCCTTCAGATAACAGCAGCCCAACCTGAAGAATCGATCCTGGGATTGAAGGCTCCGGAATTGTTAGATACGGATCAGGCCATCCAGGTGAAAGGTTCCAACTTCCTCTATAGTTTCAGCAAAACAACCGGCAGTCTCGCTTCTGTAAAGTTTGATGGAACAGAATTGTTGAAACAGGAAATGGACCTGAACGTTTGGAGGGCCCCCCTTGCCAACGATATGGATCAGTGGACTGTAGGTGCCTCCGGCCTGACGCATCTGCCCGGATGGGGGCTTGGACAGTCCAATATTTGGTCAGCCTTAGGCCTTGATCATTTAACCACCAAGGCGGACCGGATGAATTGGACCATAGAACCAGGCCAAATTATTCTTACCATTGAAAGCCATTCCTGGGCAGGGGAACTGAGTACCTGTCTCTTATACACATCTCCGAGCCCAC
>DMFR01000226.1:2126-2757 GCA_003450125.1 Prolixibacteraceae bacterium | reverse complement strand
TCTATACCATTTCAGGCTCAGGGAAAATGACCATGGACCATACCGTTACCCCCTGTGGTAAGATGCCCGAATGGCTTCCCCGGGTGGGAGTACAGCTGGTGCTGAATCCCACTTTCGCCCAGGTAAAATGGCTCGGGAGAGGCCCCTTCGAGACCTATCCCGATCGAAAGACAGGGGCCAAGATCGGACTCTATTCCGGTTCGGTGGCCGATCAGTATAACCCATATTTGATTCCGCAGGAGAATGGGAACAAGACCGATGTTCGATGGGCCAGCCTTCAGAATACCGATGGAGTAGGGGTCAAAATATCCTCCTCTGTCTTGTTCAATTTCAGCGCCCAGCAAGTGGAATCTGACAACCTATCCCGCGCCCTATATCCCTTCCAGCTGAAGGCATTCGATGGAGTGACGCTCAACCTGGATTATGCACTGAGCGGAGTAGGCTGCACGGCCATTTCTGTATTAAACCAATACCGTGTGATGCCTTCCCGGTATCAGTTCCAGCTGGTTTTTGAACCCTTGAGAAAATAAGATATCGAGCATAAGTTAAAATCAGATTGAAAACCCCGCAGACATTTGTGTTTGCGGGGTTTTTTTATGGGTCACTATTTTTTAAACACATAGGCACATAG
>DMFR01000226.1:0-2005 GCA_003450125.1 Prolixibacteraceae bacterium | reverse complement strand
TAAACACATAGGCACATAGGGCACATAGATTTAAAATTTTCTATGTGTCCTATGTGCCTATGTGTTTATTTTTTAAAAGTATATAACAGTATATCCTCCTCCTCTTTTGGATCAAAATTCAAATTATTTCCATATAAAAGGCCTGTAATCAAATTCCATCCCGCTTGCTTTTCCCTTTGGGATTGCTTCAGTCTTTTGTCTTACTTGTGTCATACTTCTGTCTATGTAAATTCAAACATAATTCGTAAATAATAGGTAGATAATTAGTATACATACGAATAATGTACGTATTATCTTCGAATTATCTACGTATTATGTACGAATTAACACAGACACAGATAAGGCGCAAGTATGAAGAAAGTAAGAGTATGAGATGACTGAAATAAGACGGAAGAGGGAGGAATCCCTTTTTTAGTAGACAGGGCAGCCCCTTGAATTGAAAGCTGCAATAATTTTATGACTAAAATGAAGTCGCCAGCTATCATAAAATGGAACGGTTATTGTTATACACATAACGTTGTTGGAACGCTTAAATCATAGCCCTATGGAAACTAGCCGCTTCATCCTGTTTGTCCTCCTTACTGCCTGTATATCAGTAATCGGTAACACTGTTTCAGCATTTTCCCTTGCTCGGAAAGCGGACTCCATCCAGATCGCATTTGATCCCCATCAACTGGTACTGCCCGGCGAGTCGTTTAAAATTGGAATTACTTCCTATGAAAAAAACGGCCGTGTCAAAAATACTACAGGCCTTTTGGGCGGTTCTGTCTGGTGGATGAAATACAAGGTGGATGTCACGGGAGGGACTGATTTTGGGGGAAGGATTTCGGTTAACGAGCAATTGTTACCTTCCCGCGGAAAGTATATCAGCATCAGGGCATATCCGCGCAAGCAACCGCAATTGATGAAAGAAATGCTCCTGCCATTGAATTATGAAACCAAGATCGAGTATAGGCCAACCGATAGCTTCGACAAGGCCCCCGGGAGCCAGATCAAGGGGGAACTGTTGACTGAATTCGACAATGGGGTGAGCCGTGTGTGCCAGAATTTAAGAAACAGCCGGGAATCGGCCTATTTTCAGTTTTTACCCCGGGGAGGGCTTTGGAAAAACGGGAAGTTTATCATCGATCCTGATTTTATGAATATTGACGATCATCGTGCTGCCTTGATTGTCAAATCATTACGCAATAAGTTGGTAACCGATACATTTGCCGTCTTGCTCGATTACAAGCATACCTATGACCTGAATGTGAATGGTAGTTCGGGTTTTATGGGCTCTCCGGGGGCAAGCGGGAGTTCGGGTTCTATGGGAAGCAACGGGTACGATGGACAGCATGGGCAGGAGGGTGAAAATGGATCAGACGGCCCCGATCTGGGTGTCTGGGTGGACCTGTATCGGGACTCGATACTGAATTGCGATTTACTGTATGTATATACCCAAAATCTATGGACCGGCCAGGAAAACCGTTATTTGATCAATCCTGATGGTGGAAAATTGAAGGTTTCATCTGTTGGCGGTGATGGCGGAAGTGGCGGAAATGGTGGAAATGGCGGTTCAGGAGGTCAGGGATTGGAAGGGGAAAAGTGGATTGAAAGGCACCTGGAAAAACAGGTAGTCAAGAAGCCGGTTATTAAAAAGGTAATCCATAAAAGAACCAGGAAGACTACCGATGCCGAGGGCAAGGAGGTGGAAGTGGAGATTGACGTTGAAGAAAATGAAACGGTTTATGTAGATGAAGTAGTGATGGTTGAAGTGGAAGTTGTCAAGTACGGACCGGGTGGCGATGGCGGAGATGGCGGCTGGGGAGGTGCAGGGGCCCTTGGTGGAAATGGCGGATATGGCGGTAACATTACCCTTTATTTTACCGATGATGCCAGGCCCTATCAACAGGTAATTGTGGCCAGCAGCAAAGGCGGCTCAGGGGGACTGAACGGCAGTGGCGGCAGTGGCGGGGGTGGGGGCAGGGGCGGAACTGGAGACCCAAATGGGAATAACGGGGAAGGA
>DMFR01000228.1 GCA_003450125.1 Prolixibacteraceae bacterium | reverse complement strand
CGACAAAATGTCAAAATGTAATTCCATCAATTGGAGAAATTACATTTTGACATTTTGTCGTTTTGACGCAAATACACGAGCGTAAGTGCTGTTAATGAATGTTTAGATCGATCTGCAGTTAGTTTATTTTCAGTACCGTACCTACTTTAAGTGTTTTGTGGGTTGTAATGTTATTGGCTGCACAAAGCTTGTTCACCGAGGTGTTGTATTTTTTGGCAATGACCCATAGATTATCACCTTGTCTGATTACATGCCTGGTTGCCTTTCCTCTGGAGTTTGATTTTACCCGGTTCACGGATTTCTCTTCCGAAGAGGTTTTTTCTACACTATTGTCTTCTACGGAAGGTTCAGCTTTGCTGGCAATGGCTGGATGATTATTGATAATGGGTTTCCGGTCGAAGTTGTCGGGACTGATCTCCAATTGATTATTTTTGTAGTAAACATGGTTGGTGCGCAAGGCACATTTTTCGATGTCAATGTATTTGTTCGAATCAAAAGGTATTCCAAACAGGCGGGTTTCGAAGTGAAGGTGATCGCAGGTAGCGCGGCCTGTTCGTCCACCCAGTCCAATTAAATCGCCAGCCTTGATGGTATCGTTGACATGCACCTTGATGGCTTTCAAATGTCCGTAGATGGTTTCCAGTCCATTGTTATGCCTTACCAGCACCAGGTTGCCATATCCGCTGAAGCGTTTGGCCAAACGGACTTTCCCGTCAAAGGCACAACGGACAGAGTCCCCCGAATTTAATTTGATATCTGTTCCTGTATGCATTCTTCTGCCGCGACGGCCAAACTTGGAGATAATCTTCCCGATGACAGGCTGTACAAAGGGGTGATCATACGGCTCGGTGAGCAGGATGGTAACAAGCGCATCTTTAGGGGGTAGGGTATTGAGGGGATATTTGATCTGGGTACTGTTCCAGATATTTTTATACAGGGTTTCATCATTGGATAAAAGCGTGTCGCTTGGTAATTCTTCCAGCGAATTGAGCAAGGTATCAGACTCGCTGACGAGCCCATTGGTGGTTAGGGTATCCTTATTAACTTGTGAATAAGTGAAGACTGAAAAAAGCAGGCTAATGGACAAGGTAAAAATTCGTAACTTCATTTTCAAAAGATTGGTTATAACTAGGCTCAAAAACATGAACTGGAAGCAAAAGTAACATTATCATTATTTAATTGTACTTTTTATGAAAAAGACGGACTAACTTTAACAAACAATAACAGGTTTTTGTACATTTGCACCAGATTTAAAAAGAATAGCTTTAGTGATGAAAAATAGTGGTTCCCACAAGATCCTGAGGTACTTACTGGTAGGATTTGTGGTTTTTTTCGCCTTAATCGGCCTTGCCTTGACATCGGCCTATTTTGCTGTAAAATTTCATATAACAGATGACTCCGGTGTTGTAGATCTTAACGACCGTTATTTCCAGGATATTAAGGATAAATATGGACATGCTTCTGATAATGACTCTATAAAAGTGAACTTCAGCGAGGCCAGATTGCTTCACAATTTATCGGTTTTAAGCAAGTATTATCCAGCAAATGCCTTTTTCATTCAAAATGCCTATTATAAAAGTCATAACCTGTTGGAAGCTCAGCGGATGATCCATGCGGTGGACCTTTACATGCAGGATAATGCTCAATATCATTCGGAAGTGAACCAGTTCGAAGAGACCAACGGTCCAAAGCAAGGACAGGCAAGCACCAAAAGCGTTTTTGAATGGATGAACATCAATGAATGGCAGGATTTTAAACTGGCCGTTGCCAAAGACAAACATTTGATCGACTCGGCGGCCTATATGACAGGCGTTGAACCCCGATTGATCGTGGCAATGCTGGTCGGCGAGCAGATCCGTTTGTTCAATTCCAGCCGTGAAGCCTACAAGAAATGGATTGGTCCTTTGAAAATCCTTTCGGTGGAAACCACTTTCTCCCTGGGAGTGACAGGAATCAAAGTGCCTACTGCCCAAAGGATTGAACAAAATCTGATGGATAGTACTTCCCTGTTTTATCTGGGCGAAAAATATAAACATCTGCTTGACTTTCAAACCAAGAATACTGCACAGGAACGGTTCAACCGGCTGACTTCGTATAAGAATCACTATTATTCGTATCTTTATGCAGCCCTGAACGTGAAGCAGATTAAAGTGCAATGGGAAAAATCAGGCTTCCCCATCAACGATCGCCCGGAGATTTTGGCAACCCTTTACAATATCGGTTATGAAGTCTCCGTTCCCAAAGAGAACCCGGTCGTGGGTGGTTCGGGTATTAACATTAAAGGTAAAAAATATTCTTTTGGAGCTGTAGCCTATGAATTTTATTATTCGGGAGAATTGTACGATCTCTTCCCCTTTAAAAATGCAAAATTCGACTTTACAGATGTGTAAAGTGCCTCTTTTGGTTTCCTTTCACAGAAGAGGATTTTTCAATTGTTGTTTTTTTAAACACATAGACACATAGGACACATAGAAAAATTTGGCTCTATGACGATTTATTCATGCTAAAAAATAGAACGCTGATAAAATATGATTTAGCAGATTGAAAACGGATTTATTTCCAACAAGTTGGAACGGATTTAAAAAGCGGTACAGTATTATAGGATGATTGATTACTTTTAGAAGCCTGTCTTAAAGATCAGGATACGAAGTATCATAAATCCGCTTTTAATCCGCTAAAACCGTGTAGATCCGCGTTCTATTTCTTTTTTTTACCATTAAAAAATACGACATTATTTTGTTTCTATTACTTAGATAAGATTTAGGTTGTGGGGCTTGATCTAAGTTACTAAGATTGAATTAAAAAGTAAGATTTTTCTTAAAAGCTTATTACCCATAACAGACGTCTTAGAGCCTTGAAGTTTTTCTATGTGTCCTATGTGCCTATGTGTTTATTT
>DMFR01000457.1:10125-16155 GCA_003450125.1 Prolixibacteraceae bacterium | reverse complement strand
TGGTTGAATGGTTGGATGGTTGGATGGTTGGATGGTTGGATGGTTGAATGGTTGAATGGTTGGATGGTTGATAAAGCAGACTTGTTGGCATTTTGAATAATTATTGCACTCAATTCATCTTCTTAAAAATGTTGAAGTGAAGTTGAAAATCATATTTAATTATTTATTATTTTTGCTTAATCTATTGCATTTGAGATGAGTGACTATTCATTTGATGACTGTTTAACAACTGTTATGAATGAATAGTCACTTCAAAAATATACCAGGGAAACAAATGTTAACCAACTAAGTTATGAAACCAATCATCTTACTTTTTATCAGCATATTCATTATCGTGAATCTGCAGGCACAAGTTTCGAAAACTGTTGCTACCACCCAAGGCAATTTAAAAAATATACTCACCCCTACGGAACTCACCACAATAACGAATCTTACCCTTACCGGCACCATTGATGCACGTGATTTTAGAACCATGAGGGATCTGATGCCATTACTATCAGTAGTGGATTTGAGTGGTACAAATATTGCCGCGTATTCGGGAACAGAGGGTACGGAATATATTAATTTCGATTATCCGACGAACCAAGTTCCATCTGCTGCATTTTTCATTGAGCCCTGGGTGGGAAGTACTAACCTCTCCTCTATCCAAGTTCCGGCGTCAGTCAATTCTATTGGTAGGAATGCTTTTGGTTACTGTAGTCTTTTGACCACTTTTGAAATTCCGGTCACTGTCACCACTATTGAAGAATTCTGTTTTTACAAATGCCATAATTTGACTTCCATCATTGCTAATCCAAGTTATCCACCTGATCTTCTATTTTCTTCCAATGTCTTTACGGGAGTTGACATGACTACATGTACCCTGTATGTTCCCTATCAATCCAAGTTTTATTATGGTGGTCAAGACCTATGGAAAGATTTCACCCATATTATTGAAAATGCACACGGATTCCTTTTAGGTTACATGAATTACAAATTTCCTGCCGAAGGAGGCGAGAATACTGATTATATTACATCAAACATGTCGTGGAAAACAAACTGCGATCAAACATGGCTCATGGTAAATCCGGCTTCCGGTAACGGAGATCATGAAATTAACATTATCGTTGACGCCAATACATCGGTTGCTACAAGAACTGCAAAAGTGACTGTTTCGGTAAAAGATATCCCTTCACAAAGCATAACGGTTATCCAGGAAGGAGCTCCAAAAACGATCAACCTGGCAGCTGGTACTTTATCCTCTGAATTAACTTCAGCTGAACTCAACGAGATTACCAAACTCATTATAACCGGCAATATTGATGCCCGAGATTTTAAAACGATGAGGGATGATATGCCCGTATTGGCGGTTATAGATTTGAGTAAGGCTAATATCGCAGCGTATTCAGGAATGGAGGGTACGATTGATAATTTTACAGATTACCCTGCAAATACTATTCCGCCCAAATCATTCGGTAACATTGATGACTGGAATAGAAAAAGTATCCTGACTTCTCTTCTACTGCCAGCATCAATCACTTCAATTGGTTATAGCGCTTTTGCCCATTGTACTAATTTGACAACTTTTGATATTCCTCCAACGGTCACTTCCATTGATGCGTGCGCTTTTTATGACTGTACCAATTTAACTTTTGTGAAAATTCCTTTCTCTATTACATCAATTGAAAATGATCTTTTTTATAGTTGTACGAACTTGACTACGGTTGACATTCCTTCATCGGTTACTTCTATTGGCAATAAGGCTTTTTACTATTGCAGATATTTGAGTTCTCTCACCATTCCATCTTCTGTTACTTCAATTAAAGGTTACGCTTTCGCTGATTGTGAGTGGTTAACCTCGATTACCATTCCTTCATCAATTTCCATTATTGAAAATTCTGCTTTTTCAAACTGTAGTCGTTTGAAATCTATCTTTTCGAATGCCAGTAATCCGCCTGACCTCACACAATCTCCGGGCGTTTTTTTTGGTGTTAATAAAACTACCTGCATTCTTCATGTACCTCCTGGATCCCGGAATCTTTATGCAGAAGCTACTGTGTGGAAACAATTTATCAATATTGTTGAAACTCCTCTTGGGCTGAATGAGGTAGAGAAGAATATCGCTGAATTTAAATGTTATCCCAATCCCTTTACTCAGGAAATAGTCATCGAAATTCCAAATCCAGAACGCACAAAGATAACTGTGGATATTTACAACATAGCTGGACAAAAAGTTAAAAACCTTGCCAATGGAAATACAGATGAGCAAATGAAATTATTGTGGAATGGCACCAATGATTTGGGTCAAAAGGTTCCACAGGGAGTGTATATCTGCAAGATGAATGAGCAGTCGAAACAACTTATTTTCAACTTTGGGAAAGATTTATACAAACGATAAATCTTTCCCAAAGTTATAATCATCCTCTTTGCTTTTCCTAGCTTCGAGGAGCAATTGTAAATCTATACTTGTCAGCCTTATTCAAATTCTTGACCTTCAGGTTGATGCGGTGAATGGTATCACCCCACTTTTGTTGGATGCCTTTGTCTTCCATGTTTTCCAGTTTAATCTTTTCTACTGAAACATCGAATTGGGAAGGATTGTATTTTACTACAAAATCTATGGCTTTTTCACCTTCAGGAGCAAAATGAATAACCAACTCTCCTACCTTGATAACTTCTGCAGGGTAGCAAGTCATCAGATGTTGAATAACAGAACCAGCATTTGTCAGTTGAATGACATCATCGATCTGCACATTATTCCCTCGGTTCAACCGGATATTTCTCATCCAACTGGCAATTCCTGCATCATGGGAATAAGAGGCTGCAATATCAAGGTTCAGCGATGAAAAGCCTTTGCCGGTCTTATAAACGACGCTGCTGGCTTTAAAATCTGGTCCAGGCAACTGATCCTTCCCATTGATGGTGGGCAGATTATGATACTCGGAACAATTGTACCAAATGTCATATCGCAGGTCGCTGAAGGTCTTGCGGGTATAGGTTCCACGGCCTACATCAATCAACAGGGGAAAGCCGTTGTAATACACCACATAGTTGCCAATATCGTTGTGGTTGTGACTCTCATCGTTATTTCCCCCTTTGGCAGCCACAAAGAAGCCATCCGTTGTTCCTTGTTGGTCGCGGGCAAGCATCACTTGCAGATCGGGATACCAGGTATCTTTCGGAAGCGGAAGTCCTTGTTCCGCATGTTGGTATTCCTGCTGAATAAACAAGGCAAAGAAATTGCGGAAATATTGGAATTGTCCCAATGAACCATCTTCCGGGCTGCGGTAATAGGCACCGAATTTCATCATGTCTGCATCCTGGATGTCTTTACCAAAGCGATATATCATATCGGCAGCCATGCCAGGTTGCGGGTCTGCATCAGCAAAATTGAGGAAATATTTAGGACTGATCTGAGCCTTATATATGAACTTTCCCATGTTACGGAATCTCTCATCCTTGTAAACGTAGATGAATGCATTATTGGTTGCCAGGTTGAGCAGCGATATATTGTCATACAATGAAGCCGCTGCAGCCGCCCAGTAACCGGGTCCTTCGTCACAACCACCATCCTGGGGGTACGGATTCTGAAATTGATCCAGCACATTCAGTATTTTAGCAACAGCTTCCGTACGTTTGCCGGGATCTTTCTCCAATAACAATACAGAATTCAGCCAATTGGAACAAATCCATGGATTCCAGTTATTGGGACGACGACCACTGGCATCGGAACTCATAAATCCATGATGAAGGGTCATCAGGGGCTGGAATATACGTTTATTGGTTTCAAAGTATATGCGTTTGCGGATTTGTGGAGAAACAGCATCAAGCTTATCCCCTACGAAATAATCGACCCAGGCAAGGAAAGTAGCCGTTTCAGCGGAGAATAGTTCAACAAAGGGCTTGCTGACATCCATCAGTCCTGATAGTTCTTTGGTCTTTGGCAAGTGAGCTGGCACCCCCCAGAACGATTCTTCGCAAATAGACCACACGCCATTGATAATCTGATCCATGAAGCGACCTTTGTTCTCAGCAATTTCAGCCAACAGCAAAGTGCCCAGTACCTGGCGCTTTTTAAAGCTTACAGACTGATATTCATCGCGGTCACCGGTACGTTCAATGAGCAATGATTTGACAGCAGAAATACCTGGCCATTCGTAATTGAGGTAAGTTTCTGCCTTCTTGACGTAGGCTTTCATCATGTCGGGATCAGCTTTGGCCCATCCTGCACGGTCATCAATCTTAGGAAAAGGCACCCATTGATCACGAGCAATTAATAGTTTGGACAGTTCCTCTTTGCTGAACTTTCCGCTCAGCAGATTTTGTTGCTGGGCCTGAACACCCAATAGAAATAGGAGGTTTACAAGTAGTAATAGTATTTTTCTCATAGGTAAAAGTCTATTTCTTCATTAATCCACCAAGAGTGATTGGTAAATACCAGCCCAGGGTTCTCTCATCTTTCTTGAAAGCATTGCATTGGCCACATCGTTGTTGATGAATTTCTCTGCCTTGGGATCCCAATCCAGATCCTGTTGCAGTTTCATGGCAATGTTTCCAAGATGAGACATGGTGATCGAGCGATGTCCAATCTCTGCAGGGGCAATGGTTTCTTTTCGCGAAAGGACACAGTCAATAAAGTTACGGAAATGGTTATCACTCTTATAGAGATTGATTTCCGAGGGGGCAATGACTGAATCTTTCAGGCTTTCAGGGAAAACTTGATGGGTGCCGCGGTTGGCATAGGCCCATCCTTCTGTTCCTCTAAAGGTGACCCCACCTTTTAGCTTGTTGGAAATAATAAGTTTTACCCCATTGGCATACAGGCATTCAAAATAGTAGTCTGTGGCCGTATTCCAGACCGGATGAACTGCCCACTGGGCACTGGCATTCTGAATTTTCAGAGGGCCGGTATATTCGGTATCCATTCCCCACTGTGCAATATCGGGGTGATGACCTCCCCAGTCAGTTACCTGTCCTCCTGAATAATCAAGCACCCATCGGAAATTGACATGTGTGCGTGCTGGGCAGTATGGTGCATCGGGCGCAGGTCCCAGCCACATGTTATAGTCGAATCCTTCAGGTACAGCAATTGTATTGGTCAAATGACCTGTCTTTCCATAGTCGGGAGTACCGCTTGGAAGACCACATTCAACGGTTTGCAGTTGACCGATCCTTCCATTTCTCACCAGTTCACAGACCCTCCTGAAATTCTCATCCGATCGCTGTTGACTGCCAGTCTGAAAGATCACACCGTATTTCTTCACCGCATTGGCCATTGCCCTCCCTTCAGGAATCGTGAGCGCCAATGGTTTCTGGCAATAAATATCCTTACCTGCCTTCGCCGCCATCAGTACCGGGATAGAATGCCAATGATCAGGTATCACCACCTCAACGGCATCAATATCCTTGCGTTCAATCACTTCCCTGAAATCTTCAAATCCCCGGCATCCTGTATATTTCTTACCCGACAATTTGGAATAATAGCCATTAACCAAACTGAGTCCGACATCCCTGCCGCCCAATTTACCATCCCAATAGCCTGTACTTTGCTTGTTGACATCGCAGATGGCGGTGATCTGAACCCGCTTGTCGGTAATAAAATCACCAATATCATTCATCGCCTGGTTGCCTGAACCAATGATGGCCAGGTTGATCCGGTCAGATGGGGCAATGTGCCCTTTACCTCCTCTGGCACAGGCTGATATAATGGTAGGTATAACAATTACCGATGCAGCAGCGGCACCAGAAAGCTTCATAAAATCGCGTCGGTTAAACTCTTTCATGCGTTTGGTTTTTAGGTTGAAAGTTTCCATAAAGCTAATCATTTTTTGGAGTATATTTACTTGATATATCATTTTCAATATCTGTTGATTAACAAAACGAACCCTCCCGATGTATCTCTGATATTTCCCAGGTCTATCAATTTTAGCTATATGATGATTGGGAGTTCGAAATAAGAAAAGAGAGTGGTTTTTTGATTCCAAATGACAGGGTATCTCTATATACCAGGTAGGGTACTTGTGTGTAGCTTGTGTGTAGCTTGTGTATAGC
>DMFR01000457.1:6664-9888 GCA_003450125.1 Prolixibacteraceae bacterium | reverse complement strand
GCTATACACAAGCTACACACAAGTACCCTACCTGGTAGATAGAGATACACTGTTAATTGAAGCTAAAAATCAAACTCATGGAGAAAATTCTTCCTATTAAAAAAAATGATCAGTATAAATCCCTGCCCTTCCCTGCCTTGTCGGCAAACAGGCGGCAGTTACATCAGTCAAATCCGTGTTCTCTTTTCCCTTTTTCTATACATCTGTGTTCCTTTTCCTTCATGCCTGTTTTGGAAACTTAAGCCAAATGATTGGATGACGTACAGGAAGGTTGCGAATAACTTCAGGATGAGACGGGTAGGCATTCAACTGAAGATAAGCAAGGATGTATTCTTCGTTTTCATAGGCCAAGCCTGCAAATAATAGTGATGACTGGCGCACCGGCCATTCGTCCCAGATGTAAATATCCTTGGCATACGGCCATTTTGATTTATCTGCAATGTAGGGGTAAATGAATTCCATTCCTTTTCTCAAAGTCTTTCCATCATCAGTCTTGAATTCCCATAAATTATCCTCTTTGGTGGATAGAATCTGAGCCAGGTTGCATAGGGCATCGATGTTAAATAGTGAATAACCAAAGGGTTTGGTTCGTTTCAATTCCTGTGGAAAGCTCCCATCAGCATCCATTTGCGAGGGCAAAAGAACCGTCTTAAACCGCGCAATACACATTCGTCTTACTTCCTCATTTCCAGTTAAATCAGCCATCATTGAAGCAGTAACAGCCCAACAGGTTCCATGATTGTTCTTTGCATTCATTTCATCGATGCCATATGGATGGGTAGTTATCCAGGTCAGGAAGCTGCTGAACCAGCCCTTTATCTTGGGGGCATCTTTCTTGGCAATAGCATGATTATTGATCAGTATTTTGGCAGATTGAGCCACTTCCACCAAATGATAAGCATCAATAAGTCCGATCCCACGGCCGGTATACCGTCCCCAAATAGCTTGTGCATATAGCATATCCGGATTCATAAGGGTGGCTGGATTTACAAACCATGCCTTGAGATGTTTCAACGCCTGATCGGCATATTTTTGTTTCCCGGTAAGCATCCATGCTGAGGTCAATGTGGCGGTGATTTCACTGAACCGGATCATTGCTAAACGATGGTCGACAAAGTTCCCAGGATTGGATTGTCCGTCTTTCTGAATATAGGGCCCATTGGGATTATTGGGATCAGGCCACCAGTAATCGCCTTCCGAATAAAAATCATGTGTGCCTCCAGCACTGCGTTTGCACGTTGAACAGGTAACTGTGACAGGCTTCTCCTTCATAACTGCATCTGCCTGTGCGATTGTTTCTGTTCGGATATTATCAATCACCTTTTGGGTGAGGCCAGTATTCTCTGAAATGATGAGGTGGCATGAACCAGATATCGATTGACTTGAAATCAGAAGTAAAGAAAACAGAATCAATCCTATAGACAATGTTCTTTTGCCAATGTGATTGAATAGAAAATTTCTATATTCTGCCATCATCTTTTCAAGTTTCAAAATATCGATTTCATTTCGAGTTATTCTAAAACGAGCTTAAAAGTGTCCTTCACCTTTTCACCGATTTTAATAAAATAGATTCCCGAAGGATTCCCTTTTAGATTGAAAGTTTCTTCCTGGTTGCTGATCAATGATTTGTAAATAACCCTGCCTGAAGCATCATAAATAAAATAGTTAGTTCCTTTGGCGGGAATGCGATTAAACTTCATGTGTACGATGCCACTGGTTGGATTAGGATAGATCTGAAGGGCAGGATATGCTTTCAGATCGTCAACCCCTGAGAGCGTTTTTACTTCAACATTAAAGATTGCTTTTATTTCTTTCCCGTTGGAGTAGGCAGTAATTGTAATCTGGGTCACTCCTGTATATATGGGTGAGAAGATGAAAGTTAATTCTGATCCGCTGATTTTGGCAATTACAACCTGTTCATAGCTGTTGGTGGTTATGGTATAACTTGAAATATTTTCGTCATTAAATACAGTTTTTAAATCAATCACCTTATCTGGTGCCCCATTGTCAGCAATGAAAAAGGGGTAGATGAGCAGATCACTGTATTCGATCATATGGACAAAGTCCTTCCATTGGTCAGCTTTTGCATAAAGTTCTTTGGAGCCATAGGGAACATACAATGTGCAGGTAGCTTTGTTCATATCTATAAATACATTGGGGGATAACTGCAAATCAAGCGGGATGTTTTGAAGGGCAGTAATTGAACCCAGGGATGTATTGTTCGCAAATGCTCTTGTTCCAATGTATGTAACTGAAGAGGGGATCGTAATTGAATTTAAAACGGGGCAATAAGCAAAAGCATATTCTCCGATTGTAGTAACTCCTTCTGATAGGATGACCGAAGCTAATTTGACACAGCTAGAAAAGACATTGTTTTTTATCGAATCAACCGTTGAGGGGATGATAATTGAGCCAAGGTTTGAACAGTTATAAAAAGCTGAATTACCAATTGAAGTTAATCCTTCTGAAAGGGTGACTGTTGTTAATTGTTGACACCAGGAAAATGCAAAATCCTTAATTGAGGTAACCGAAGAGGGAATCGTAATCGAAGTTAAACTATAACATTGCCCGAACGCGGATGCCCCGATTGAACCAACTCCTTCTGAAATGTTGACAGAGGTTAATTTTTGACAGTTATCAAAAGCCATCATTCCAATTGATGAAACCGTCCCGGGAATTATAACTGAAAGCAGGCTTTTACATTCTGAAAATGCAGCATCCCCGATAGATTGAACCCCTTCTGAAATGACCAATGAGTTTACGTTCGAACAGCCTTTAAATGCGTTATTTCCAATTGATTTAACTGATGAGGGGATCGTCACAGCAGACAGAAAAGCACATGAGTTAAAAGCCCCTGCTCCGATTGATTTTACTCCTTCTGAAATGGTTACAGCGCTTAATTTTATGCAATTTGCAAAAGCATTTTTACCGATGGTAATTATTGATGAAGGAATATTGGCGGAGCTTAATCCATAACAATTAAAAAACGCTGACTCTCCGATGGAAGTAGCCGATATAGGGAAAAGAAAGGAGGTCAGGCTGCTTTTACCGGAGAAATTTAACAGGTTGAAGAAAGCACTCGCCGGAATTTCATTTTCGGAATATGAATTGCTATACAAATTGGTTCCTTGATCCCCGTTATAAGCTACAATATGAACAGCGCTTAGATCAATGACAGATAAATTAGGCATCTCATCCCGCATGGTTTTAAAATCACGGGCATC
>DMFR01000457.1:0-6520 GCA_003450125.1 Prolixibacteraceae bacterium | reverse complement strand
ATGGTTTTAAAATCACGGGCATCTATGCTGCCTGAAAGGATGAGGGTAGTAGAAGTTCTTTTTTCCTCCTCCGTCAAAATTGAGGACAAAGCTCCGGGTGTAACTTCGTGGATAATACCATTTGCATCTTGTGTAACCGATATTGTTTGTGAAGCTACGCCATTTAAGAATACGGTAATTTGACCAATTCGTGTAGCTGTAGTTGGATTGGCAGAGGCAGTGATGACAAGCATGTCATTGCCATTGCCAGAAGTGGGGCTTACAGTCAGCCAGGATTGATTGGAGCCCGCAGTCCAGCCAATGTTTGTTGTAAGATCCACTGAAGCCTTACTACCCTCATTGGCTGCTACTGTAACCATGTTGGATGAAAGTTTAAGCACAATTGAACTTTCTATAATAGTAGTAAAATCTTTCCACTGGTTGGCGGCAGCATATAAGCTTTTCGTGTCATAGGGAACAGACAATTTACAAGTTGTTTTATTTACCCAGGCAAAAACTTCATTCGAAAAGCTAAGATCAACAGGGACACTTGGTCCGGCAGTTATGGAAACCAATGAATTGTCGTAACTAAATGCTTGGCTTTCGATTGAAATCATTGACGAAGGGATTGTAACTGAGCGGAGGCCAATACAAGAAGAAAAAGCCGATCCTCCAAGGGAAGTAACCCCTTCGGGAATGGTTAATGAAGTTAACTTTTCACAATTTCTAAAAGCCTCTTCACCGATTGAAATCACCGAAGAGGGAATGGAAACTGATTGCATGCCTGTACAATAGTAAAAAGCAGATTTTCCAATAGAGGTAACCCCTTTGGGAATAACAACAGCACTTAATTTGGTACAATAACTAAATGTATTTTTTTCAATCGAGTGAAGCTTCGCAGGTATGGTAATAGAACTTATTGCACAATTATTAAAAGCAGATTCTCCGATGGAAGTAACCGACTCTGGAATTGTAACTGAACTTAATTTACTGCAATAACTAAAAGCGTTGCTTCCGATTGAAATTACCGATGGAGGGATTACCACCGAAGTTAGTTCACTACAGCCATAAAAGGTATTTTGGCTGATGGCCGTCAACGTTGAAGAAAGAGTAACAGAAGTCAGCATATTGCAATTTACAAAAGCAAATTCACCCAATGAAACAACTCCATCTGAAATAACCGCCGTGCTTAATTTATAGCAGGACTGAAAGGCATATTTTTCAATGGTCTTCATTGATGAGGGAAGGATTATGGAGCCAAGATTCGAGCAAGATGAAAAGGCAGATTCCCCCATGAATGATGCCCCTTCCTTAATCGTAACGGAGCTTAAATTATAACAGCTGGCAAAACAAAATTTTCCAATGGATTTCATCGTTGAAGGAATAACTATCGCCGTTAGATTTTTACATTGGGCAAAAGCGGATTCCCCGATTGAAGTAAGCCCTTCAGAAACCTCTAGCCATTTTAATTGCTCACAACTGTAAAAAGCATTTTTTCCAATGGTAGTCATTGATGAAGGGAGCACAACAGAAGTTAGATGGTTGCACATTGAAAAAGCGGATTCCCCTATAGATGCAACGCCTTCGGAAATGGTAATCGAATTCAAGTTTCCACATCCACTAAAAGCGAAACCTCCTATTGATTTGACCGACGAAGGGATCTTCACCGAAAGTAATCCTTTACAATATGAAAAGGCTCCTTCACCAATGAATGCAACGCCTTCGGAAATAGTCAATGAGCTTAAATTTTCACAAGCATTAAATGCATATTTTCCAAAGGTTGTAAGAGTTGAGGGTAGTTTTACTGAGGTAAGGCTTGTACAATAAGAAAAAGCAAATTCCCCAATGGATGCAATCCCTTCAGATAGTATGAGAGAACTTAATTTTATACAAGAATTAAATGCATTGCTTCCAATGGAGGCAACCGAGGAAGGAATTGTAACCGAAGTGAGACTTGTACAATTTGAAAATGCGGACTCTCCGATTGAGATAACTCCTTCTGAAATGACTACAGCGCTTATTTTTTCACAATTTTTAAATGCATTATTTCCAATGGAAGTAACCGACGAAGGAATCGTGACTGAGGTCAGACTTTTACATTCAAAAAAAGCATCTGTCCCTATTGTAGTTACTCCCTGGGCAATGGTTGCCGAATTTAACAGTTGGCAGCTTTTGAAGGCACTATTTCCAATTGATGTTACTGACGAGGGGATGGTAACAGCGCTGAGCCTGGCACAATTAGAAAAAGCGTATTCACCGATGGTTTGAATTCCTGGTGAAATAGTTATAGCGCTTAAATTCATACAGTAACTAAACGCATTATCTCCAATTGATGTAACTGACGAAGGAATAAAAACAGAAGTAAGGCCAGTACAATTTGAAAAAGCTGATTTCCCGATTAAAGTAACCAACGAGGGAATCGTCACAGAGAGCAATCCGGTACAACCATTAAAGGCGGACTCACTAATAGCGATAACCGTTGCAGGGTATATAAAAGAGGTCAGTTTGGTTTTTGCAATGTATGAATTGGGTTGATGACCAAAAGCAGATTGGGGTATTTCATTCTCACCATAGGAAATTATTTTTCCCACAATAGTCCCTTCACTTCCTTCATAAGCGGCAATATTTACACCAGCTAAGTCGATTGTAGCCAATTGGGACATCGAATCCCGCATAGTCTTAAAATCACGGGCATCAATGCTACCAGTAAGGATAAGGC
This sequence comes from Prolixibacteraceae bacterium, assembly GCA_003450125.1. Taxonomy (GTDB): domain Bacteria; phylum Bacteroidota; class Bacteroidia; order Bacteroidales; family Prolixibacteraceae; genus Aquipluma. The sequence goes on along the minus strand of DMFR01000457.1, from coordinate 3,822 downwards.
TGGTAATGGTATTTTTCTCATCATCAACCAGGGAAGTTGACAGTGTTCCCGGAGTTGCCAGGTTGACCGTTTTCACAACTTGTGCCTGTAGAATGATTATCTGAAAAACACAGAGCAATAACACAACGATTCTTTTCATTTGGTTTTTTTTTGCAGTATCTAAATACAATGGAACAGCTAATTATCGAATCCGGAAGTCCATCATTGACCCTTTCTGCAAATAAATCATATCATCAAAGAACAAATTTAAAGGCAGTTTAGTCAATCAATTTTTATTCAAAAGTAAGACAATAAACCCAATAAAAAAGCATTTCCTTATTTATTAGTACATCTCATTAATCTACTGTATATGAGCGGCCTATTTCAATAAAAAAGCAATATCAACCAACAATTAAAATCATTAACCAGGATATTCACTGCTCCTCAAAAATCATAAAACTTGCCCGCTTCCCCACCCTGCGATTACCGTTCTTGGGCATGAAAACAGGCTGCTTTCCCTATGTCTTTTGGACTTTTAGCCGTTAATAAAAATACACTTTCTCTGTTTTTACGATCTGATGATTATCCGATAGCTTAACCAGGTATAAACCTTTCGGATAGGCTTGGATAGCCAGTTTTGAATGGTTCATAACATTTCCTCTAAATATTTTCTTTCCTGAAGTGTCAAACAATTCAACCCTTAATACAGCCTGATTTCCTTTCCATTGAATGTTCAGGTAATCAGTTGCAGGATTGGGGAAAACAGTTGTGTTTACAGCTTGCTGGTCCTTTATTCCAGTTACATCAATCGAAGAATAGTAATACACTTTTGTCCAGATATTGTTGCCTACAGTATGCGTCTGGCTGGTAATCATGCAACCAAAATAATAATCAACCGGTAACATTAAGCGTGACACCACATACTCTTGTGGAATAATCAATTGATTCCCATCATTCAGGGTGTTAAAAGTGAAATCATCTGTACCAATAGCATGCCAGATTCTATTGTGATACGTAAAATTCGTTCTTGTAGTCAAATTTCCATCTGAATCATAGGAGTACTCATCTTTTTCTACCGGTAATAAAGAAACTGAACCCATGTCAGACCTGAGCACAGTAAGAAGAGTGCCATTTGGATGATAGGTGTAAAAATATTTTGAAAGGGTGGTTGTATTCAAGGTTTTTGATTCCACCGTACAGGCAACACTGCTAAGCCTTCCAATACTATCATAACTGTTTACACAATCTGTTTTAACAGCCAATTCCCAATTGTTTGACAACTTATTCCAATTGTAATAATTGTTGAATAAGAGTTGACCCTCTTCATCATAGCCAGATTCTGTTTTATTATCCTCAATCCATTGACTGGAAGTTTTGTCCCATTTCGTATGCTGGTTTAAAATACAATGGCCTTGCGGGTTATAGGTAAATTCAGTTCTCAAACTTTCCTCAAATTGCTTATTTATAGTTGACCATTCATAAGTAACCGCGCTGCTGTTATTGCCTGAATCATTGTAAATATATTCAATCTTTTCAAACTGACTGAACTGAACGGTGCTGTCCAAACGCTCCTTCATGACATAGACCTGTTGATTTCCATTTTGAGAAAATAGAAAGGAATTGAACAAAACAAGTAAACCAACAGTCAATATCCTTTTAAAGGCATTCATAATCCGTTCATTGAGTTACATACCATAAAGTTAATCCATTAAATATAATAACAAGCACAATAACGCTACTTATTTATTAAGTAATATCTATCAACTTTAAATAAGTTATTGATTCAATTGATTAGTACTGGCTACTGGAACTTTGATCGGTGGGTCATTGCGAGGAACGAAGCAATCAGTTGGGAGTTAAACATTTACCCCGAGGACTCGGATTACCGTTAACTTCGTTCGATGTGTTTTATAAGCACCTGATTATTAGACAATATCACCGTTGGGCCTGTCAATCGTATTTTGACACAAAGAAGAATGATTAAAACAAATGGCAACAAAATGAAAAATAAACACATAGGGCACATAGAATTTCACCACAGATTACACAGATTACACAGATATTCACAGATTAATCTTATTTTTTTAATCTGTGTTCATTTGTGGAATCTGTGTTGAATAGTTCTTTCTTCTTTTGTGCTAAAAACTATGTGTTCTATGTGTTTATTTTTCATGTAGTTATAATTGCTCTTTGCATCTTAGATAAGCGTCAAACGTATTTTTCGACCCAGACCAGTCTCGAATATTTTATACAATGTTGAAACCTGAATGTCCGCTTTTCCATTTTCCAGTCTTGAAATATAGCTTTTCTTTGTACCGATTCTTTCTGCCAGCTGTTCTTGTGTAATATGGGCTTCTTTTCTGGCTTCCTTCAACATTTCGGAAATAACAAAGTAATTGGCTTTCACCTCATACTCGTTTCTTGTCGATGAACCTATCTTGCCATATTTGATGTTCAATAATTCATCAAAAGTTTTTGCGTTTTTAATTGCTTCTTCCTTCATTTTGTTGAGTTTTTTTCAATTCAAAATACTCATGCTTTAACCTGAGCGCCTTCTCAATTTCCTTCATAGGAGTTTTCTGAGTCTTTTTCTGAAATCCGTTGAATAAAACAACAATATTCCCTTCATCAAAGCAACAGAAAATCCTGTAAATATTAGAACCAAACTCTACCCTTATTTCATAGAGTCCATCTGTACCGGTCATTGGGCAGAGAAATTTCTTTGAAACTCTTTCAACCTGTCTGATAATACGAAGTACAAATTCTATCTTCTCCTGAACTTTTGTCGATTGTTCAAGATAGAAGTCAGTAAAGTTTCTGCTATGGAATATGATTTTTCTATCTACAAATTCCATACTGCAAAGTTAACGATTAAGTCAACATTTCAAAAACTATTTTAGCAGACTGAAATTATAATATATGCAGCATTTTTAGTCCGCTCCCTCATTGTATTTTAAGATATTGACCACTGTATCAAGCTCTATTGAATACATTGTATGGCCTTCTTGTCGGTTAAAGTTATAGCCTTTAAGTGATTTGGACCATTCCGTCTTTCCAGAATCAATTTTCATGTGATAGAATCTTGATGCCTTAATATTTTTAATAAATTCTGTCGTTGAGTTTTTGTCAAGTTGAATGTAATAAATAATGCAATAGTCCTGCCACATATCTTGGTATTCGTCTTTGAGGACTTTAAAGTTTGTCGGCAATTTAAGATCAGCGATCTTCTCAAGTCTGTCCTTACTTGATGTCCGAAAGTCCTTCAAACAAAATAAAACAACACCTGTCAAACAAAGCAAAAGAATAAATGTCCAATTGATTTGTCGGTTTAACTTGTCTGTTAGTTTACCTGATTTTAGAAGTCGATTCCTAAAAGGTAAATAACCAAGATATAAAAGTCCGCTAAAGAATCCTACAATGATAAAAACAATCGTTATAAAAACGAATCCTGTCATATAATGAGTTCTCTATTAATGTTGTGCATAAATTGGAAATGGCGGAAAGTTTATAATGCTTTCTATTTATCAAATAATATGTATTAAAGGTACAAATAAAATATCAAGTCCCCATTTATTAGCTGGTGTTATTTTTTTCTTATTCCTTGAATTGTTTGACCGTATTGGCAACCCAATCCTCCTGAATGGATAGAAATATTTAATGTGTCAACATGAATGAACATACCATTAAAACCTGCTGACGAAGCACAAATTCCAATGGGTAAATTTAAATTTCCTTTACTGCTCAAAATTGTATTTATCAATGCTCCATAAATACTATCAATCCCACACCAATTATTTTGATTTCTTCCTGAATTATATCTTATGCGAATTAAGAGTTAAAAAT
>DMFR01000095.1 GCA_003450125.1 Prolixibacteraceae bacterium | reverse complement strand
GGCGCTGATGCGGGTAACTATACAGCCAATACAACAACTGTAACAACAGCCTCCATCACGGCTCGTCCGCTGACTGTAAGTGCAACAGGCATTAATAAAGTTTACGACGGTATCCTAACAGCAACCGTTAGCCTTAGCGACAATAGGTTAAGTGGTGATGTATTTATAACAGCTTACCTGTCTGCAACATTTGTAGATAAGAATGTGGGTTCAGGTAAACCAGTTTCAGTATCTGGTATCAGCAAATCGGGCACCGACGCAGGCAACTATACAGCCAATACAACAGCTGCAACAACAGCCTCCATCACGGCTCGTCCAATCACCATTACCGCTGATGCCAATCAAAGTAAATACATTGGTCAGGTCGATCCTACATTGACATATCAAATAACCAGTGGAAGCTTGGTAACTGGAGATTCTTTTAGTGGATCGTTATCAAGGGCAACTGGTGAATGTGCAGGTAACTATGCCATCTCTAAAAACTCAGTTTCTTTGAGTACTAACTATACGTTGAGTTATGTCGGTGCCAACTTTACAATTAATGGGGTATCTATTGATGCAAGCCAAAGCAGCACTCCTGTACCTACAGGAACCTCTGCAACCCTTTGGGCAAAAGTAACTCCAGCGGCAGCAGGTATTACTGTCACATTTACGCTTGACAATGGTACAACTGCGACTTTCCCAACTTATAGTGGAATTACAGACATTACAGGAACTGCAAAAGCTACTGTAGACGGGTTGCCAGTTGAAGTTTACAAGGTGACAGCCTTAATCGGTACTTGTGCATCATCAACCGCTGCCTACCTGGCCGTTTATGATCCAAATGGTGGTTTTGTAACAGGTGGTGGATGGATTAATTCTCCGGCTGGTGCTTATGCTGCTAATCCTGCATTAACAGGTAAGGCAAACTTTGGATTCAATTCCAAATACGAAAAGGGAAAAACCACACCAACTGGCAATACCGAGTTCCAGTTCCAAACAGGGAATCTCAATTTTAGCAGTTCTACTTATGGTGTGGGTTCATTGGTTATTGCAGGTTCCAAGGCTACCTATAAAGGAGTGGGAACTATCAATGGAAGCGGAAACTATGCATTTATGGTATCGGCTGTTGATGGAGATGTCTCAGGTGGTGGTGGAATTGATAAATTTAGAATCAAGATTTGGGATGGAAATAATGTGATCTACGACAACAACATGGGTAAAGATGAAAATGATTTACCACTAACCGCGTTGGGTGGAGGCTCTATTGTCATCCATGAAGTCAAAACAAAGGCCGCCATTATCATCCCCGAATCCCCCTCTGCAACTGTTGAACCTCTCCTGAAAGCGTATCCAAACCCGTTTACTGAAAAGCTGAACATCGAGTTTGCTTCTGCAACTGATACCCAGGCTACTCTGGAGATATACAGCATTACAGGGGCCAAACTGGCAACACTGTTCAATGGCCAGGTCAATAAGGGGCAGCTTTATACCTTTGAATACCTGCCACGTTTGGTGAGCAGCCAGATGGTGCTCTATCATTTGACCATCAATGGAGAAACCCATGTAGGTAAAATGGTTTACCAGGAAAGGAAATAATTAAAACTGTTGAATCGAACCCATTGCTTGATAAGTAAGGCGTGCGTCCATTTGGGCGCACGTTTTTCAACTTATTGAATTCAGCCAGGAATAAGGCCCCTAGAATTTACCCAGATAGTCAATCTGGTACAATTGATCAATAAATTGAAATATAACGTTATTTAACCCTTAAGATTATCAACTATGAAAAAAAACCAATTGCTTTATGTTTTTGCTACACTGGTAATCGGTGTGGCTTTGTTTTTCTCCTGCCAAAAGGCTGAGGTTGTGAATGGAGAACAAGAGTTGAAGCTAAAAAGTGCTTCCAATTGCAGTGTTTGTGTACCCAACTGGATGGACTCTAAGGCAAGCTATAGTGGATGGATAAAATTTAACAGTACGAATGCCGTCCCATCTACCTTCCTTGATGTATGGAATGATAATGCCCAAGTGCATTACACTGTTTATAGAACCAGCGGAACATTTACAGAAGTGAGGGTAAACGGCATCATGGTTATTAGCGGTGATGCCATATCAACCTATTCATGGGCTGTTGCTTTAAATCCAGGCTGGAAAGCTTGCGACCAGATCATCACTTCTATTGAACTAAGAGGAGTGTCTGGTGGTACCGGGAGAACTAACAATCCATCATTCACGTATTACTTAAGGGAAAAGTGTGTTGGATGTACTGAAAGCTTTAATTACACTGACAATGGAAATAAGACCTACACCTTTACTTATACGCCGGCAGAAGATCTTGTAGATCAACCAGTGGCATTTACCTTTGCCCAGGGAGTAGTAGTTACAGGATTGGGTGAAGAATGGGTGACAGCCGGCAATACCCGTCAGAAAACAATGAGTTTCACCAAATGTATGCCTGTTGTCTGGACTTTGTCACTTCAAGCCAATTGTTCCGGGAATTCTAGTCAATCGAATGTTTGGACCGATTTTAAGGTGAACAATGTATCTAAAAAAGGTGAATTAAGTAACATTACTCAGACCTGTCCATAGATTGCACCCTGATAAATATTAACTCCATTAAGTCATTTTGGATCAAACATCAGTGCATGATGATCTGTTACCTTCTTCCTCTTCCGGGAGAGGGTACTTTTTTTTATGCCATTCTTAACAAAGGATAGCGTTCAATAAAATTAAGATGAAGGAATTGACGCTTTTGAAATTTGATAATTGCGTTTAAGCAGAAATCTGCCAAGACAAATTATAAGCCTGATGAAACCGTTATATGGAAAGAAATAGGGGCGTAGTAATTTGAAAAATTGAATAGTATAAGCTTCTATAGGGATAGAAAATGCTAATTTTTCTTTATTACCTGAGTCTTTACCTGGTCTTGTTTAACAATTTTCAGGATATATACTCCGCTTTTGAACTCCGAAAGGTCAAGTTTTATTTTTTGCTCTCCGGGGTTAAGGTAGAATTCGTTCCACTTCTTAACTTCAGTACCTAAAATATTGATAAGGGTAACCTGAATGGTGCCCGGTTGTGCTGATTGCAAATCAAGGGTGATAAGATCTTTTGCAGGGTTAGGATATACTTTATCAATGGAAAAGGATTGGGCATCCAAAGCCTTCTCAGTACCGTTTCCAGGCTTTAAACTGGCAAAGGTGGTCCTCTGTGCGTAACTGCTTATTCCAATGCTTAATATGAATAAAAAAGTAAAGATTGTTTTCATAGATAACTGTATTACATTCCCCAACATTAAAACAAAAATCAGACCAGATAGTTGCAATTAGAGAAGAAAATATAAGAAGCTGATGTTTGAAACCCAATCAGCTTCTTATAGATTTATGCCAACTAAATCATTACTCGGCAATAGAAATTGCGTCAGTTGGGCAAACTTCGGCACATGATCCACAATCAGTACAAAGGTTAGCATCGATTTTATAGATATCTCCCTCAGAAATTGCTTCAACAGGACATTCATCGATGCATGTACCGCACGCAATACATTCTTCTGAAATTTTATAAGCC
>DMFR01000013.1:3255-6566 GCA_003450125.1 Prolixibacteraceae bacterium | reverse complement strand
CTGGCAATGATATGCCCTGTGGTTTTGTTTTTAAATATTAGTTGAAGGACTAGAATGACTACCACTACAAGGGTCATCAGTTTAAAGGAAAAGGGTAGGGTATAGGCAGCAAGAAGACTTAATGCAATTAAGTAATATTCAGGGATTTGTAGTAGTATCTGAGTGCGTGTTTTCATTGTTCAATCCAGTAAATCGTTCATAATTTGTTCCTCATGGAGACATCATTTAAACGTGAACGATGAATGGTATTGTATCCCGTTTACTTTTTTTAACGTTTCATCAGGCTGAAAATACGTATTCAATCTAATAAAAACTGAAAAGGTCTTTTCCCCTTTCTGTTTTAAATCCAGGGATTAAAGTGAAATCTAAAATTGTTATCTTTGATAAAAATTAATGGTATGAAAACACAAGTAATTCAATTTAATAACATCGTCGATATCCTCTATAATCTTCCACTTGAAGAAAAGGTTGAATTGAAAAATTTGCTGGAGCACAACATTGCCGATGCCAGAAGAGATGAGATGGTTTCGAATTACAAGCAGGCTCAAGAAGAAGAAAAGGCACAAAAGTTGAAATTTTCATCAGACATAGAAGAACTTAAACAAATGTTGTGATTGTTTTTTAATGAAATAGAGTTTCATCCTTTTCTTTCTTACTTCCGTCTCCCGTCTCCTGTCTCCCGTCTTCCGTCTCCTATATTTCCATCAATTGCCTCACTTGCTCACAATACCCTCTGCCGGTTAGCAGTTTTGTTTGACTCGTATCATCCATCTTGACCACATAACGGCTGCCATAATGTTTATTGATTTCACGGATGCGGCTGTCCTTCAACTAATATTTAAAAACAAAACCACAGGACATATCATTGCCAGCTTTTTCCTGATAGGAAATATCTTCATGCTCATTGCCCTAACCTCCGGCATGAAGGAATTTCCAAAGTTCTTGACCAATGCCAAAGTTTATCTTTTTGGGGGATTATTACTTTTCGCCTTCCATTTATTGATCTCCGGATTAATGTTACTAAAATACCCCATAAAAGAAGAACTTCCCAAACTTCAAACAGAACCATAATCAGGCAAGCATCTCTTCAACAGATGTTTATATTTAAGCGCACTTTGCATTTTTGTGAAGAAGTGCTTTTCAATTCAGTCAACTGACATTTAAGGGATAACTATCGAAGGAAGAAAGGTCGATAATTGAAATAGTTCATTATTTTTACAATTCAATTAATTACCGAAAGGGATTACACTTAAACCAACTTACTAACATGAAAAAAGTCTTCTTCATTATGGCCTTACTCATTACTTCAGGCCTTTATCTTACCACGATGGCTCAAACTGATGTCAAGGAAATTCATATACCCAAATCCCAAAAGGGAGAGCTAAAATTCATTAAGCATTCCAACAAAGCGCTGACTGTTATGGGGCAGGAAGCTCAAAAACTAGCCATTAAAGGGACAGCTGTGGTAGCCTTTATTCCAGGAGAAAAGACCGAAGCTTGGATCTCCCGGATGAAAGTAGTAGGATTTTTTACCAATGGAGATGCAAATACTTTGGGAATTGCCTATACCAAGGCTGCCGAGATGGCCGATTTACTGAAAGACAGTGGCAGCGGCATCAGGAAACCTTTAACCGGTGAATTTGGCTGGCAGGGCGGAGTGATCAAAAAAGTGAAAACAGGATACATTCTTGCCGTCTTTTCAGGCGGAAGCGGTGAACAGGATGTGGTAGTCGCCAAGGAGGGTTTAAACTTACTTTATAAATTTTATTCGAAAAGCAAATAGGAGCAAAGTTGCCCTGAAGGATTAAATCTACTCATCGGTTGACTCCAAGTCACCCGCTGAGTCACTGGAAGGCGATTGTCGAAAGATGATCGCCTTCCTTTTTTTAGGATATAAGTTATGGAAACAATTGCCACAAAGCCTCAAAAACACTAAGTTTCACAAAGCTTAAATCACTGATAGATTATACTTTGTGAAGATTTGTGTCTTAGAGTCTTTGTGGCAATATCTTTCTTTAAACAGTTCAACTAAATTTTTTAGTAATAAAACTACAATATATAGTTGTAAAACTAAATTCTTTAGTTACATTTGTATGAACTACTCAGCGGGTGACTTGAAGTCACCCGCTGAGTCCATCGTAAAGATTAAGTATATGAAACATCTTACCAATCGCGAAGAAGAAATCATGGAACTCTTTTGGGAAAAGGGCTCCCTGTTTGTCAAGGATATTATTGAATTATTGGCCGATCCAAAGCCTCATTACAACACCATTTCAACCATTGTGCGAGGGTTGGAAGAAAAAGAGTTTATCGGTCATGAACAGTTTGGAAATACACACCGCTATTTTGCCATCATCTCACGTGAGGAATTCAGCAAGAATACCATTAAGAATTTGGTGGGCAAGTATTTCAATACTTCTTATGCTTCGGTGGTTTCCATGTTTGTGGAAGAGAAGAAGATTACAACAGAAGAAATCCAGGAGTTAATCCGCCAGGTTGAATCCCGTAAAAAGACCCAAGATGAATAGCTTCCTTCTATTCCTGTTTAAATCGACACTCAGTTTAAGTCTGTTGTACTTGGCTTTCAGTGTGTTGATGCGTAAAGATACCTTTTTCAGGCTCAGCCGGCTAGTATTGCTTCTGATGGTTATCAGTTCGGTGCTTATTCCGTTTATACCTGCGCCCCAATTGAGTCAGCCTTTCGTACAGGTGAAACTGGAACCCATATTTCAGAATACTACAATTATTGAAGAACCCATACAAACGAATGCTGCCCCTACCTCCATTCAGCTATCAGCACCAGCTTCCAATACCAATCGGGCGATTAGCATCTCTCCGAAAACCATCTTATTGTTCGTCTATTTTTGCGGTCTTTTTATTTCAATCCTGATACTTTTATACAGTATAACTACAATATTGCTTCTATTTCAAAAAGCCCGTAAAATGGACCAGAATGGGCTTCATTTAAGGATTGTATCCGAAGATACACCAGCCTTCTCGTTTGGAAGGTATATCTTGATTTCACAATTTGATTACGACATCCATTCCGAAGCAATCATTACCCACGAACAATCACACATCAGGTTGGGCCATTTTTACGACCTGATGCTGATGGAATTGACCAAAATAATCTTCTGGTTCAATCCATTGGTTTACCGTATGGTCAGTGATCTGAAAGAAATACATGAATTTCAGGCTGACAATTACACCCTCAATCAAGGCATCGATGCAACCCAATATCAGTTACTCATTATTCAAAAATGTGTGGGCCACCAAAAGTTCGCACTAGCAAACAGTTTTAATCATTGTCA
>DMFR01000013.1:0-3209 GCA_003450125.1 Prolixibacteraceae bacterium | reverse complement strand
GTTTTAATCATTGTCAAATTAAAAATCGTATTACTATGATGAACAAACAAAAAACCAGTAAAGCCTCGAGTTGGAAGGTGGCGACCTTTCTTCCCCTGCTTGCCCTGCTGCTGATGGCTTTCGGCAGAACGGGCGAAAGTGTTACTCTAAAAGAAAAGGTGACTGTAAATGTCATTGCACCTCAGGAAACCCGACAGACTCAAAATGAACAGACTAGTAGATTAATTGAGATTAAAAGTGAAGGCAATTACATTGACAATAAATTGTGCTCAATGGAAGAAGTCGTCAAGAAGGGGAAAGAATGGGGCAAAGCCAGTAATGATTGGATTCATCTTCAGATTGATCAATCAATTCCCTATAACCGTGTTGATGAAATCTTGGAACAACTTGAAGCAGCCTCAGTCTATCATATAACTCAATCAACTGTCAATTCCGATGAAATAATTTATCCTGCAGGAGATGTGACTGAGCTCGCTAAGTTTACAAATGGGAAATGGGATGATTGGATGAAAAACCAATTAAAGCATTTTTCTGAAGGTAAACCCACTAGGGAATATAAAATCAGATACAGCTTCATTATCGATAAAAATGGGAAAGTCAGAGATGGTCATATTATCAAAGGTTCTGATTATCCTGAAATAAATACTGCTTATGAACAAATCCTAACTCAAATCCCGGACTGGAAACCTGCAAAGAGATTGGGTACTGCAGTAAATGTCTATTATAGGATATGGGCTAGTCGCAAAGTCTTTCCTGTTGAAACGAAAAAATAAGATGTTTTGCTGATTAGATATAAAATAAGCTGCCGGCTTTGGTGCGTCTCCATTGTCGGCAGCTATCATCATTGTCAAATGAATTGCATTGCTGCAACGGATCAAAAATAAGAATAAATATTCATGATAGGATGTCATTTGCAAAATACGGTGTTGTACTTTAGTGAAACATTATTATCTTTGTTTGGTAGATGAAAACGAAAAATAACAACATCATGACCCTGGAGGACTTTACTGACAAAAACTACGGCAAACGTGGAACAAAAAAACGTGAAGAATTTGAAGCTGGATATGAGAACTTCAAGATGGGAGTTTTACTTCAACAAGCTAGGCTTGAAAAAGGAATGACACAAGAAGAATTGGCAATTAAAGTAGGGACAACAAAATCCTATATTTCAAAAATAGAAAATAACATCAAGGAAGCAAGACTCTCGACTCTTCAGAAAATTGTAGAACTAGGTTTGGGTGGACACATAGAACTTTCTATAAAACTTTAAACTACTCAGCGGGTGACTTGAAGTCACCCGCTGAGTAAAAACCAAAGAAGGCGATCATCCTTAGACGATCGCCTTCTTTTGCAATTTAAAAATACGCAGACCTGTAAGCCGGGTTCTGTATCCCCCGAGAGGGACCTCTATCATTTATCTACCCGGGTTATCACTAACCCGATCTAGCAGCCTACCCCTCACGACTTCCGAAGAATCAAAACGGGCCGTTCTGTATTCCGGCGTACCGGAAAATCATGATATATTTGGCTTTGCAACCCATCAGAAGTACGGCTGATTGTGTTGCCACAACCACCGGTGAGCTTTTACCTCGCCTTTTCACCCGTTCCAGGTATTGACACGTCAAAACCGGGTGGTCATTTTCTGTTACCTTACTGCAAGCTTTCGCCCGCCTTCCTGTTAAGAAGCATGGTGCCCTGCGTTGCCCGGACTTTCCTTCTCCCAGTTACCCGAGAGGCGATAGAGCGTTCTGCGCCGCAAAGATGGGGAAAAATAGTACTTAAAGTGTCTAAAGTGAACTAAAGTATTTAAAGTAAAAAAATGCCTAGAGTATTTAAAGTGAACTAAAGCTGGAAGGCGCCCCAAGTACTTTAAATACTTTAGTTCACTTTAAATACTCTAAATACTTTAGTTCACTTTAAATACTCTAAATACTTTAGTTCACTCTAAATACTTTAAGTACTTTTTTAGGCACTTCTTAAAATGACCATGGTCGCCCCATACCCATATTCTTTAAAACTGGCATCCTGAAAATAGTATTTCTTATATTTGGTGGTGAGTTCCTGACGGAGTTCCTGTTTAAGGGTACCATTCCCAACGCCGTGGATAAAAACTATGCGCCGTGTACCGTTGGCAATGGCTGTTTCCAGTTCATTGCGAAAGCGTCCCAACTGAACTTCCAGCATTTCATGGTTGCTTAAACCCCTTGTATCTTCCAGCAATTCATGAATGTGCAGGTCAACCTCCACCAAATCAGGGGATACAGTCCTTTTCACCACAACTTTAGGCTCTTCTTTTTCCACCACGATCTGTGATAAGTCAGTTACAGTGAGTTTGGCTACTTCTGCTTCCATATCCGGCCCCGTTAAAGGAAAGAGAATTGCATTTTGAACAAAGAAGCGTGTCTTGGCATAACTGTTCATCCTGAAAAACTTCACTGGATTCAAGCGTAGAGATTTAACCAACGGAGTTTCCAGTTTGAAAGACTCTTCCCTAAAAAAGAGCAACTGGAACTGAAAATCAGGCAGTTCATTGAGATCAAACCGACTGAAGCTTTCGAGGTAGCGCTTGCTGTTGGGATTCATTTTCCCCGATTCAACGCTTTTGTATTTTTTATCCTTCAGGTGGCTGTAATTGTACAGGACAAAATTATTGCTGTCGTTGACCATGTACACTTTCATCTCGCCTTCCACCGGGTTGTTTGAATCCTGCGGTACGAAAGCCATATAACAATCAGGAGTATCCTTTCCAGCCACGTATTTTGGTTCCGCTTTCGGCAATTCCTTTTTCACCTGGACCTCTTCCATCTTTTCATTGGCCCGTATCTTTGCCTGGCGTTTTTCTGCATTCATCGAGTTGGCGTCGTCCACTACCACCACTTCACTGATCAGTGTAGGAACTTCAAATCCATCGTAATCTTCAACGTTTACCATAGTTTTGTTGATGACCGATTTTACAACACCACCACCTACAGCATTTAAAAATTTTACTTTGTCTCCAGCTTTTATCATTTTGAAATATTTTATACAAAAATACGATAAAAGTCCCAACAAAGATAAATGACCATAGATTGATTGCCTCTATGGCCGCAGGTCTCTATTTAAAGCAAAATAGTATCCGGATGATGTACTTCCGACCCTATGTTTTTCAGTATAAATTGTAGGTATATCTATGTATGTTATTCGAAGGTTATTCGAAGGTAGTTCGAAGG
>DMFR01000014.1:5689-7791 GCA_003450125.1 Prolixibacteraceae bacterium | reverse complement strand
TTGGATGGTTGGATGGTTGGATGATTAAATGGTTAGATGGTTGAATGGTTAAATGGTTAAAATAGTAAATAGTAATTATTCAAATGGTAAATGGTTTGATGGTTTGATTGGGATAAAGTTAAGAAAAACTTTTTTAGTTATATAACAGGAAAGGAAATTATATCAATATAGAAACTATTAAAAACAGTGAGGGGGATGATCGTATTCTTATCATCCCCCTCGCCCAACATGGTAACCAAAAGTAACCGGTTATATTAAATGAGTAATCGCCCCGATTATTGAGCAGCCATCTTCAAAGACTTCAATTTTTCAGGATTGATATACATGTCTTTGGAAAAGCGCTTGTGTGCCTGGCTATCAGTAACTTTGCGCAATCCGATTTGTGCTGATTTTAAAGTCATGGCAGTAACAGCGCCGCCCTGCATATCTGTCAACACCACCTTCAACAAGGTTTCATTGGGATCACCAAAAGGCAAAAGGTTGGCAATATCTTCTTCAGCCGTGATGTCGGGAGTCAGACCATTGATAAAGTCGGTTACCCCCAGGGAGTTGGCATATTTCACTACAATGGGTTGCATGGCCCATTTATTACTGGGAACTTTGTCATCGGTCAAAGTAAATGAACCTACATATTTTCCAACGGTAGGAATGCCCACCAATTTGACATTCATGTATGGTTTTAGGCCGTTGATCAACAGTTCACTGGCCGAGGCCGTATTGTCTGAAACGATGATGTAAATCTTCTGAAGGTTAAGCGTATTGATAGGCGTAGCCCCGTGCTTATCGGTGGCTGCGATAGTCGTTTCAAAATTATCGTTCAGCGCCTGGGAGCCTTCCTGACTTACAATAGATGCCTGTACACCCTGGTTGTATTGCGCTTTGGCAAACAATTTGGACTTATCCGTACCATAAATCATACTTGCAAGGTAAATGCTGGACTGTACCGAGCCTCCGCCATTGTATCTTAGGTCAAGCACCATCTGGCTGATACCGGCATCCTTGAACTTTTTAATCCCATCATTCAACTGAAGATCAAAATCGGCATTGAATCCATTGTAAACCAGGTAGCCAACTTTTTGATTGTTGAAGGTAAAGACCGTATCCAGAAGGATTGGATTTTCCTGCATTTCAATGGCCGTCATGGTTACCTTTCTGTCAGAGGGCACAATTTTATGGCCTGTTGCAGTAGGGGCAAGGGTTGCAAATCCTAAGGTATAGGTGGTAGTAGCAAACAGCAAGGTTTGATAATTGGAAACAGTCAGCTTCTGATCATTCACTTTTACGAAAATGTCGCCGCGTTTCATACCTGCTTTTTCAGCAGGAGAACCTTTATAGATGTAACGTACAAATCCAAAAAGGGTGTCCGAACTGGCAATTCTGCCCAGCATAAAATCATAACCCATGGTCTTAGAAATTCCGGAAATCCAATCACTGATTGTCTTTGAGTTATCCACAATAAATGACCATTTATCGATGGTATCCCGTTTATACAATAAATTGTTGAACAATTTCTCCGGGTCGGAATAGTGATTTAGAAAAGCATTTAAACTATCGCCTTTGCTAAATTTGGTATCTGCCAATCCTGAAACCTGGCTGTTCCATAAATAATAATCATGCAGCCCGTTCCATACAAATAAATTCACATGGTTGGCCTGTGGAATAATCACCGGAGCAATAGGATCTTCCGCTTTCTTGCAGCCGGAAAAGACTATTCCGACAACCAGAATATAAGGAATGATACTTTTGATTAATATTCGTTTCATTGTATGTTGTTTTTAAATGTTTGTATCTGTTTAATAATATCAAGCTGCTAAAGTAAATAAATGATGATGGATATTAACAATCCAGAAACGATAAGGATTAAAAAATTCACAATTAAACTTTTACGGATGTTCTTGCTTGACAATGAAATGGCATAAATCATTTTTAAAAGGTTATTGCTGTTGGTGGCATTCAGAATGGCCAAAACAATGGTTATCAATTCAATTCCCGATTTTTGCTGAAGTAAGTTCAACAGAAACGGATCAATATCCGTTATCCCTACCAAATATGCCAGGGTAGTCACTCCAGAACCACCATATCTGTTCAGTACGGTCTTGGTT
>DMFR01000014.1:1074-5580 GCA_003450125.1 Prolixibacteraceae bacterium | reverse complement strand
TGTTCAGTACGGTCTTGGTTATCACTGCAAATACTACAAATAGCAAGCCAAAAATAGCGGCAGTCTTGAATTCCAAAGGATTTGCATGTTTTGTTTCAATGTTTTCAGGAGTCACTTCAGTAGGAACAGTCTTACCTTTTCCTGTACCAAATTTGGCAAGGATTAGCGTAATGAGGAATAAAACAAGAAAAGGAATGGCCAATTGCAGGGCAACCGATTGGTTGAAAATGAAGGCCAGGAAAAGAATGCGCAGGTACATCATCCCATTGGCAATCATGATAGCGGCTACTGTTTGTTGTCCTCCCATTCCTTGCTTTTCTTTACGTGCAAGGATGACAGTAGTGGCTGTGCTACTGTATATACCTCCCAACAAGCCGGTGAGGATGATCCCTGATTTTGGGAACACAAATTTCTTCAGCAGATAACCGATATACGATATGCCCGAGACAACAACAATGGCCAACCACAAACGATAAGGGGAAACGGGAATCTGTTCCGAGATCATTTGATCAGGAAGGAGTGGAAGGATAATTCCGGCCAAGGTAATAAAGGTTGCAAGGGTGATATATTCTTCTTCTGAGATTTTCTTGGTAAAGGAGATGAAATGGCTTTTCATTTCAGTAATCAACATCAGGGCTACAATAAAGGACAACACCAGCCAAATGGGTTGGGTGAAAACCATGATGGGGATGCAATATGTTAGTAGGGACAGAATGATACTTGTAAAGCCATATTTACCGGTCTTTTCGATTTTATGAAAATAGTAGATACCCAACAAAATGCCAATCAAGACAAAGCCGAACAGAAAAGGGATGAAGGTTACCGGATCGGCAATAAATAACACATAGGCCAGCAGGCCGATAAAGGTAAAGGTTCGGTCAGTTCCAAAGAGCAGATCTTCGTTCTCCCCTATGTGGTGCCGCCTTTGCTCCAATCCAATCAGCAATGAAAAGGTAAGGACTAAAATAAATTTAATAAACCCTTCCGGGATATGATTGATGAATTCCATTTGTTTTTCAATAATAACAAAGATAAGCTAAAGTTCCAGAAATGAACATAGTTTGGAGAATTTGAAAGGCAAATGAAATCCCCAACGGTTATGAAAATCAATTTTCTTTCAACTTTAGCCATAAAAAGGCTTAAATACTCTAAGGGAATGCTTGAATATGCCAAACAAACTATTACTTTTGTCGCCGATACGGCTCGTAGCTCAGTTGGTAGAGCAGCTGACTCTTAATCAGCGGGCCCTGGGTTCGAATCCCAGCGAGCCGACCGATCAATCAAAGAGTTATAAAGGTAAAACTTTATAGCTCTTTTTGTTTTTGATACATGGATTTATACCCTTCTCATGGAAGTTTTAAATTAGTGTTCCATGCCATTCATAATGGTGAGCTGTGCAAGCTTCTTTTTTGTTGGGTTATTTAAACAGTAAAATAAAACTTAGAAACGATCAACGATGATACTAATATTCATATCTTTATGACGTATTAATCAAACGAAAAAAAGTTATGCCGGAATTATTCAGAATGTTTGGAATGAAGTTTTTCTTTTTCTCTTTGGAACATACACCTATTCATATCCATGTGAGAAACTCAGAAGGAACAGCAAAATTCAATCTTTTACCTGAAATCAAGCTAATTGAAGCTAAAGGAATGAAACCAAAAGATTTAGTTCTTGCAGAAGCATTGATTGATGAAAGGAAAGAAGAAATTATTGCAAAATGGCATGAAATACATGGGAAATAAGAATTCAATGCATTCAAAAAAAATTGTTAAAAAGCAGCAATTATGAGAGCAACAAAAGTATGGTTCGACAATGAAAATATGTATGTGCAATTAGACAGCGGACATATTATCGGGAATCCAATAGTTTGGTTTGCCCGATTAGCAAATGCAAAACCAGAGCAACGCACAAAATTTGAAATAGGTCCTGATGGCGAAAGTATTCACTGGGAGGCTTTAGACGAAGATTTAAGCATTGAAAGTCTTTTCGATTTCAAGCATGAATTGAATTACGCCAAAATTTGATAGTATGAAAGTAGATGCGCTAATTGAAAAAGGATTGGATGGAACTTTTGACGTGCATTTCGGTGAAGATACCAAAGGTCTTACTTTCGGGTTATTGGGGCAGGGCAATACGGTAACGGAAGCAATTGCCGATTTTTACCACAGCAGAGATGAGATGAAAGAATTGTATATTAAAACTGGACAATCATTTCCCGACAATCTCGAATTTAATTTCAAATATGATACAGCATCATTTCTGGCTTACTATTCGAAGGTTTTATCACTGGCAGGATTACAACGTATAACTGGCGTAAATCAAGGCCAGTTGAGCCATTACGTTACCGGACATAGAAGACCGAGCCCTAAAACGGTAGAAAAGATTGAAAAATCACTTCATGCCTTTGCTGAAGAAATAAGTCAGGTTCATTTCGTTTGATTACTATATAAGAATGCCTGATCAACCTCATCTGAATATGTAAAGACTTTTCCACTTCACTCTGTAAACATTATCCTCAAATCGGTGTTCTAAGTCCATGAAAAGCAAAAGCAACATTCCAGGTTTGTTTTCAAAGGACAATCTTATCTTTATATTACCAATCGGAATAAAAAAGTCTTTTTTGTTTTCATTTTAGAAAATAAAGTTTCATATTTGCATCAAATTAATCAGTAAATGACAAGTTTTAATAACATTTCCCTACTAGGTCTCATTATCGGTATTCTTCTAATTTGGATGCACGATTGAGGATGGTATGGGTAAAACTATAAAGCTTAACAAAAGGCCATTCTCAAATTAGGGGATGGCCTTTTTTTTAACCCGATAGAAACGTAGAAATAAAAACAAATAGTTATGAGCGACAGATTGTACATTTTTGACACGACATTGCGCGACGGCGAGCAAGTTCCCGGATGTCAGTTGAACACCGTTGAGAAGATAGAAGTGGCGCGTGCATTGGAAGAATTAGGCGTTGATGTGATCGAGGCCGGATTCCCTATCTCAAGTCCAGGTGATTTCAATTCGGTAGTTGAAATATCAAAAGCGGTGACATGGCCCACCATTTGTGCCCTTACCCGCGCAGTTGAAAAAGACATTGATGTAGCAGCTGAAGCGCTCAAATTTGCAAAGAAAGGGCGTATCCATACCGGAATCGGAACCTCTTTCTACCACATTCATTACAAACTGAATTCCAATCAGGATGAAATCATTGAACGGGCCATTGCAGCCGTGAAATATGCCAAGCGGTATGTGGAGGATGTTGAGTTTTATGCAGAAGATGCTGGCCGTACTGAAAATGAATACCTGGCCCGTGTGGTGGAGGCAGTCATTAAAGCCGGTGCAACGGTGGTCAATATTCCCGATACAACCGGCTACACCATGCCTCATGAGTTTGGCGCCAAAATCAAATACCTGATTGACAATGTACCCAATGTGCACAAAGCTATTTTATCGACTCATTGCCACAATGATTTGGGAATGGCTACTGCCAACACCATTGCAGGAATCATGAACGGGGCCCGTCAGGCTGAAGTTACCATTAACGGGATTGGCGAACGTGCCGGGAATACTTCACTTGAAGAAGTGGTGATGATCTTAAAAAGCCGCTATGCCGTTCTGAATATCGATACCAATGTGAACACCAAAAATATCTACAAAACCAGCCGCCTGGTTTCAAACCTGATGAACATGCCTGTTCAGCCGAACAAAGCAGTCGTAGGTCGCAATGCATTTGCACATTCCTCTGGAATTCACCAGGATGGGGTATTGAAGAATCGTGAGAACTATGAAATCATGAACCCAACCGATGTGGGCATCAATGAATCGAGCATTGTATTGACCGCCCGCAGCGGACGTGCAGCCTTGAGACACCGCCTGGATATTATGGGCTTCGAACTGGACAAAGAAAAACTGGATGAGGTTTACGAAAAATTTCTGAAGCTGGCCGATAAGAAAAAGGACATCAAGGATGACGATGTGGCTGCCCTGTTAGGCGATGTAACAATGAAGGAACGTCGGGTAAAACTGGACTTTCTGCAGGTGGTTACCGGAAAAGGACTGGTGCCGATTGCCAATGTCCGCCTGAATATTGCAGGAGAGATACTGGATGCCACAGCATCAGGAAACGGTCCTGTTGATGCTGCCTTGAAAGCAGTCAGGAAAATCATTCACCGCAAAGTTGTACTGGAAGAATTCCTGATCCAGGCCATTGCCCATGGCAGTGACGATCTGGGAAAAGTTCACATGCAGGTGAAACATGAAGAGGATGTTTACCATGGCTTTGGGGCCAATACGGATATTATTACAGCATCAGTTGAAGCATTCCTGGATGCCATTAACAAGATCCCGGGAGCTGCCAAGGTTAAAAACGAATAGGCTGAGAGCAGGGGAATGAGAATATGAGAAATTGAGAAATTGAGAAAATAAGAAATAAGGAATAAAGAAAATTACGCTGTACTGCTCTTTATCGTAGAGTATCCGAATCCGTGTAATCCGCTTTAATCCGTG
>DMFR01000014.1:438-819 GCA_003450125.1 Prolixibacteraceae bacterium | reverse complement strand
CCGCTTTAATCCGTGCAATCTTTACAAATAAAAAATAATGGAAGCAAAAACTTTATTCGACAAAATCTGGGATGCACACGTGGTAAAACAAGTGGAAGGCGGCCCAAGTGTATTATACATTGACCGTCATTTTATACATGAAGTGACTAGTCCTGTAGCTTTTCTTGGATTGGAAACCCGTGGGTTAAAAGTATTGCGGCCAGAAAAGACGGTTGCAACTCCTGACCACAACGTACCGACCATCAATCAGCACCTAAGCATTAAAGATGAATTGTCGCGCAAGCAGGTAGAGATGCTGAAAGGAAATTGTGAAAAATATGGCATCGTCCATCATGGATTGGGTAGCGAAGGCCACGGCGTGGTTCATATCATCGGGCCTGA
>DMFR01000014.1:0-248 GCA_003450125.1 Prolixibacteraceae bacterium | reverse complement strand
GTGGTTCATATCATCGGGCCTGAAATGGGAATTACCCAACCCGGGATGACCATTGTTTGTGGTGACAGTCATACCTCTACCCATGGCGCATTTGGAACAATTGCCTTTGGTATCGGAACGAGTGAAGTGGAAATGGTGCTGGCCAGTCAGTGTATCATGCAGCCCAAGCCCAAGAAGATGCTCATATCAGTCGATGGTAAGCTGAACAAAGGGGTAACGGCCAAAGATATCGCCCTGTATTTCATATC
>DMFR01000150.1 GCA_003450125.1 Prolixibacteraceae bacterium | reverse complement strand
GGGTCACCCCTGAGAATAAAATCAGGGCGCACCATGCTTCAGGAAGCCGAGTTATTGCTCCAGCAAGGATTCTCCCGACTGGAAATCAACAATGAAATCAAAAAGATTGATGAACTTTTGAAGGAAAATGAACCCGTATCCTGCGAAAATGCCACCTGCAATATTGTAATTGACAGGGCTACGGTTATCAATGATGAGGACAATATCAGCCGTATTGCCGATTCGGTACAAACTGCCTTTTTCGAAGGGCACGGCCAGTGTATTGTCAAAATATATGAAGGTGACTCAGTTGTTGAAGAACATTTTTCCAATCTATTTGAAGCCGACGGCATCGAATTTGAAGAACCTTCGGTACACATGTTTAGTTTCAACAATCCCGTAGGGGCCTGTCCAACGTGTGAAGGATATGGCAAAGTGATTGGCATTGATGAAGATTTGGTGATTCCCAACAAATCATTGTCCATTTACCAGGATGCAGTGGCCTGCTGGAAGGGCGACAAGATGAAAGAATGGAAGGATGAACTGGTCAATGCAGCTGAGAAATTCAATTTCCCTATCCACAAACCCTTTTACGAATTAACCAGGGAACAACGCCTGCTCTTATGGACGGGTAACAAGTACTTCCAGGGATTACATGGATTCTTTAAAATGCTGGAAGAGAATGCCTATAAAATACAATACAGGGTCATGCTTTCGCGCTACAGGGGTAAAACCGATTGTCCCGATTGCCAGGGGACGCGCCTAAAAAAAGAAGCAGGATATGTCAAGGTGGGAGAACAATCCATTCAGGATCTGGTTTTGCTGCCCATCAATGAACTGACTCCCTTCTTTACCACCCTTACCCTTTCAGAATATGAAGCCCAGGTGGCAGAACGCATCCTGACAGAAATAAATAACCGCCTTGATTTCCTCAATGATGTAGGTCTTGGCTACCTATCTTTAAACAGGCTTTCCTCATCCCTGTCAGGGGGAGAATCCCAGCGCATCAACCTGGCCACTTCATTGGGGAGCAGCCTGGTAGGCTCGATGTATATTCTGGATGAACCCAGCATAGGGCTTCATTCCAGAGATACGGATCGACTCATACGCGTTTTGCGGAAGTTGCAAAAACTGGGCAATACGGTTATCGTGGTTGAACATGACGAGGAGATTATCCGGGCAGCAGATGAAATCATAGACATTGGCCCATTGGCCGGGAGACTTGGAGGGGAAGTTGTGTTCCAGGGGACACATGATGAGCTGGAGCATTCGGAAGAAAGCATGACGGCCAAATACCTCACTGGAAGAGAGAAAATAGAAATCCCCAAATCCCGCAGGAAATGGAATAACTTCATTGAAGTTACCGGCGCCCGTGAAAACAACCTAAGAAATATCGATGTCAAATTTCCGCTCAACACCATCTGTGTAGTGACAGGGGTCAGTGGCTCAGGCAAATCGTCTTTAGTTACCAAGGTGCTCTACCCTGCCCTGGCCAAGATGTTTGGCGGATTTAGTGAAAAAACTGGCCAGCATGACCAAATCAGGGGGGACTTTAACCTGATCACTTCCGTTGAATTCGTCGATCAGAATCCCATCGGTAAATCATCCCGGTCAAATCCGGTGACCTACCTGAAGGTGTACGATGAGATCCGTAAATTATACTCAGAACTGCAAAGCTCAAAATACAATGGCTTCAAGCCCTCCCACTTTTCCTTTAACATTGAAGGAGGAAGGTGTGAGGAATGCCAGGGTGAAGGTGAAATTACCGTCGAAATGCAATTCATGGCTGACATTCACCTGATGTGCGAAAGTTGCAAAGGCAAACGCTTCAGGGATGAAGTCCTGGAGATTACCTATGAAGGGAAAAATATCTTTGACATCCTGGATCTGACCGTTAATGAAGCCATTGATTTCTTTAGCAGCCAGCTTTCTACTTCAGCAAAGAAAATTGCTAAAATGCTTAAACCTTTGCAAGATGTGGGCCTTGGCTATGTGAAACTCGGTCAATCTTCCAGTACCTTATCCGGGGGAGAAAGCCAGCGTATTAAATTGGCCTCCTTCCTGGCCAAAGAGAAGGGAACGCCTTCCCTGTTTATATTCGATGAGCCAACTACAGGGTTACATTTTCATGATATCCGTAAACTGTTGGCTTCATTCAATGCACTCATTGCAAGGGGACACAGCATCATCATTATTGAACACAACCTGGATGTGATTAAATGTGCAGATTGGGTGATTGACTTAGGCCCTGAAGGCGGCAAAGATGGCGGCAGGCTTATTTTTGAAGGAAGACCAGAAGACCTGGTCAACGTTCCTGAATCCTATACCGGTGCGTCATTGAAAGGAAAGCTGTAAAGACCCCAAAGCTAATGGCTGTTGGTTGGATGGATGGATGGTTGGATGGTTAGATGGTTGGATGGTTGGATGGTTAGATGGTTGAATGGTTAAATGGTTAAATGGTTAACAGCTAGCAGCAAATAGCCATCTAGCCATCCAACCATCTAACCATCCAACCATCAGCAGATTCGTCTTTATTGCCCTTGCTGCTGCATCCTTTTGGCCCGTTCTTCAGCCTGCTGTTTGCGGTAGGCATCCAATTTTACACCTTGTTCAGGAGTCAGGACTGCCTTTAAAAGCTTGTCTGTTTCCGCAGTCATTTTGGTTCTCTCTTCACGCATTTTATCGCGATCCATCGTACCACTTTCACGCATTTTGGCAAATGCTTCAGACTGTTTTTTCTGTTGTTCAGTTACAATAGGAGTAATCTTTGCAACCTCGTCTTTAGATAAGCCTAAAGCCGTGGTAATACCATCGATTTCTCTCTGAAGTCTGGCAGCAGGATCGCCCATCTGGGCAAAACTTGTACCCATAGCGAAAATAGCTACGAAAACAACCAATAATAATTTTTTCATACTTATAAATATTTAAGTTCTCCCCTTAGACTCAAGAGATCGCAATTGGTTTAATCCATCGGGCTGATCATATTTTATAAACTATAAAAAGGATCAAATGCAAAAGAC
>DMFR01000224.1:18034-18281 GCA_003450125.1 Prolixibacteraceae bacterium | reverse complement strand
GATTTAAAAGTTTTCGGAAATTTAAAAACCTAAAAAAATCATAAATTCCCCTATTGAATTTCAAAATCATTCAATGCTCTATTCAAAGATAGTATTTTATTTTAAAAAACAAGCTGGATTTTAATGATTATTGGAATTTATCCTCACTTTAATTTTCAAAATCACCAAATTTGTAAATGATATATTTTAAGTAGCTCGCTTTTAATAAGATACAGTGAAGCATTGATTATTAAACATTCTAAATGTC
>DMFR01000224.1:15340-17885 GCA_003450125.1 Prolixibacteraceae bacterium | reverse complement strand
TTATTAAACATTCTAAATGTCTAATAACTAACAATTTAACAAAACAACATAGGATTAGTGACCCTTCAATTTCCCTCCTTTTGCCAATTAATTCTGTAAATGACTTACAAAAATATGTTTTGTATAAATATCAAAATCGGCTATAGTGACTTGAATATCACCCACCTCCATCACCATATAAATCATAAATAAATATCCATATATACTGATATCACGTACAAACAGAATTGTTAGTCCACACTATTAAAGTTTTCAAATCTAGTTCGAAGTTCAAGCCCTGATACCAACATACAAAACAGCAGCCATAAAAAGACCCGTCCCACAAATGCAAGACAGGTCTTTTTCTCAATTGTTTACCGGGTTACTGTATCATTCTATGTTAGAATTACAAATACCCAGGCAAACCATTCAGGCTACTTCAAGCCCCTGCGCTTGAGCAATGGCTCAATAGAGGGCTCCTGACCGCGGAAGTTCTTGTAAACAACCATTCCTTCATCCGAACCGGATTTAGTGAGCAAATGGCGGAATTTGGCCGCATATTCAGGGTTAAAAATATCGCCGCTCTCTTTGAATGCATTGAAGGCATCGGCATCCAATACAGCAGACCAGATGTACACATAGTAGCCGGCAGAATAGCCTCCCGAGAAGATGTGCGAGAAATAGGTGCTGCGGTAACGGGGTAAAATTTCAGGAATCAAGCCAATTTTATCCATGGAAGCTTTTTCAAAGGCTTCTACATTTCCTGTAAATGGCTGGGTATGCCAATCCATATCGAGCAAGGAGGCGGCAAGGTACTCAACAGTTTCAAAGCCTTGATTGAACTGGGCGCTTTTCTGAATCTTGTCAATCAATTGTTCTGGAATCACTTCTCCTGTCTTGTAGTGTTTGGCATACACTCTAAGCACTTCAGGCTCCGATGCCCAGTTTTCCATCACCTGTGAAGGAAGTTCAACAAAGTCGCGAGGTACATTCCCTGCTGTGCGACGATAAGGCCCATCGGTAAACAAACCATGTAGCGCATGTCCAGATTCATGAAACAAGGTAGTCACCTCATCAAAGCTTAAAAGGGCCGGAACATCTCCTGCAGGACGGGTAAAGTTACAGACAATGGAAACTACAGGGGTTATCTTTTTCCCATCTCTATACGATTGATCGCGGAAGGAAGTACACCATGCACCAAAGCTTTTACCGGGCCTTGGGTGGAAATCCATGTAAAAGATGCCAATGTGTTTTCCGTCAGCCTCCTGCACTTCATAGGTCAATACTTCCTTGTCGTACACGGGAAGGTCAGTTCGTTTAATGAATTTTATGCCGTAAAGCTTGTTGGCCGTATAAAACAACCCTTCACGCACATTGTCAAGTGTAAAATAAGGTTTCAACTGAGCCTCGTCCAGGTCATATTTGGCTTTGCGAACCTTTTCAGCATAATACCACCAGTCCCACATGGCCAGTTTGAAGTTTCCGCCTTCCTGGTCAATCATCTTCTGCATGTCGGCACGTTCTACCTTGGCCCTTTCAAGGGCTGGGGTCCATAGTTTCATCAGGAACTCATGAATGTTTTCAGGCGTCTTGGCCATGTTGATATCTACCGTATAGGCGGCATGATTGGCAAAGCCCAACAATTTGGCCCGTTGATCGCGTAGGGTAACCAGTTTTTCAATCACCTGCTTGTTGTCATAGGCATTGTTGTTATTTCCGCGGTTGGCATATCCTTTGTATAATTTCTCCCGCAGACTGCGGTTCTCTGCAAATTGAAGGAAAGGGATCATGCTTGGTTTCTGAAGGGTAAATACCCATTTCCCTTCCAGGCTGTCCTTTTTGGCCAGTTCGGCAGCAGCGGTCACCACATCGGCAGGAAGCCCTTTTAGATCAGCCTCTTTGTCTACTATCATCTTGAAGGTCTTGTTGGTTTCAGCCAGGGTATTTTCACCAAATTTAAGTTCCAGCATGGAAAGTTGATCGTTCAACTTCCGAAGTTCAGCTTGTTTATCATCGGGTAGGTTGGCCCCGCTTCGGTCAAAATCCTGGTAATATTTTTCAACCACCCGCAATTGCTCATGATCAAGGTTCAGGGTATTGCGATTTTCATAAATCGCCTTCACCCGTTTAAACAACTCCTTGTTCAACATGATGTTATCATGGTGAGTGGACAGTTTGGGAGTTATCTCGCGGGCCAGTGCCTGCATTTCATCGTTGGTATTGGCCGAATTCAGGTTAAAAAACACATTGTTTACCTTATCCAGCAAACGACCTGACTGATCGAACGCCAGGATGGTATTGTCAAAAGTCGCTTCATCCTTACTATCAGTGATGGCTTTGATTTCAGCCGTTTGCTCTTTGATACCCTCCTCGATGGCGGGCATATAATGTTCCAGCTTGATCTTGTCAAATGGTGGAACCTCGAAGGGCGTGGTGTACTGAGCAAAGAATGGATTATTCATATCTTTCTTTTGTTCGTGTGTTGGCTTGCAGGAACTTGCAATAAGCGCCAGGGCAATAAGCGATAAACCGATTTTTTTCATGTATAAGTAATTTAAGTTTTGAA
>DMFR01000224.1:14833-15119 GCA_003450125.1 Prolixibacteraceae bacterium | reverse complement strand
AGTAATTTAAGTTTTGAAAGTTCATTTTCTCCTAAAATAATTTTTAATATTATTCGGCAGCTAAATTATTGATTATGCTATACTTTAAACCTGATAAAAGTCGCAAAATTACATGAAACATGATTTATTTCATCTGTTTAATACATATTGACCTAACTATGAACTTTTGAAGTATCCCCTATTTATCACCCTTGTACAATGAATTTTTCCATAGCTTTACCTTTTATGCTGAACAATTTACCAAACGCTCTATACCAAGGCCGTACCTTCTTCGTTGTTTCTGTAA
>DMFR01000224.1:0-14610 GCA_003450125.1 Prolixibacteraceae bacterium | reverse complement strand
TGATACAGATACATTACAGATAGAATACAGAAAGCTTACAGAAACAACGAAGAAGGTAGGAAGCAGATATGGAGAAGGTATGAACATTGTATGAAATTGAAACGGAAAGAATAGAAATTCAACAGGCTCGAATATTTTACATCAAATTATTACAAATCAATTGGTATTACATAATGGTAGTCCGATAGCAAGATAATCTTGAAACATTTGTAAAAACACTTTAAGCTTGCTGCAATATCACTGTTTTTACTTCCTGTTTTTGTTTTCCCACCACGATTTTTATTTACTTTTGGCGATCATTAAAATTCTGAAGTAAAAGAAACTTATTATGAATATATCTTATCGCTGGTTAAAGGATTACATCCATCTGGATTATACACCCGAAGAAGTTGGCGCTTTCCTCACTCAGATCGGTCTGGAAGTGGGCAGCATGGAAGAAGTGGAAACCATCAAAGGAGGCCTCAAGGGATTGGTAATCGGTGAAGTACTTACCTGTGAACAACATCCTGATTCGGATCACCTGAGCAAAACAACGGTCAATGTGGGCAATGGCGAAATCCTACCCATCGTTTGCGGGGCTTCCAATGTAGCTGCCGGACAAAAGGTTGTGGTGGCAACAGTAGGTACGACTTTGTATGACGGCGATAATGAATTTAAGATTAAAAAGTCGAAAATACGTGGAGAAGCTTCTGAAGGAATGATTTGTGCCGAGGATGAAATAGGTTTAGGCGCCAGCCATGATGGCATCATGGTGCTTGATCCACAGGCAGTTCCTGGAACACCGGCCAGCAAGTATTTCAAAATAGAATCAGATTATGTGCTTGAAGTGGATTTAACCCCCAACAGGATCGACAGCGCCTCGCACATTGGCATTGCCCGCGACCTGGCTGCCTATATCAAGCAGAAACATGAAATAGCCTATCACAGGCCTTCGGTTGAGGCTTTTAAAGCGGACAATCATTCGCTGGAAATACCCGTTGAGGTTTTAAATTCGGAGGCCTGTCCCCGTTATTCGGGAGTTACCATTTCAAATGTGACAGTCAGGGAATCACCCGAATGGCTGAAAAACAGGCTGAAATTAATTGGGCTTAAACCCATCAACAATATTGTGGATGTGACCAACTTTGTGCTTTTTGAAACCGGCCAGCCCCTTCATGCCTTCGATGCTGCTGAGATTAAAGGCGGAAAAGTAGTGGTTCGTACATCTGATCCAGGATCAAAATTCGTCACTTTAGACGGTATTGAACGTTCCATGCACCAGGACGATTTGATGATTTGCAATACGACTTCTGCCATGTGTATCGCCGGGGTATTTGGCGGTTTGCATTCAGGGGTAAAAGAAACCACTACAAGCATTTTCCTGGAAAGCGCCTGGTTCGATTCGGTGTATATCCGTAAAACAGCCAAACGACACACCTTAAGTACTGACGCCTCGTTCCGGTTTGAACGTGGAACCGATCCCAATGGAACGATTTATGCCATCAAACGTGCAGCCCTGCTGATTAAGGAAGTGGCCGGAGGAGAAATATCTTCTGAAATTGTGGATGCTTATCCAAATCCGGTTGTAGACTTCAAGGTAGAGGTGACTTATTCAGGAATTAAACGGCTCATTGGCGTTGACCTTGGAAATGAACGCATCAAAAGCATCCTTGCTGCCCTGGAAATCAGGATTGAAGCAGAAACAGAAAATGGTCTTTCATTGCGCGTTCCCCCCTACCGCGTGGATGTAAAACGCGAGGTGGATGTCATTGAGGAGATTTTACGCATTTATGGATACAACAATATCGAATTGCCCAAACAGGTGAATTCTTCACTGCAATATTCGGTTAAGCCCAATCCAACAAAAATGCGCAACCTGATTGCTGAAATGCTCACAGCACAAGGGTTCAATGAAATATGGTCCAATTCACTGACCAAAACTTCATACTACGAAAATAATATAATATGGCCGATTGAAAATACCGTGAAGATCTTAAATCCATTGAGCCAAGACCTGGGAAGTATGCGCCAGACCTTGTTGTACGGTGGTTTGGAGTCCATTGCCCACAATGCCAACCGCAAGAATCCTGATATCCGCTTGTATGAATTTGGGAACTGTTACTTTTTCAAAGGCAGCAGCCTTAAGGATAATGCACTAAAGAATTACCGTGAAGAAGAACACTTTGCATTGTTTATTTCGGGCGATAAAGAAGCTGCCAACTGGGCTATTCCTGCCGGCAAATCAAGCTTTTTCCAACTGAAAAGCTACGCTGAGAATGTATTGAAACGAATGGGTTTTTCAGTGGGAAATCTAAAAACTGAAGATGTTTCCAATGAGGCGATAAGCGAAGGAATCAGCTATTCAATCAATGGCAAGAAGCTCGTTGAGTTTGGAACCATTTCCGCAAAGACGCTCAAAGCATTTGGCATTGAACGACCTGTATACTTTGCGGATTTCAGCATGGATACCCTCTTTGTTGAGCTTAAAAACAACAAGGTGGTATTTGCAGAATTGCCCAAATATCCTGAAGTTCGCCGTGATTTGGCCTTATTGATTGACAAGAATATTCAGTTTAACCAGTTGAGGGATTTGGCTTTGCGCTCAGAACGCAAGCTGCTGAAATCAGTTGATTTGTTTGATGTATATGAAGGCAAAGGTGTTCCCGAAGGTAAGAAATCGTATGCCATCAGTTATATCCTCCGTGATGATGAAAAAACACTGAACGACAACCAGATTGAAAAGATCATGCAAAAACTGGTCTCCACCTATGAGCGCGAACTGGGCGCACAGTTGAGATAGTTTTTGGCTGTCAGATATCAATTAAAGGTGCTGCTGTTATTATCGGGGGTGCCTTTTTTTATTGGTAGGGAGCATGGAGCTGGGAGAACGGAAAGGGGAAGTTGAGAGGGTGAAAAATGAGAAATAAGAAACAAGAAAGTTTGAAAACAGGCTATCGCAACCTCACTTGGAACTTGGAACTCTCGATTGCAGCGGCAACTTTAAACTTTGAACTTTGAACTTTAAACTCTTATATCGGAACGACAACCTGGAACTTGAAACATGAAACTTTGAACTCTTAAAATGAGCAATCAGGCAAAAGGAATATTCTATACGCTGATCACCGTTTTGATGTGGGGCGTTCTGGCTATTGCCCTCAAGGTGGCCACCAAGCAGATTGACTCGCCCACCATCGTGTGGTTTCGATTTTCGCTTGCCTTTTCAGCCCTGTTTGCATGGATGGCTGTCAAGACTCCCAAAGAACTTAAAATCCTCTATAAACCCTCATGGCTCATTGTACTTTCATCGCTTGCACTGGCCTGGAACTATATGGGATTTATGCTGGGCATTCAATATACCAGTCCCAGTAATGCGCAGGTGGCCATACAATCCGGCCCATTGTTATTGGCCGTATTTGGGATCATCTTCTTCAGGGAAAAGATTTCACGGATACAGATCTTCGGCTTTTTGATCGCTATCCTGGGGTTCTGGATCTTTTACCGCCAGCATATTATGGCTTCAGCAGGACAAGAGGGACAATACACCAAAGGAATGCTGATCACTTTCAGCGGAGCGGTGGCCTGGGCCATCTATGCCGCTTTTCAGAAGAGGCTGGTGGTCCATTATCCGGTGGCTTCACTCAATGTATTTATCTTCGGGCTTCCGGTATTGCTCTACTTACCATTTGTCAATTTTGCAAGCCTGGCGCACCTTAGCTTTGGATACTGGGCTCTACTCGTATTTTTAGGAGCCAATACCCTGATTTCTTATGGCTGCCTGTCGCTTGCCCTCAAATACCTTGAAGCCGGAAAGGTCAGCATCATCATTATCCTGAACCCGATCATCACCTTCATTTTAATGGGCCTTTTATCGTGGATGCAGGTCGATTGGATCGCTGGCGAACATTTCTCTGTTCTTTCCATTACAGGCGCTTTAATCGCTTTATTGGGCGCCATATTGGTGGTCAGAAAGAAGAAAAAACTGCCAGAAAATATTGGATAGTTATCTCTCTTTGATATGAATCAAGTTTTTCAAAAATACAGGTCGTTAGACCATTAAAACGAAATGGAACAAAGTTCCTCTCCTAATTGGTGTAAGGCCTTTTCGATCTTCTTAACTTGTGGCTGACGTGGTTTTGATCGTCCTGCGGCATAATGACCCAATTGAGTTTGGTTGATACCTGTTATTCGCTCAAGAGCTGACTTGGTAAAAATACCTTTGTAATATTCAAGCAAGCTTTCAACATCCCATTTGTAAACCAGTACATATTCTGAATCAAACACTTCAGGTACCGGATCTTTATCTTCACGCAGTCCACTTAGATGGAACTCAATGCCCTCCGAAACTTCATTTTTTAATTCTTCAAAAGTATCTGCTGTGCATACAAAATCATCCAATCCTTCAACACATGCCGCATAATTATTTTCTGTTTTGCCTATTCTTACAATTACTTCTTGTGCCATAGTTTTTCCATTTATGCAGGGACCAGAAAATGATTCCCGATTGTTTTTCAATACTTTTTAAAAGACTACCGCTAACGTCGCCCGATGGTTTACAGTTACTTTACCTTTAATTGTACCGTGTTTGAACTGGCGGTGACTTGAACCGTTATGTCGGTATAAGTACCATCCGGCATCTTCCAGTTGCTTTATAATTTCACTAACCTTCCTTACTTTCATTGTAGGATTAATGTTATTATTTCTCAAAGATAGGAAAATTCCTATTATTTTTTTTAATATACAATGGAATTAATTTATCCTATCAATAAAAAATACCTAGGAAAAATGCTTACACTAACAACGGATTGATCTTTTGAATATCTTTAATGAGTAATATAGAACCTTTAGATGGTTCATTGTAAATTAAATTCATTTGGTATGAAACGAAGTCGGTATTTCAAATGGGGAATAGTTCTTCTGATCGTGTGTGTTTTGGCCTTTCTGGCCATTCCGGTGATCCCGTTTCTACATATGGGGAATGGGGCTAAAGTCACCTTTTCAGCCATCCTCTTTGTGATTGGAGAAGCAACCTTCTGGGCTGGTGCATTACTTGTTGGAAAGGAGTTACTTGCAAAATACACTTCACGTCTAAATCCTAAAAACTGGTTTAAAGGAAAATCTGAGACACAAGAGAATAAACCTGAATAGTTTGGGCAAACAAAAGAGATTGGTAAATGGTTAATCAAATAATTTCAAAATGCACATTTATGAAAAGGGTTTTCAATATTCTCGTTGGATTGATCATCTTCGCAACCACCATTTTTGCTCAATCCTGTACAGTGAATTATGGGAATAACTTAAAGGCAGGACATTATGCCCTTGTCAATGGAATTCAGCTTTATTATGAAGTATATGGAAGTGGTGAACCCTTGGTCCTGTTACATGGTAATGGCGGTTCGATCAATTCATTCAGCAATCAAATTCCCTATTTTGCCAAGTACTACCAGGTGATTGCCATTGACAGCCGCCTGCAGGGAAAATCAGGAGGTTCACCCGACAGTATCTCCTATGAACTGATGGCATCTGATTTCTGTGCACTATTGGATTATCTGCACATCCCATCAGCCAATGTATTGGGCTGGAGTGATGGTGGGATTGATGGCATCATGATGGCCATGCATTGTCCCGATAAAGTGAAGAAACTGGCGGTATCAGGGGCCAATACCGTTCCTGATACCACCGCCATAACGAATGCCGACCTTCTTGGGATGAAAAACTTTGTCGCCCATCCTGAATCAGCGTCAAAAGTAGCCATTGCTTTAACCCAAATGATGATCGATCAACCCAATATCCTGTATTCGGATTTAGGTAAAATTCAATGTCCGGTATTGGTCATGGCCGGCGATCATGATATGATCAAAACTGAACACACGATCAAAATCTATCAATCCATTCCTTCTGCTTCTTTGTGTATTTTCCCGGATTCCAATCATGGTGTCTGTCAGCAGCATCCTGATCTGTTCAATGCAACAGTGCAGTCTTTTTTGTCGAAATAAATCTTCATTTTATAACTCCACTTTTGGCACCCGGGTAAAAGGTCCTAATTTCAACACACCTGTTGCATGACGGTAAAAATGCCCCCTTAAATCTTTGGCATATTCATTTAATATCTGATTGCCCAGCCCATTGTAATCGCCACAGCGAAACAAGGAACGGCCAAGGATAATTTCCCTAAGGGCACTGTTGCGGGTACTGGTATCTTCACTTCCAGAGGGTGTTTCTTGAATCGCCTCTTCTATGGTTTTCATTGAATGACCCATTACTTCCTTCATTTGAAGTAAATCGAACAAAACCTTTGCTGCCTTTTCATTAGCGAGGGTCTCAAAAGCAATGGCAATAGCCCTGAAATGCGAAAATTCACTTTCTGGTGTAAGCATCTGGGCCATTCTAATTACCGATGGCAGAACTTCCTGCTTGTGTGTTTTCCCCAGGGCAATGATCAGGCTATCAAGATAGCTCATGCTCATGCCAAACTGCCCCATCCCACGGTAATTCCACCCTGCATCCCAGGCGTCAAAACCATTTACTGCCTTTTGCAGAACGTCCCAACCGGCATCCACGTCCAGCATACCCAATATCCTTGCATACACCAGTTTATCTTCTTGCTTCACAGCCCTATAAAGTTCATCAGTCAATGCTGGAATGCCTTTTTCAACATCCCACATGACAATTTCAAGACCATCCAACTCATGGGTCAATGTCTTGGCTGCCTGCTGAACCTGAACAAAGGTTGGTGGATAATTATCCGCATCAGTCAAGGTCTTTTCGGTCAGATTACCTATTTTTACCAGACGGTGCTGCAATTCCTTGATGTCCACATTACGGATCACCTGATGGCTTTTGGCTACCATCGAAGCAGCCGTTCCAACGGCATAACCCTGATTCTGAAGGCAAGGCTGCATCCTGATTACAGGCATGGCATCACGATGCGCGCTTGCTCCAAGTCCAGTTACAATAATTCCGTCCAGCCCTTTGGGCAACAATGCCCGGATAGGCACATGAGCAATTACATTCTCCGAGCTATGTGCTGGCGGCTTGAGGGCAAAGAACGGGTCGATGGTAAAGCCATGGGTGTCGAATGAACTCTCATGAATGGAAATGGTATCCGGGTATGTCCTTCCATTGTAAACATCCAGCACTGAAACCGTAAAGTCGCCATTCATCCTTCGTCTTTCACGAGTCTGTGGTAATTTTCCCAGGTCAAACTGGTTCTTGAATTTCTCTTTCCCGATGACAAAAGTACTCCATACATCAATCATGTCCGTGTCGTCGGTAAAAGTCCAATCTGTATTGTTGTAAAAATCGTTGGGCGCCTTGGGTGGAAGTCCTGCTCCCTGAACGGCTACATTGTAACCATCAGTATAACTGTAACCTGCTCCGGCTGCAATGGCAATATCTGCACTGCCTGTTGAGTCGATTACCGTGTTTGCCAATACAACTCCCCGTCCAAAAGGAGTAGCAACCACCACGCCTTTTACTTGTTTATTTTCAACGTAAGCGCCAATACCAATTACTCCAAACCAGATGTCGCCGCCTGCTTTCTTAATTCCAGTGCGGTACCATTCTGTCTTCCAGTCAAAGACCCATTCATCCAGCTTGTTTTTCTGGCGGGCATTACCCCCTCCAATGGCCTTTACCCCTTCATCTACCTCGTTGGTGAATCCATGTCGGTAGCCATACCAATAGCGGCCTATCATTCCCTGGGTCCCAATACCTCCCATTCCATGCAGGTATTCAATGACCAATGTAGAAGCGCCATTTCGGGCAGCACCCATACCTGCAGGGGCACCTGCCGTTCCTCCACCCATCACGACCACATCGTAGGTCCCCAATATCGGAAGTTGTGACTGATCTGCCTTTATCAGGCCCAGGTTCAATGATGGGCGCAGTCCATCGAGCAATTCACCAATATCCCCTTTCCCGTCTGTAAGCTTGTTATTTCCTTCAATACGGGTCTGTATTGCCGGGGTAGACATAGCCTGTAAAGCCGCTTCATGCCCTATCCGCTCTCCTACCCTGATCATTGAACCGGGACGCAGCAATTGGGCAGCAGCCTTGCGTGAAATATCGGCACAGCCACCCAACACATACAAGCCCTTTACTTTTTTAGGCTGAAATACTTTAAGGCTGATGGTTTCAGGATCGACCTGTTCCTTGTCAGACTTTTTTTGCCCCGTCATCCAATCCGGCGGAACCTGGAACAACTGATCGGAAGCTTCCACCTGGTTGGCATCCCAGGTCAGGTCGCGAACTTTTTGTTCTGCCTTTGCAAATGAAGACCATGAAGCATCAGGCATTTCCAGCTCAATGGCATATTCTGTAACAGGATAAGTAGTCTCACCCCTTTTGATGTTTTGGTTTGAACTAATCACCGAAAGCCCATTGCCCGATTTCTGTTCATTGCCCACCACCACAAAATTAAATTGGTGCATTCCTTTTGGATATTCTGTAAAATGGGCCGCACTCATACGTGCAACCATGGCCCTTGGAGTGGTATCGATGATGGTTTTGGCAACAATGGCCTGCCTTCCCGAGCGATTGGCAATCACCACTCCCGAAGGATTCTGCGATGAATCAACCACAAGATCGGTGACAAAAGTAGAGAACAAAAAGCCTATTTTCTGGCTGATCAATTCCTCATCCAAGGTTCGCTTTACGTACATGGGGGTAGGCTGGCCATTGGAAAACAATTTCCTGCCCAGTTCAGTGCTTTGATCGCCGTTCCAATATCTGAAATTGGCGCATATATCTTCACCAAGGTAGGTCTCCTGCGCCACCAGAAATACCTTTGCGCCCAGCTTTGAAGCAACAATGGCAGCAGCTACGCCTGCTATTGATCCGCCCACAACCACCACATCCACCTCATAGGCAATGGGGATATCGCGTTCCGACTGAAAGCAATAAGTCATATTTTCAGGGTTGGCAGAAAAGGCCTTATTCAGGTTCCAAAGCCCCGAGGTGGCCAGGAAAGCCGAACCTGCGACGGTAGTTTTCAGGAAGTGGCGACGTTTCATTCAATTCATGGTTTAGGTTGAAGCTTCAAAGTTAATTGAAAATAGAAAGAAAGTGAAAGTAAATGAATGGGATTGATCTGAGCTTTTCAATTCCTGGAAATGGGATAGTTATGAATGATTAAATTGTAATGATTGATTGTATAATTATTCGAAGGTAGTTCGAAGGTAGTTCGAAGGTAGTTCGAAGGTAGTTCGAAGGTAGTTCGATTAAATACGAAGTATCTTCGAACTACTTTCGAATAGCCATTGAATTACCTTCCAATAACCATACGACAGGGTAATGGGAATATAAATGCACATATAGGCTTAGGACTGGCGTTTTCAATCCTCAAAAGAATGCATTATAAAAATAAAGTACCCTTATAACAGTTGTTGGGAAACGCTGATCCTTGTTTTGAAATATAACAGCAACATGAAAAACATGCTGAGCACAAAAAAGAGGGCAATGGCCAATACGGCATATCGCATGCTCCCTGTAATGGCTTCGATGGCCCCAAAGCTAAAGGTACCGGCAACAGTAGCCAGCTTTTCCATCACATCGTAAAAACTAAAAAAGGAGGTGTGGTCGGTGGTATTGGCAGGAAGCATTTTTGAGTAGGTACTCCTTGCCAGTGATTGTGATCCGCCCATGACAATGCCGATAAAGAAGGCTGCCGTTAAAAACTGGATGGCATCAGTAATAAAAAAGGCTCCAATGCAAATGAGTGTCCAGGCACCAATTGTAATCATCAGGGCACGCAGGTTGCCCAATTTTTCTGAGATACGGGCAAACATCCATGCGCCCAGCATTCCAACCAATTGGATGGCCAGGATGGTAGGAATCAATACATCTTCTTTCAACCCCAACTGCTTTTCGCCATAGGTAGCGGCCATAAACATGGTGGTCAGTACGCCCATCATTAAAAAGAAAAAGCCGGTAAGGTATAAACTGAGCCGGGTTGACTTGCGGATATAATTGAAAACTGTCCGCAGTTCCTTGTAGCCATTGGTCCATACCGAATCTCTTTGAATTCGCTGACGGAAGGTATATTTGGGTAAGCGGCTGAAGGTGATCTGGGAGAACCCGATCCACCAGAGAAACACCGTTACAAATGAAATACGTGCAGGCAATGAACTATTGGCATCCATGCCAAACAGACCGGGTTTCATGATCATCAGCAGGTTGAAAAGCAGCAGCACCACCCCTCCCAAATAGCCCATGGAGTATCCCCTTGCACTGATACGGTCCTGATCTTCAGGTTCTGCAATAACCGGAAGGAAGGAGTTATAGAATACAATACTTCCCCCATAGCCGATGGTACCCAATGCAAAAGCAATGACCCCCAGTTCAATATGGTTTTTATCGAAGAAGAATAAAGCGGCGCAACTGAATGCACCGATCAGGGTAAAGGCACGCATGAACCCTTTACGGCGTCCGGTATAGTCGGCCATGGATGAAAATAGGGGCGACATGATGGCTACCAACAAATAGGCTACTGCAATGGCCCAGGAATAAAGGACGGTATTGGTGATGTGCGCTCCAAAAAAGGAGACTGTAAAATTATCGCCTGTACGGGTGACTGTATTGTAGTAGATGGGGAAAATTGCAGAAGCTATGGTCAACTGGTAGACCGAATTGGCCCAGTCGTACATCACCCAGCCTTGTATAACACGCTTATCACCCTTCACGATGGGCTGAACGTCATTTCGTCTGATCATAGTCGCCTTTTGCTGTTTGTGGATGGTGTTTAATTTATACAACCACTTCTTTTAAGCCAATGAAATAAAAGCACAAGAGACATCCTCTCATGTTGGTTTTATTTTTTAATTTTAGTTGCAATTCGATCCTTTGTTTGATGCCATCAAACAAATTTGTAGTCTGTCAAACCACAAATTGTTATTCTAAATTCAGCAGGTGGTTCCCAATCACCTGCTGAATAATTCCTGCTATTGTATTTTAACGGTATAGGAGAATGTAGCCGGTCCTGCATAAACCTTGTACTGTTCAAATGGTCTCGGACCACAACCTGCTGATCCAACACCCAGTGTTTTATGGCTAATGCATAAAACTGTGGCGCTGCTCAGAGGCAGATCAATCTTGTATTCAGGCTTTTCCAATTCCTCATCGGTATAAGGAAGGGCAGTAATCTGCATCAGGTTCTGATCACTGGTTACATGAATGCCTGCCTTGTCTTTCTGGGAAATGGTCACCCATCTCACATCTTCATGATTTCCGCAATCCATTGGCTTTTCATAAGGGGTCAGCTGTTCCAGGATAGAGCTGCTATATATTCCAACGTCGAAACCTCTTTTACGGTCGCTGTAGTTTTCCATGGGGCCTCTTCCAAAATAAGAGATTTGATCAAGCTGTTTATTCAGCATCAGCCGGACCCCCATTCTCCCTACGGCCAGCTTGGGATTGTTGGAGTTAACCTTATTGTCAGCTGCAATTTCGCCATTGCCTTTTACAAGATAAGTGACATCATGGGTAATCTCAAAGCCGTTTTTGCCTTCCCCTTTTAGTTTTACTGAAATTGTAACAGTACCTGGATTGGTTAGATTGGCAGAAGTTTCAAGGACAGTCCATTTAAGTTCTTTCAATCCATATTTTACCCATTCATCATAGGCCCACATATCATCATTCTTATGGGGTGCACGCCAAACATGCAAACGAGGGCCGCCTTCACCGGTTAACAGATCCTGACTTCCCTTTTTAATACTGCTAAAAGTTCCAAGTGACTTATCAAAAACAAGGCTGAAATCTTTTCCCTTGACCAAAACCTCTTTTTCATTTTGTGTCATGGATATTGGCTCCTTTGTTTCAACTGAAGGCTTATCCGAAACGGCTACGGGTACTTCAAACTGCTCTGATGCGACTTCAAATCCTTTCTTTGCCCATAACTGATCATTGTTCTGAATAAAGGAGACGCGCACAAAGTATTCTGCCCCAGGTGCAGGGTTACTGATCTGGAAGGGCACTTTCACTTCCTTTTCCGTGCCGGGATTCATTTCTGGAAGCTTTAACGTTCCGTTGGAAACTACTTTCCCATTTTCGGAAAGACTCCACAAAGCAGTAAAGCCGTTGAGGTTTATAAACTGATACTTGTTGCGGATTTTAACCATCCCCTTAGCCGCATCTTCCACCGAAATACCAATCCACTGGTAGGCTTTCTTCATCTCGGGGTAATGAGGTTTAGGTGAACGGTCAGAAAACACGGTCCCTTTGTGAATAAAATAGTGGTCGTTG
Organism: Prolixibacteraceae bacterium; assembly: GCA_003450125.1. Classification (GTDB taxonomy): domain Bacteria; phylum Bacteroidota; class Bacteroidia; order Bacteroidales; family Prolixibacteraceae; genus Aquipluma. Next base: position 2,394 of record DMFR01000224.1, on the reverse strand, counting down.
GGGTATTCGCCAAAACCACCGCCATAGGCAATGATCGGGTGTTTGGGATCCCTTCTGTTCCACAATCCCTGGTCCTGGTATTCCCATACGGCCCCTCCCAGAATGTTAGGATATTTATCGAAAACATCGTTGTAATCGCCAATGGAACCCATGGAGTTAAACATGGCATGGGCATATTCACACATATAAAATGGCTTGGTATGGATGTTGTCTGTGGCGATCTTTTCAATTTCAGTAGGAGTGCTGTACATCCTGGAATCTATGTCTGCCGGATTATTTTTATCGATCCCAAACCGTTCGTAATGTACAAAACGGGTAGGGTCTATGGCTTTAATGGCAGCCTCTGCTGCTACAAAGTTGGAACCTATGCCTCCGTTCTCATTACCAAGCGACCAGATAATAACTGAAGGATGATTCTTGAAGTTTTCCGCATTGGCTACATTACGACCAACGATTTGATTCTTCATGGTAGGTTCTTCGTCAAACCGGCCATCATAACCATGACATTCCACATTGGCCTCAGCCACCAGCCAGATGCCCCATTCATCGCACAGTTCATACCAGCGGGGATCATCAGAATAGTGACAGGTCCTCACATGGTTACAGTTGCCCTGTTTGATGACTTCAAGGTCTCGGATCATTTGGGCTTCTGTAATGGCATGACCCACTTCAGGCCAATGTTCATGACGGTTAACCCCTTTTATCTTGATGGGCGTTCCGTTGACCATGAAGATGCGGCCCTTGATTTCTATTTTGCGGATACCTGTTTTGGAGGACAAGATCTCGGTTGACTTGCTGCCTTCATTCAAGGAAAGCACAGTTGTATACAGTTTAGGTGTTTCGGCAGTCCATTTATCTGGATGAATTACCGGGAATTTCATGGTTACTATTTTTTCTTCTCCCGGATTAAGGGCTGGTACCGAAACCTCTGCCTTGGCTCCAGAAACCTCTTTATTCCCATCATAGAGCGTAGCTGTCAGTTTTTGAGCTACCCCTTTTGTGGAGCCATAGTTCTTTATCTTGGCAGTGACATCAACTGTTGCATTTTCATATTTTGAATCGAGATCTGTCTTGATGAAGTAATCGCGCACATGTGTTTCAGGGGTACTCCAGATGGTTACATTTCTGAAAATACCACTCAGGCGCCACATGTCCTGATCTTCCAGGAAGCTGCCTGCCGTGAAGCGGTAAACCTCAACAGCCAGCATGTTTTTACCTGGTTTGACATATTTGGTGACATCAAATTCAGCCACATTGCGGCTATTTACACTGTAGCCCACTTTCTCGCCATTGATCCACAGGAAAAATCCTGCATCTACACCATCGAAGCTCAGAAACAAGCGACGACCGTTCCAGTTCTGTGGAACTTCAAACTCCCTACGGTAACTTCCTACCGGGTTACGCTCTTTGTAAGCAGTATAGTTCTTTGGAGGCTCGCTCATGACATGGGGAAAATCCTTCTGGAAAATATAGCCAAAGTTGCGGTAATAGGGAGTTCCATATCCCTGTACCTGCCAGTTGGAAGGCACGGGAATCTCTTTCCATGCTGAAACATCAAATGAAGGCTTGTAGAAGTCCACTGGTCGTTGCTGTGGCCATGCCACCCAGTTAAACTTCCATAGTCCATTCAGGCTTTGGCAATACGAGGAAGCATGACGGTTGGCCTTGAGGGCCTCTTCCAAGTTTTTATAGTCCATCAAAGTGGCATGAGGGGCTTCTTTATTGATTCCCAAAAGCTCGGGATTCTCAATTTCTGAAGGAACTGGAGCTCCAACAACCGAATCAGGATTGTTATTTAGGAGATAGATTGCATTCAACGTCTGTTGATCATGCTTGTTATTTTTATTCAAATATCCTGATCCACTGCCATATCCATGACTAAGGAAGAGGGTTATAAAAGTCAGACTTAACAAGGTCAATTTTTTCATTTCAATAATAGGTTTATGTATGTTTAGGAGACGCAAAGTAGTTATAAAAAATGAAATAAACTTTTTAACAGGTGACTTTATTCAGCAAGCGACTATTGTCGTGTCACATCTATTTTGTCCCAATATCCTTTAAAGATCCAAAGTAATCCGAGACCATGATCGAAGCGTCATCCCGATCCCGAGTTTCTCCTCGATTTTTTTTGGTATATTAACGTTAATCTCTTAAATTTTAAATGACTGAATATTAGACAATAAATGACAATTTATAAAACGAAGGTTACTAAGGTTTGAGTCGCAGTGGTATGATTCCAGAACCTAAGCCTTAGTCACCTTCGTGCCGCTATCTTTAATTTTAATAAAATATTTCATAAATTATTTTCATCAAAGTTGTTCAAGTCTGAAAAATTAAAGCCCATCCCAATGGCAATTTTTAACAGTTTTTTCACTATATTTATCAGAAGTTATT
>DMFR01000288.1:5834-11784 GCA_003450125.1 Prolixibacteraceae bacterium | reverse complement strand
CACCATGTACACACAAGCTACACGGAAACAGGCAATGTAACTCCATTCAAAGACCACCGAAAGGAGTCGTTTTAGAAAAGGATTAATACCAAACTTGGTTTATTTTAGAATCAAATGGTTAAGAATGTTGCCTGAATTTTTTGTTCGGACAATATATGATCCGCTTCCAAAACCACTAAAATCTATTTCCAATGGAGATGTCTCTCCGTTAAATACCTTTGAAAAGAGCAATCTGCCGGAAAGGTCAAGAACAGAAACTTCGGTTTTACCGTTGTTGTTTTCCCGTTCAATGAAAAGTTGATCTTTGACAGGATTGGGAAATACCCGTTCATCTGATTGACTGACTTCAGGGACTGAAGTTGGGAATTGACCAATGTGTGTAAATTCAAGCCAATTGAGGTTGAATCCAGCCTTTTTAGCGTATACCTGCATGATATGTCTGCCGGCAGTTAGATGGACCGTAATTGGATATGTTTTCCATGTTTGAAAACCGCCTGTATATGGAATCTGGAGAGTCTGAAGCGCCACTTTGTTTTCCCGTAATTCAAGGGAGGAAGTTGTGTTGGATGCTATCCGGAAATAAACGGTATAATCATCTGTGGTGGGCACTTCAATGTTGTATTCGAGCCAATCGTTGGCATCAATGTAACCTACATTGGCAATTCCTGAAACATCTTTGGTGGCTTCGATGGCAATGCCCGACATGGTTGAATAATTTTCGGCTTCCAGCCTGGCAGGAATGAGCGTGTAGTTATTTGGATCGTGGATGGGATTAAAATTCACGTAAAATTGACCCAGTTCAGTGAGTTGTCCCGAGGTGGATTGGAACAGTTCGAGATAAGGATACCTGGCGCTCATTCTTCCGGTAAACCATGAATATCTGAATATACAGGTATCGCTTTCGAGGTAATCAATGGCTCCCATCATATAGCCCTTCTGCATATCCAGGGTGATGGTAGGCTGATCCCAACAGGCAAATTCTGTGAGCCAGATCGGTTTGTTGTATTTCTTGTAGCGTTTAATATCATTGGTTAAAGAGCCTGCATAGCACATGTAGTTATGAAGGGCAATATAGTCAACCTGGCAATTGGGGCAGGCCGCAAAGAAAGCATCGAGATAGGCAATGGGGTCGGAATAAGTTACCCCGTTCTCGGTCACCGGTTTGTCGGCATAATTAAGTGCGGGGGAGACGATCTTTAATCCGAAATCCTTTGCGATCTTTTCCAGTCTAGGCCAATTGGCAGCAGCCACTGATGGGGTCATATTGGCTTGGGTCGTGAAATTTGGTTCATTAAATCCAAGCAAGTATTTTGAATCTGGATGATTGGTATAAAAAGTGCGCAATGCCGTCTCATTAAATGATCCGTTCCAGGCCATGGGTACAAAGTCCATTCCATAATTCTGAAAAACCAAAGAAACTGCACTCTCAGGGGTCGCACTCCAGTTGTACCACCAGGATATATTTTTTGAAATAGCTGCCATGTCAGCTTGAGACTGATGACCATAGGCTAATCCACGTTTTTTACTTATGGTTTGAGAAAAACCAGATGTTGCCAGAAAGAACAGGCAGATAATAACTAAAAGGGCTTTTCCCGAATATGATTTTTGTATACAGTACATTTTATTTAGTTTGGTTGGTTTTCGGCCTAATCTTTCATTTTGATGAACCTGCAATAATGCTTTTCAGACATATTCTCGATGGAAAAAATATAAACTCCATCAGCCAATGCGGATAAGTCAGTATGCTCAGTAGTACCGGATATTAGATCTACCGGAAATTGCTGAACGACCACACCTTGAAGGCTGGTAATTTTCACCTGGTATTTGCCAGTTAAACCCGTGGTGCTGAAATAAATCTGATCTTTCACCGGGTTCGGATAAACTTCAATTCCTTTTGAAAGCTCGATATCAGTTGCGCTGGTTACAAGCCTGGATACCTTGAACCAGTTGATGTTGAACTCTGCTTTCTTGACAAATATCCGCAATGTATGTGCCCCTTGCGAGAGGTCACCTTTAACAGCTACACTTTTCCATGTTTGCCATCCGCCGGTGTTGGGAACTGTGACCGTTTGAATCACAACCGGGACTGAAGGATCATCCATCAATCTTAATTCAATAGTACCCCCGGAGGTGGAAGCAACCCTGTATTCAAACCAAAAAGTTCCGGCAGTAGGGGCATACACCAGGTAATCCATATAATCACCCGCGTTGGTGTGTCCCATATCCTGTCCAGCACCAGTGTCTGTACAGGTTTCTGCGCTTAAGCCAAAATTCACCTGGTATTTTTCTGCTTCAATCTGGCCAGGCAGCGTGGTCCTAAAAGGAGTATTGTTTAGAACCGCGATATCGGAAACTGCTGATAAAACCACTCCATCATCAGATTTAAGTGTAGTACCGTTATATGATACCTTTACGATATTTCCGTAAAGAACAGCTTGGTCGATTTTCAAAACCACCGTACTGGCTATTTGATCACTGTATGCAGCTGAAGATACAGGAACGACCGTTGAGCCAATTTTAACCGAAAAGTCAGCACTGTTAAGTGAAGTGTTTTTATCGATCGGTTTATTGGCGCCCATAAAGATCGAATTGCCATCCACTGAAGTTGATGCACTGATAAATTTAGAAGGAACAGCATCAATTGGCTGAGGATCTTTCCATTCGATGAAATTGAGGTTATAGCCGCTTGTTTCAAAAACAAATTTCAGCTTTTGTATTCCTTCATACAGGATCACATTGGGAATGCTTAAACTTTTCCAGGATTGCCAGCCCCCGGTGCCGGTAACTTTAATCTGCCCTGAAATGTTTACTCCATCTTTTTCTATGTGGAAAGTGCCGCCTGAGCCACCCGATGCATACCTTACATTGAGGTTATACGCTGCTGCCTGCTTCACATCAACCGTGTACAAAACCCATTCATTGGGATCAATCCAGCCAATGCAATAGCCCTTGCTTTTGGTATCGGTATCCGTGCAAACATCAATATCTACCCCGTCATTGCGGTAAACCCATCCATCGTTTCCCCCTCCGGCATCGTTGGTTCCATCACGCATGACATATTTGTCAGCATAGGCAATCCCTGATTTTCCCATATCGTAGTCAGAAGCTGTGATAACGCCCGGGATGGTTTGGTATTTGAAAGGTATTGTCAGGTCTGTTTTCTGTTGCCGAAACATGGCATCAATATAATCAGGATGATATACGCAGTTTTTAATCTTCAGATTTTCTGCAATTCCCAACAGGGCGTTGGTTGCAAATGCTACGGTAGGCTTGGTTCCCCCGTTGCTCCAATAATTCAGCAATGTTTGGTAATCAGCAGTCTTTTTGACCGTTAGCGGGCATACTACTGAGCTGATCTTTTTCAGCGGCCACCATGACCATCCCACTTGGGCTGTTTCGAGCATTTTAATGGTTTCATAAAACCATTGGTTGGAGTTTTCACCAGATTCGCCCATCCACAATGGAACGTTTTGGGCATTGCGCAGGTTGATTTGACTTTGGATGGTTGAAACATTGGTTTCATTCCAGTATTTGTGAAAACTGTAAGCCATATTTGTATCCCATGCAGGTGTCAGATCATCAAAATTGCCTGCCCAACAGTTCCCTTCAATAAACAGCATATGGTTTTTATCAACGTCTCGGATTGCTTTTGTTATATTGACATACAGCTCCCTAAGCGGCAGGTTATTGGTTTCACCGCAGCCATTAATGTTTCCGCCAGGGGTAAAAGCCCAGTTGGTTTCATTGATCAGGTCATAGCCGCCGATGTAGGTTTCGTTGGCATATCTGGCAGCCAATTTTCCCCAAAGGGCAACTGTTTTTCTGCGGTTCTCGGCACTCTCCCAAAGCGAGGGTTTGCTGGTATTGTAATCCGAGATGGCCGCATCTTTTCCCTGTCCACCTGGAGCTCCATGTAAATCAAGAATAAGGTAAATATGGTCCTTTTTACACCAGCTTAGCAAACTATCCACCATGTCAAAACCTTTGGGTAACCAGGTATCTGCTCCCACCACAGGTTCTTCATCGATGGGAAGGGTGAATAAGTTGTAGTGCATGGGAAGGCGTATGGCATTAAATCCCCATGAAGCCATCGAATCAACGTCTTCTTTGGTGCAATGGTTTTGCAGCCATGCATTGTAAAAGGTTTCTGTATTGGCATCGCCAATGAGGCTTTTTATCTTGGCCCGAATCTGGTATTGTGGATTGGCAAAGGAGCTTGTTTCAAGCATATAGCCTTCCTGAATCATCCATCCGCCAAGGCCCATGCTGCGGATAATGAATTGTTGATCGTTCCCGTCAACGATGTATTTGCCCTTCTGGTGAAGGTATTGTGCCGATACTACTTGGCAGAGGAATATAAATAGGAGGGTTGTTCTTATTATAAGTTTCATTTTTTTTTGTTTTCTAGGTCGTTTAGTTAGTAATAATTATAACTGCTTCAGGATTTAGCTTATAGCCCTATAAGATAACCATTGATTCTTGAATTACAAACTTTTTCATAGAATTTATTAGGGTAAAATGCCAATACAATTAAGCCTTTTAGAAGATTTGTTTCCTACCTGTTCACCTCCATACCTAAATTTCTATTGTTTGGATTAAAGTTTTTTAATATCGCTTGATATTGTATTATTCCGGGAAAAGTTGGGTCTGTTTTCTTCAATTGATCCAGCGTGTTTTTAGCATCATCCAATTTGTTGGCCGCTAAATCGGCCATAAAATAGGAGCAAAGGAATTGAGTGTCGAATTTAAATTCAGGATACGCTTTCCCCAAAAATTGCTGTGATTTTTCGTAATCTTTATTCCTATAATACAATTCTCCAAGTATCCGGTTGACAACCGGTGTTTCTTTTATGTTCAGAGATTCAAGTAATAATCCTGTTGCTTTTCCATAGTCTTTGGCATCTATCAGCTTTTGAGCTTCTGTCACCTTATTTTTAACCTGTAAGGGAATATAATCCTTCAAAGTATTGGCTCTTGGCGGCACTGGAATTGACTTATTTTTAAAATAGGCTGCTATTACTTTCCCATCTTCCGAACGGTTTAAATAGGTCAATGCCTGGTATATTTTTATCAGTGTTTTCTCCTTTTCATCCTTTTTGGCATTTAACTGCGCTTTCTGAAAGTGAACGATGGCATTTTCAAAATCATTCTTGATCATGCATATTTCACCGGCCCGGAAATGGGCATAAAAACTCTCGTCACCATATTCCGTTGATCGTTCATAGAACTTCAGCGCCTCTGGAAGATCGCTCATTTTCAGTAGACAATCTCCTGCCTTTCGAAAGTATAAACTCCAATAGGGATTCATTTTGGTCAAACTATTGTATTCCAGATAGGCATTCAGATAATCACCTGTTTTTCGGTACATTTCTGCTAAATATTCATGGGCTTCGGTGAGCGAAATCTTTTGTTGCGCCATAACGATAAAAGCCAATGAATCTATTTTTCCTTTCGGTTTATAAATTTCCCTGTAGTCGATATACTCTTTGGTCTCGTCTCGGTAGGGCCAATGATATTTCAAATTAGTAATTCTGTGATTCCCAATCAACGAATCGAGTTCGGAATATCCATAAGTCTTTTTGAAATTTTTATAGCTCTGTACGGTCTCCGTATTTACTTCAGGTGAAATTATTTTAGATTGAACAATTCCCTTGTAAAACGATTCGGATAACAGAAATTCCCCTGCAATATTTGGATGCAAATGTTCAATCATCAAATTGTCACCCACGATGCCGTTAGGGGAATTGGCATTGAAAAGATCCAGTGTTGGAACCAGGTGAGCCTGGTATTTATTGGCTAAGCTGACAATGATCTTGTTGATGTCAGACGATGCGCGAAACCGTATGCAATCATAATCACGGGCCAAGGTGTAATTTTCTTTGGCTTTTTGAATATCACCTTGCTGTTCAAACTTTTTCGCCGCATTATAGTAATCATCCGCTCCTTTTAA
>DMFR01000288.1:0-5711 GCA_003450125.1 Prolixibacteraceae bacterium | reverse complement strand
TCCTTTTAATTCACCCGAAGCAATTGATTTAAATGGTTTTATATCTCGAAGATTGCTCGCCAGATCACTGACAAAGACAGGTACATTTTTCTGTTTCGCCATCTCTAGCATTGCACTCAGATTTTTCTCGAAGTTATCTACTCCTGCCTGGTATGTTTTACTTCCATAGATGATATCAGCATCCTTAACAATACGGGACATCAGAGTTCCCCGTTTCTTAATGGTGTTATTTTTACCAAAAAGAGAAGTGATGTGATCAACCGTATTGACTGTGAGTTGGTAAATCCTGTAATTCATCAGCTTCAGGTGGATCCGTATCAAAGTGGGATTGTAATAAACAGCTTCATTAGAGCCGATACCAAAAGCACCATAAAATTCATTGTGACCTTCATAAAAGAGGATGGCATCAGGCTTTTGATCCAATATCTGGGGCATAAAATCGGCCAAAGTAAAACTGTTAATAGCCGTTATGGCAGTGTTTACCATTTCAATCTTTTTTCCTGGGTAAGCATCTCTCAGCCTTTCACTTAGGATGCGTGGAAACATCAGGTTATTATCGTAGGGAAAACCTACAACAGTCGAACTTCCCATTGCAAAAATTCGGAATACATCAGTTGGTTTTTTCTTTAAAAACCTATCCTTTGCCGGAGCAGAATACTCCATCTTTCTAAAGTACTTTTTCCCTATTTCTGGATTCACCACGTAATAGTTTTCAAAACCTTTGTCAGGATGAGTGATGAAAAGCGAATGGTTATCTCCATATCCTGAAATCCTCAAAATAAGTTCAAGAAAAATCAATAATATAAAAGGCAGCAGAATGGAAATAATACTATAAATCGTTTTTCTGCTTTTGGATATGGGTTGAGGTTTATCAGCTATCTTTTTTTTCATATTAATGGAAAATATTGGCAATAACTTTAGGATAGGCTCCAAAATGCAAGCCATTTTTAAACAGTACAAAATAAGGTAAAATCCTTGTTTTTCCCAACTTTAGCCCCATTTATGTAGCCAATAAAATGTTTTTTAAGGATGGGTTGTTCCATTTCCTACAAATCCTACGAATCCTACGTCCTATTTTGTATATTTGATATTTTCGTTGTGTTTATGATTGAAAAGCAAGGGCTGAAATGGTTGAACCAATCTACGGGTAGAAAGAAACATCAATATTTAATTCAAAAATGCAGTTTTTACGAAATAGGACGTAGGATTCGTAGGATTTGTAGGAAATGGAAAGCCATTGGTCCAAAAGTCTAATCAGCGGCAAACTGATAATTTTTTGCAAACTCACTTTTAAGGTGATCCAGTTCTATTTTGTCAAAGATAAAATTGTTGAGAACCAGAAAATCTATTTCTGAATTCATAAAACAGCGGAATGCATCAAAAGGAGTGCATACGATGGGTTCGCCGCGAACATTAAAGCTGGTATTGATAATTATTCCGTATCCGGTAAGGTGTTTAAATTCATTGATTACTTTCCAGAAGCGCTCATTGGTCGATTTATTGACTGTTTGTACCCTTGCCGAATAGTCGATATGCGTAATTGCAGGCACATCTGAGCGCTCGAAATACAAACGGTCGTACATATTCCCATTCTGATAATCAGGAGGCAGTTGATGGCACCTTTCAGCTAAAACGGGCATAACCAAAAGCATATAGGGCGAAGGGATAGGATAGGGGCAATAGTCAGCGATGTCTTCTTCCAGAATAGCTGGGGCAAAAGGCCGGAAGCTTTCACGAAATTTAATTTTCAGGTTCATTTTTTTCTGCATTTCAGGGTTGCGGGCATCTCCAATAATGCTTCGGTTTCCAAGAGCCCGTGGGCCAAATTCCATGCGCCCCTGGAACCATCCGATGACCTTCCCTGAATTAAGGAGAACGGCTGTCTGTTGAGCCAGATCATCAAAATTCACGAAATGGCGGTGTGGGATATCATAGCGGTTAATAAGCTTATGGATTTCAATATCGGGATAGCAAGGCCCTAAATAAGAACCCTGCATCGAATCGACTGGATCGACAATCCGTTGATGCTCTAAATACTGGAACCATACAGCCAGGGCTGCTCCCAATGAGCCTCCGGCATCGCCTGCTGCGGGTTGTATCCATAGGTCTTCAAATAAACCGCTCTCATATATTTTACCGTTCGATACGCAATTCAATGCAACTCCTCCAGCCATCACCAATTTATTGCATCCGGTAAGTTCTCTTGCAGTCTTGGCCAGCCTTAATACAATTTCATCAGTTACCTGTTGGATGGCGAGGGCCAAATCCATATAAGGCTGCGTAATTTCATTCTCCTCGTTTCGTTTCTCAATTCCAAACAGTTTTGTCCACATGGTATTGTTGCACATGGTCAATCCGGTTGCAAAATTGAAATACTCCATATTCAATAACAACGAACCATCTGGGCGTAAATCAATCAGGGTGGTTAAGATTTGATGCTTATACTTTTCAACACTCTCCGAATTAGGAATACCATATGGAGCAAGCCCCATTAATTTATATTCCCCACTGTTTACGCGGAATCCACAGTAATAGGTGAAGGCAGAATATAAAAGCCCTATCGAATGTGGAAAATGCAATTCTTTAAGAACAGTTATTTTATTTCCCTTGCCATGTGAAATGGTTGTAGTGGCCCATTCACCCACCCCATCAATCGTCAAAATTGCAGCCTCTTCAAAAGGAGAGGGATAAAACGCACTCGCCGCATGGGACAGATGGTGTTCAGAAAACAGGATAGGTACATGAACTGAAATTCCGATTGCTTTTAATTGCTTTTGAATAAGTCTTCTCATAAAAAGCTTATCCTTTAGCCAAACAGGGATGGCATTGATGAAACTTATCAATCCTTTTGGGGCAAAAGCATGGTAGGTTTCAAGCAAACGTTCAAATTTTATAAAAGGCTTGTCATAAAATACCACGCACTCCAGCTCGGCTGTTCCAATTCCTGCCTCCTCCATGCAATATTGAATGGCATTTGCAGGGAAGCTATCATCATTTTTTTTACGCGTGAAACGCTCTTCCTGGGCAGCAGCAATTATTTTTCCATTCTGTACCAGAGTAGCCGCACTGTCATGATAAAAGGCAGAAATTCCAAGAACAGCTTTTCCCATGTGTTAAAATATTGAATAAATAAACGGAGCGATGGCCGTTCCTGCCGTAAAAACTATAATTAAGACAAAAAGGAGAAGTACAACAATCAAAGGCAGCAGCCAAAATTTCTTGCGTACTTTTAAAAATTGCCAGAGTTCCTTTAAAAATTCCATTTCTAGTCGTTGTTAAGTTAATAGGGAGCAGTAAAATCAGTTTTTGAATAAGTATGATGACGGTCTGTAAAGACTGAATCCTTACCATTCTTAAATTTTTTCAATAGAAGTGTATCTTTACCCATTGCCTTTCGGATCAGACCAACCGGGCAAACCAATAGAACAAATATAGCAGTCAATAGCAACTTCGACATAATCCTTCCCAGTAGATCAGAAATATTGAGCCACAGAAATGTAAAGGGGTATACAACTATCGGTGCGATCAGAATAACCAACACCTCTCCAATAGCCACCCGCAGGACAACCTGTTGATTCATCAACAATCCTGTAAGTAAGGTGAGTAGCAGCAGTGCTAACCCTGAATCGACATGTTCTTTCTTGTTAAAACTGGTTTTGATGATCATGTATGGATTGAAATGCAATTATTAACAGCTTAAAGGTACAGGAATATCTCTTTATACAAAACGAAAAAACCAAAGATTGATGGAAAATTTAAACAGGCTCTAATTCAGAAAGGGCTCAGGTTAACACATCCCTGAAAAATATTTCGTCATAAAAAAAGCCTTGCATTACTGCAAGGCTTTTTGATATCTAATGGATTGAGAAATTACCTGATGAATTTCTGAATGCTTCCATCACCTAATTTAACGAAATACATACCTTGACGTAAACTGCTAACATCAAATTTAGCAAGTTTTCCGTTCGCTACTGTTTCCATTAATTTTTGTCCAACTGCATTGTAAATAGCCACTTTTGCATTGACCGATGACAATTCAACAAACAATGAGTTGCCGTTTCCTACTGGATTAGGATATACCCTGTTAATTGTATTGGCAATTGTTTTAGCAGCAGTAGTGCCCTTAGGCAAGGTAGCTAAAAGGTCATATTCTGCCTGTGTAACTAAAAGTACGCTGTCCAAATAGGTAGTTCCTACTGCCTGAGATTCCATCCACTGAAGCTTTTGAACGGTGTTTGAAACCATTTGATCAAAAGTTACATGGTAAGTAAACCATTGTGGAGTAGTAGTAGTGGTATAATGCCATTCTGATCTGCCATCTCCTGAATCTGCATCTGAAGTAGCGCCATAACGTCTGTTCGAGTTGTCACCGGTATCTTCAAAGTCTACAGAATTTAATCTTTCTACATCTGACCATGATTTGAATGTCAAAACATAGGGAACATTGGCTTCTCCTGCCAAAGGTGATTGGTTGAATTGATAATGCCATTGGTTACCATCAGTTGCAATAACTGAAGTCATTGCAACTACTCCATCGCTAACAACAGGGGCAATTTGACCTGTTCCGTCATACCAACCACTCCATGAAGTAATGTCGGTATCAAAATTCCCGTTCTTGATCAGGTTAAATTTGTTCCAAATGTCATCTCTACTGATTGACTGGCCACTGATAACTACTTCAATTGAAGCATCCATTCCTTGAATATCACTAGATTTAGCAGTAACAGTTACTGTACCATCTGTTAGTCCTGAAAGCAATCCATTTTGATCAATTGTAGCTTTCCCTGTTCCATTTACTACTGACCATAAAAGGTTTTTGTAGGTAGCATCTGCTGGAGTGATGTCAGCAAGGATTTGTAAGGTTCCCTTGTTTGTAGTAATGGCACCACCGGTTAAGGCGATTTCGTCAATGTAAATGTCTGCTTCCGCATTTGCAAATGTAACTAGACCGGCGCCATCCATATTGGCATATTCGGATCCGGTATTGGACCATACCGCTTGATTACGGGCTGCATCTCCATGATCTCTGTCAATAAAGATGACATCAAAACCAATGGTGGCAGTTTTATCTACGATAACACCAGCGTTATCTTTAAGGATGGTCATAGGGATAAAATACTCACAAATGTAACTAGAACCGGTAACCTTGAAGGCATGAACAACGCCATTACCACTATCTGTAATAGGGGTACCATCATTTTTAAGATCTGTAAAACCAGGAGCAAATTGATAATGGCCTGGCTTTACAGCTGCTGCAGAACCTGGACCTCCACCATCCAACAAATTAGCATTTACATCGAAGTAGATTTCAGGTTTGTCATATTCCCAGTTATTGGCGCCGCCACCAGGAGCATAGTTAGGGAAAAAGTCATTGTCAGCAATTTTAAGCAAGACATAAACACCTTCGCTAGTCCATAAACCTTGCCATGTACTTTCTCCGGAAGCTCCAATAGTTGGAGTTTCAGTTCCTACAGACCTATCAATGTTATAAACTGTGGCTTCTGACCAAACAGCATCTATAGTACCATCCATAATAGGAGCTACACTGGCTTTGGCAAAAACTCCGGTTTGAGCATCCTGGGCCATCGCAAATGTTACTGCAAACACAGACATTAATAAAGTAAAAATTCTTTTCATACTTGAAATTTTAATTAATTATTAAGTTTTTTAATATTAGCAGGAACAAAATAGATCAAAATAAATTGAAGAAA
>DMFR01000125.1 GCA_003450125.1 Prolixibacteraceae bacterium | reverse complement strand
GTCGTGTTTGAGAGTGGATTGAGTGCATCTATCTGTACTGTTTCTGTACTGTAAGCGTACTAAATTACACATTTTAGTACAGATATCCTAGGAAAAGAGTACTTATTGATGCAAGAGAATACGACTCAAACACGAAGAAAACACCGTTTTGGTAGGTGGACAAAATAAAGTCAATGTCATGCCTTGGGGAATTTCAATTTTCACGATAAACTGGGAATTTAGAAAATAGTCAACGACAATAGCCTATAAATCATCAACTTTTATTCTTTCAATACGTATATGATTCTTTAGTCCCTTGGGATTAGAAACATTAAAAGAAGTAATTATACATTCGCCATTAACTACCTTTTTATGTTTTAAATTCAATTTAAAGGACGATCAATCGTTAATCAACATTGTTCTAATATTTCGTTTCGTTACATACCATTCATCATAAAGCGTATGTGACAGATCAGGCGAAGCAGTGAACGATCTCTTTTACATTCTTCCCATTAACCCTACTCCTATTAAGTCATTCAATTAGAAGGCCTGTCTGAACGATATCGGCCTTCATGCATTACCTTGCATACAACCGCCAGGTTCTGCTTGCAAAATATTGAGCCCACTCCGAAAAGTGGATTGAAGACCCTGAAAGGGTCAAATTTGAATAACCGTGGGTGGTAACCCACGGTGGAAGCAAAATAAAAAAAACACAACCCTGAAGGGGTTGAACTTTTTATATAACTTATATTCAGCCCCTTCAGGGCTGCTGGTTCGTTGTTTGTTTTATCCGTGGGTTTCATCCACGGTTATTCAGATTCAGTCCTATCAGGACTATTTTTAAGCTTTTCCACTTTTCGGAGTGGCTCAAATATTCATTCTATAAATTAACCGATTGATGATAACAAAAAACTTCAATTATGAAAACTCAACTTACTTTATGGGTACTCATGCTTGTCTTCGGATGGGTAAATGCACAGACCTGGCAACCCCTGGGTCCAAGTGAATACGATCAGGCTACTCCCGGTATAGTGTACTTTGCCTCTTTGGCCGTAGGTCCCAACGGCACTCCCTATGTGGCCTTCCAGGATGAAATGGACAATGAAAAAGCAATGGTGAGAAAATTCAATGGCAGCACATGGGAAACAGTAGGCAAGGCGCATTTTTCAAATAGTCGGGTTAATAGCCTCACCATGACCATTGATGCCAAAGGGACACCTTACGTGGCCTATCTAGTTGCCAATCAAGACAACAGCAGCGATAATGGGTTCGTCCAAAAATTCAACGGCAGCGAATGGGAAATGGTCGGCAATGAAGGTTTTGCAGCAGATAGTATTGGGATAATCAACATCGCTCTGGATCAAAATGGGACACCTTATATAGCAGTCAGTGATTATAAAAATGGCGGAAAGGCTACGGTTAGAAAATTCAATGGCCAGACATGGGAAACCGTTGGAAAGGCAGGACTCTCGAAAGGTTTTGCTTATACCTCTATGGCCATAGATCCAGCAGGTGTACCTTATATCGCCTATCGGGATGAAGGGAACAAGAGTAAAGCCACGGTGATGAAATTCATGGAAAACGAGTGGAAAATTGTTGGAATAGAAGGCTTTTCACCTGGCGAAGTTAGCTATATCACACTTGCTATAGATCCTCAAGACACTCCTTATGTGGTATTTAAGGATTTTGCAAACGGACAAAAAGCCACGGTGATGAAACTGAGCGATAATGCTTGGGTAACTGTGGGCAATGCAGGCTTTTCCAATAATAAAGTTTGGTTAACCACCATGGCCATTGATCAGGGCGGCACTCCCTATCTGTCCTACGAGACGGGGGAGAACGACAATGAAGTGGCAGTTGTGAAATTCAATGGCAGTACCTGGGAAACTATTGTAAATAAAGACTCTACCCTATTTTTTGGCAGCTATCCAAGCATAGCCATCGATCAGAACGGTACGCCCTATGTGGCTTATCCTGATGATGAAAATGGCCATAAAGCCACGGTCATGAAATTGAATGGCCATACATGGGAAAGATTGGGCATTGTAGGCATTTCAAATGGATTCGCAGGATATAACTCCCTGGACCTGGATTCCACAGGGACACCCTTTGTCGCATTTACGGATGAAAATAATGAAGGTAAAGCCACGGTGATGAAGTTTAACGGAAGCGAATGGGTCACTGTAGGAGATGCGGGATTTTCGGAAGGGATGACTTATTATCCCAATATTGCCATAGATCCATCGGGAAAGCCTTATGTGACCTATCTGACCTATTCAGACCTCTTCAATGACTACATAGTCTCGGTCAGGAAATTTAACGGCAATCAATGGGTAACAGTCGGCGGTGCAGGTTTTTCGCCACGCTCAGCAGGTCCTCCGGTTATCGCTATAGATTCCAAGGGTACGCCCTATTTGGAATATGCAGAAGTTAATCAATCTCCCCAAGGAATAGTGATGAAATTCAATGGCAGTAAGTGGGAATCCCTGGGCTTTACCGGTGGAACTTCATTGTCCCCTACTGCGTCATCCTTGGCTATTGATCAAAGCGGAACACCCTATGTCGCTTATGGAGACCACATTAAGGCCTCTGTAAAGAAATTCACTGGAAGCAATTGGGCAACAGTTGGCAATGATGGCAGCCTGGCTTATTCCATCGACATCGCCTTTGATCCGGCCGATACGCTCTACAGGGCATATAGGGATGGGCATTCAGAAAACCATATCTCGGTATCCAAATTCAATGGCAGCGATTGGGTAGCTATTGGCAATGAGGGCATTTCCGGTGTACTTCCATTATCCATCGTATCTCTTGCCATAGATCCCCACGGTACGCCTTATGTGGCCTATACGGATGAGTCCAATAACAATAGGGCTATGGTTCAGAAACCCAAGGGCGACAAATGGGAAGTAGTGGGCAATGCTGACTTTTCTGCAGGTGCTGTTAGTTATTTGGACATTGATATTGATCGGAAGGGTATCTTATACGCTCTGGTTAATTGTGGAGGTTTATGGGTCTATCAATACCACACCAATATCACTTCCTCTTCTAACGAAATAGTTGTTGCCCAACCAAGTATTAAGGCATGGCCCAACCCCTTTACCGACAGGCTGAACTTCGAATTCTCCAGCCCTGTTAATACCACTGCAAGGCTTGAAATATTTGATGCAATAGGGTCTAAAAAGGCAATGCTTTTTGAGGGTTCCATCAGAGGAGGTCAGTTGATTCAAATGGATTATCAGCCAAAGGAAAAGAGCAACTCTATCCTACTCTACCGGTTGACCTTGGGTGATCAACTTTATACGGGTAAACTGATCTATATGGAGAAGTGATAACAACTATTTAGGAAACAATCCTATCGATAGAATTTTGACATACAGGAGAATGATTATAAACAAAATGAAAAATAAACAGATAGATACTTAGAACACATAAGTAATTGGAACTCTTAATTGTCGTATAAATGGCATATTTATGGCGGTTCATTAAGGTTACTAAGTAGGGTCCTTGGTCGCTAATTTGGGATGTTATGAACTTTTTGTCTTGCAATTAGAAAAATACGACATTATATAGTTTCTCATACTTAGAAGAATTATTCACCACAGATTACTCAGATTAACATCAATAAAAAGATTAATCTGTATAAAATCTGAGTAATCTGTGGTGAATAATTTTTCTATGTGTTCTATGTGTCTATGTGTGTAAAAAAAATAAACAGATGAAATCAATACTTTTACTTATTGTCGGTCTGTATCTTACCATCGTGCTACAAGCACAGGTTTTGAAAACGGTGGAAGTGACGGCAGGTGGTTTGTCTTCGGCATTGACTGACACGGAACTGAATACAATTACCCATCTGACACTTACGGGCACCATGAATGCATTGGATATTTCAACGATTCAGAATCAAATGCCCAGCTTGACAGAACTGGATATGAGTGGTTCAATAATTGCAGCATGTACAATCCCTAGTGTTGGTAACTTTCGTGCCAATTGGTTTCCTGGCCCCAGTATTTCGAAGAATTCGCTCAATTATGGAGGGATAAGCAAACCGCTTTTAACACGCCTCCAGCTTCCTTCAACGCTTGAGGTGATTGGCAGTGGAGGTATTAGCGGTTGCAGCGGATTAACCGGTATCACAATTCCCCCAATGGTTACAACAATTGGGTGGTCTGCTTTCGAGGGTTGCAGTGCATTGACTTCGCTTAACATTCCATCTTCTGTCACCCATATTGATGAGTGGGCTTTCTATTTTTGTAGCGGCTTAACGGAGGTGACTCTTCCAACTTCTATCACTTACTTATCCAGAGGTGTTTTTGAGGGGTGCAGTGCCCTGACTTCAATAACTATTCCACCATCTGTCACAACTATTGATGACAGTGCATTTCGTTTGTGCAATGGGTTGACCAAGCTTGTGTTGCCAGCATCGGTAGAATATATTCAATACGGAGCTTTTATTCAAAGCCCTAACTTAAGGTCAATCTATTCCTACAGATCTGTTCCTGCTTTTATCACTTCTGCCAGTTTTGATGATGTGGTTAAATCCAACAGCATATTGTATGTTCCCTTTGGATCCGTCGATCTATATGCTTCCGCGCAAGGATGGCAGGATTTTACCCATATTGTGGAGATGGCAGATTTCAGGCTCTCTCCCACTTCACTGACCTTTGAGTCTGCCAGGGACACTGCCAAGGTAGAGCTTACTTCCGGTGCGGCCTGGACTGTAAGTTCAGACCAGTCATGGGTCACGATAAAACCCACTTCAGGTTCCGGCAACGCTACCTTCATCTTTACCGCGGAGGCAAATTCATCCGTTAACAATCGAACTGCCAAGGTGGTAATTTCTATTTCAGACACTGTTTCGCAGGATATAACGGTGATTCAAAAAGGATTACCTATTACTATCAACCTTGCAAAAGCAGGAACTTTAGTCAATCAGTTCTCGGAGCAAGAATTAAGCGGTATTTCCCACCTTACTGTTACCGGAGAAATGGATGTACGGGATTTTAAGCTGATCAGGGACAAAATGCCTATTCTGGAAGTATTGAATTTGAGTGGAACAACCATCAAAGCTTATTCAGGAACAGAAGGCACGGATGAATATACAACTGATTATCAAGAAAATGAAGTTCCCAAAAGAGCGTTGGAGAATGGAATCTACGATACGAAGAGCAAGCTTACCACCTTGATTTTACCTCAATCAGTCACCGCTATCAGAGAGGAGGCTTTTTCGCAGTGCAGGGCATTAAAAGATTTTGATATTCCCCCATCAGTGATAACTATCAGTTATTATGCATTTGCCGGTTGTACAAGTTTAACAGACCTCATCATTCCTACATCAACCACAACTATTGGAATCCAGGCTTTTAGAGGATGCAAATCACTAAAAAATATTCAATTGTCTTCATCAATTACTGAAATAGGTAATGCCGCATTTGAGACATGTGACAGTTTAGCTTCAGTCACCTTACCTCTTTCCCTTACTACCATAAAAAGTCGTCTTTTTCGTTCCTGTATTGGATTATTGTCTGTTGATATGGGCTCTGCAGTAACTGACATAGGGGAAGAAGCATTTTTTTACTGCACCAGCCTAAAATCAATAAAGATTCCTTCTACGGTTACCTCCATTGGATATAATGCATTTACTTATTGTTATAGTTTAACATCGATCAATTCTTATCCGGTGAATCCACCAGATCTCAGGAATTCTGGTGTAGTCTTTGCGAATATTGACCTTAATAAATGCATCCTCTATGTGCCTTATGGTTCTAAAGCGCTTTATGCTGCAGCTGAGCAATGGAAGGATTTTAAAAACATTGTAGAGATGAATGAATTAAAGGTTTCAGAAACGGAAGTTAGCCTGGAAGCTGCCCAAGGAAGCGCAGCCAGTATAATCCTTTCAGGCAATGTTTTATGGACTGTCGGTTGGGACAAGCCTTGGCTTAAAGTAGACCCGGTGACTGGCACAGGTACCCAAACCATCACCTTTAGTGCGGAAGCCAATAGCACTGATATATCAAGAACAGCCCTAGTGACCGTTTCTGCCACTGATATTGATCCGCAAACTATAGTGATAACACAATTAGCCAAGCCAACAGGAGTGGATGAAATGGCCCAAAACAGGCCTTCATTCAACTGTTATCCCAATCCATTCACCCAAGAAGTGACTGTTGAAATCCAGAACCCAAAACATACAAAGATCACCGTGGATATTTACAATATGGCAGGTCAAAGGGTTAAAAACCTTATTAGCGAAAGCAAAGCCGAGCGGTTGAATATAAGTTGGGATGGAACCAATGAACTATACCAGCAGGTTACTCCAGGAATTTATATCTGCAGGATGAATGAACAAACAAGGCAAGTGGTAAAGGGAAGATAAATGGATGGTTGGATGGTTGGATGG
>DMFR01000126.1:8867-11832 GCA_003450125.1 Prolixibacteraceae bacterium | reverse complement strand
AGATGTGTATAAGAGACAGTTAATGAACTGGTAGATTGGCCATCTTCATGGCTTCAGTCGATCGTTTCTTCCTCCTGATTAGAAAGATTAAAGGGAAAGCGATGGCAATTATAAGCGTTGCATAAAGGAAAGCATCCAGATAACTTAACAGGAAGGCCTGTTTCATCACCATCAGATCTATCACTTTGTAAGCTTGCTGCTGGGCATTGGCCCCAACTGCCACTTTTGATTGAATCCCTTGCAGAATGGCATTATACCTTTCGGTGAACAGCTGGCCCCCCTCATAAATATTACTGATCAGGTCAATCCGATGGATTGCCACCCGGTGAGCAATGTAATTGTTGATAATGGCAATTCCGAACGACCCGCCTAACTGCCGCATCATATTATTCATGGCCACCCCCTGCGGAATATCCTGGGGCGATAATCCCTGAACGGCCATCTGGGTAAGAGGTACAAATAAAAACGCAAGCCCTGCTCCTCTAACCAACAAGGGTATCAAAAAGAATCCGGAAGTGGCATTAATATCCCCCCTTGACATCAGAACGCCATAGACCATTAATATGGAGAATCCGATAATCACAAAGATCTTTGGGTCGGTTCCAGACTGCAATCTTTTCCCAATAAATGGCATGAAGAACAAGGAAAGAATAGTAGAGGGCAATAAGGTCAAACCAGTTTCATAAGCGGTATATCCAAGAACCCGTTGCAACATGAGAGGGAATACAAAAACGGAAGTAAAAAGGATGAAGCCGACAGCAAAGGTAAGCATGGTTGTTATCGTGAGGTTCCAATCTTTCATGATCCGGATGTTTACCACCGGATGTTTTTGTTGCAACTCCCACCATATAAAGGCGATCAATCCGATAACGGCAATGATGGTGAACCATATAATGTATCTGGAATCGTACCAATCTTCTGATTCCCCACGCTCAAGCACATATTGCAGTGACCCAATTCCAATGGTGAGGAAAAATATCCCATACCAGTCGATGGGAGGTTTTGAGGGAACCATACTTCCATCATCAATATACTGATAGGTAAGCAAGCTGGCTATAATTCCAAAGGGTACATTGATGAAGAAAATGAGCGGCCAGGAGTAGGAATCAATAATCAGCCCACCAACTGTTGGACCTATGGTTGGGCCAATGACTATACCCATCCCGAACAAAGCAGCTGCAAGTCCCCGCTGTTTGCCGGGAAATATATCGAATAGGATGGATTGGGAGGTTGACAACAATCCACCTCCGCCCAGTCCCTGGACAAATCGCCAGAAAACGAGTTCCCACAATGAAGTGGATAGCCCACACATGACAGAAGCAACGGTAAAAACAATGATCGAAGAAAGATAATAGCGTTGTCGGCCAAAGAATGCGGCAAGGAACCCGGTCATCGGGATGATGATTACATTGGCAATGGCATAAGAAGTGATGACCCATGCGATATCTTCAATCGAACAACCCAAATTTCCTGCCATTTGGGTGAGTGCGACATTGACAATGGAAGTATCGATCAGCTCCATGATGGCAGCCGAAATGGTTGTCAGGGCAATAATAACCTTCGCTATTTTAGTCAGCTGAGCCATATTTATCCAGAAATGTGAGCCGATACCACAACACTCATCCCTGCACGCAATAGATCCTTGTATTTTTCGGCATCCAGTACCTCGATTTTAACAGGTATACGCTGTGCAACCTTGACAAAATTTCCGGTGGCATTGTCCGGTGGAAGCAAGGAAACCCTTGCGCCTGTTGCATCTGCAATGGAAGTTACCTTTCCCCGGATAACCAGGTCAGGATAACCATCCACGGTGATCTCCACATCCTTCCCAACGGGAATATTCTTGATCTGTTTTTCTTTGAAATTGGCAATAATCCAGTAACTTTCATCATTTACCAGGGTAAAAAACGGAGTGCCAACCTGTACATATTGGCCTTCATCAACATTGCGTTTTCCCAATTTCCCATTCGAAATGGCTTTCACCTTGCAATAGGAAATCTTCAGGCGTTGCTGGTCAATGCGGGATTTTCGGACATCCATCATCGCCTCCGCTTTCTTCACCTGCGATTGAAGAATAGCCAGCCTTGTCTGGGCCACTTTGACATCCGACTGACTGGTCTCCAATTGTTTCATGTTGATATCCTGATTGGATTTACTGTCATCAAATTGCCTTTTGGTAATGGCATTCGAATCATAAAGGCTTTTATCCCGTTCATAATCATTCCTGGCCTTATCAACTTTGAGGCGCACCACGTCAAGATTCCCTTTGGATGAAGTTAATGTTGCCTCTGCATTGGTGAGCGAGGCTTTTGCATTTTCAACATCCGTCAGTCCCTGTGTATAATCGGCCAGCATCTCATCCAACTGCAACTGGAGATCAGTTGAATCGATCACCAGCAAAAGTTGTCCTTTGGTGACTTGGGCATAATCTTCAACAAATACTTTATCCACATAACCGGAAACCCTGGAAAGGATGGGAACAAGCCGCATTTCAACCTGGGCATTGTCTGTTTCTTCATGTGTGAAGGCATGATATACTTTCTCCCCAATGACTACAAGAGCGATAATGACAATAATTCCAATGATGATTCTGGGAACAATTTTCTTTGGCGGTTTGGCTTCCTGGTTGATGTTATTTTCCATATTCAGTTTTTTTAAGGGGCAAAAGAAATCTATAAATTAATTACAGTCAAAAATATAACGGTTAATGATCCTGACATAGGCCGTGTAACGGACAGAGTATACAATTGTTCAATTCTTTACAGAAGTTTAATACAAGCTACAATATACCTCTTTTTTTCAATTTATTTGCCAAATATATGAAATGATAATCAATATTGAACACGCCTATTCAGTCAGACATCTGTCAGATTCCATTCATTAAGTGTAGATTGTGTGTTGCTTGTGTGTTGCTTGTGTGTTCCTTAACAGGCAAGCACACACAAAGTACACACGAGCTACATAC
>DMFR01000126.1:0-8681 GCA_003450125.1 Prolixibacteraceae bacterium | reverse complement strand
AGCTACATACAATCTACACGTATTGACTGGAATGTGACAGATATCGAATATGAGTATTTTTAAGAGAGTGTAATTCGTATTTTACCAAATCAGATCTGAATTCAGCAATTGATCCGGGTCAAGATGGTTCTTTTCAATGTCCTTGAAATGCTTGTAAGTACCCACTTTTAGTTCATAGGTGGCCGCTTCATCGCAGACAATCATTCCGCGGGGATGCAATTGAAGGGCGCTGATGGTCCACATGTGGTTCACCCCTTCTTCCACACCATGCTGCAAGGCGCGCGACTTGTTAAACCCATTTACAATGATGAGCACCTCCCTGGCATCCATCACCGTACCTACACCGACGGTTAATGAAGAAGAAGGGACTTGATCCACATCGTTGTCAAAGAAGCGGGAATTGGCAATTTTGGTATCTAAATTCAGTTCCTTGTCCCTGGTGCGGGAGGCCAGTGAAGATCCGGGTTCATTGAAGGCAAGGTGTCCGTCGGGACCAATGCCGCCAAGGAACAAATCAATGCCACCGGCAGCCTTTATCTTGTCTTCATACGCCTGGCATTCGGCCTTAATATCGGGAGCATTCCCATTGAGAATGTTTACATTTTCTTCCCGGATATCGATATGACTGAAGAGATTGGACCACATAAAGGTATGGTAACTTTGCGGATGGTCTTTTGGAATGCCGACATATTCATCCATGTTGAAAGTCACCACATTTTGAAATGAAATTATACCCGATTTGTATAATCTAATCAACTCTGCATAGGTTCCAAGCGGCGAGGAGCCGGTAGGTAATCCAAGAACGAAAGGTTTTTCCTTTGTAGGCCTGGCCAGAATGATTTTCCGGGCCATATAATTGGCCACCCATTTTGAAGTCAGCTCATGATTGGCCTGGATGATAAGTCTCATACGATTTGATTTTGAAGGGTTACCTCAATATTGGATAATTTTTCGAGCATGCTATCGCCCAAGACGGTTTTCTTATGAATATGACTGACAATCTCTTTCACAAAGTCATTGTTTTCAAAGTGGCCCCTTACTTTTTCAAAATCAAGCTTTTGGGTGGTCTTATTTCCATCCATCCCGAATCCGGTCATTGAATCCATCCCGAATTCTTTTTTTGCATCATCATACAACATTTGATCCAGTCCAATGACACTTTCTTTCCATTTCCTAATCAAACTGATGATGTCGCAGATTTTCAAGTCTTCAATTCTCTTACGGGTGATTTCCACCAGCAACTCAGCCGCCCAAGTCCATTCATACTCATAATAACTGGTGTGAAGTTCTTTAAACTGCTCTTCAATCTCAATCAAACTTGATATTTCCCCCTTTTCAATGCCTTTGATCATCAGATTAATTTCTGTTTTGGGGGCAATCAATCCAGCCAGATCGCTCCATTCACCCCTGCCAATAAAATGTTGGGGTTTAAGGCAATCCTGAAGTTCTTCCCAGGTTTGAACATGGCATTTATCAATTCTGGAAATGATGGAATTGCCGAGGAACTTATAGATGGCCTTTTCATACAAATCCATTCCCTTTTCCAGGGCACTTTTGCTGATTAAGGTATTCCTGTAAGCAAATACTTCGGTCGTTTCTCCTGATATTTCTTTTAGGCTGCGAAGGATATCAAGCCCTTTCTGCATTTTTTGAATGGTAAACGGACTGAGGAGGTTGAAGTTGATACAATCCAACTTTTCCGGGTCGGTGCGCCTGTCACGCTTGGGCCATTTCAACACATCACGGATAGTACCTACACTTCTAAGATTTATTCCCGGAGCGACCCAACTGTCATCCTTGTTTTCGATCAAATAAGAAAAAGGAAGGTCTGAGGTATCGGTATTTTTGTAGTGTCGTCCCATTACCAGGGTAAAAGCCCCAATCTTTGCAGGCCAGAGGATATAAGAATCGGAAGTTGTTTTTGATCCTCTTTCAACGATTCCATGATGGATCGGCCCCAATTTGTACATGTGGTTACTCTGGTTCGATCCGCTGCCTGCATTACAAAAAGAGAACATTCCGGCAATCAGCAAAGTCGATTTATGGTGAGAAACAGTGTAAGGGCCTCCAAAAACGGAGCAGGCTTCCCCCAGAAATCCCTGGCAATTGGCAAAAAACAATGAGTTCTCTGCGGAATATTGTTTGCCTAAAATACAACCCTGACCGATAAAACAGTTGGAAATAATGACGCCATCCGATATTTCGGCCCCTGATGAAACGATAAAGTTCTCAGCCAGAATTCCCGCACCCAACTTTACAGGAGCCGATTCGTTGCTGTTGACCGATCCATTCTGAAGGCGGGTAGGTCCCAAAACCTGGCTGTGGGGTCCGAATTTAACGTTTCGAATTTGCCTGCAATTGCGGATAAAAGAATAAGCTCCAATTGTTCCCCTATTGCTTGCTACCGATTCGGCATATGCTGTGATTTTAGACTCTATCTCATTGATCAGGCAATGCCGGTGTTTATACCAGGCCTGAAAATAGGCCAGGTGAGCAGACAATTTATCGTAAATCATCACTCCCCTTCCGCCTGTTTCATCCAAGGTGGATACTTTGATCCCATTGCCAAAGTTGGTTACCCCATCAATAAAGCACAATTCAATATTCTCCATAATAACATGGTCTTCAATATCATAATTGGCAATATAATTGGAGATGTGGTGAATGTAAACATGACTCCCAATGCTGCAATTGTGAACACTGGCATGGTAGATCCCACAGTTACGGACTATTCCCCCGCTAAAGGAAACCGTACCCGAGTTATCGCCCATACTGACGGTTCCCGAAAACTGTACATTGCGCACATGTTCAGCAATAAAACCTTCACCTACACTGATTTGGCCCCAACCATCTGAAGTACATCCCTGTTGTGTCAAGATTTCGATTTCCAATGAAGAAAGGGCCCTGTAAATACTATTTTTTTTCAAACTGTTCATTTTTTAGAATGTTATTTGGGCAAGATAATCGTAATGCTGCCCCTTGAATACTTTATTCAATTTAAGCCGATTCTTTTCCACCGCATCTTCCAGGTTGTTCAGATCGACATACAACCAGGGAAAAGGCTGGCTGATCCAGCTTTTATATTCAGTCTGAAACATCAGTTCACCGTAATAATTTTCAGCGCTGATGTCCAAAACTGCCGATCCATCTTCCTGTTCATATAGATAAATCAAGTCGCAGGAGTCGATCAGGATTTGACCCCCGGGAAGAAGCAGTGTGCCCAGATGATGAAATAAAACCTCCAATCCGGCAAGGCTTCCTGCAATTCCTGTACCATTCATCAGCAAAAGAATGGTATCAAATTTTTGATGGGTAAATTTAAAAATATCCTGTTGAATAACAGTCATAATACCTCTGCTTTTTAGCACCTGGCAAGAAAGGGCGGAGGTTTCCAGGGCAGTAACTTCAAATCCCTGTGACTGAAGGTATATGGAATGGGCCCCTGCGCAAGCTCCTACATCGAGGACTGCACCTTTACATAAATTCATGGCCTTTTTCTCCAGGGCAGGCATGAGCCTGTATGACCGAAAGAGGTAACCGGTGTCGATGGTATCATCATCAAAGTCATCGGAATGGACAATTACAGGTTGATTGATGGAATTAAAATGAAAATCATAAACAGCCCTTCCAATAGGGTCATCAAAAAGTACAGTCATATTGAAGATCTTTGAATTAAATTTCAGCCATTGAATGCTCAAATTTAAAACAAGTTTTTAGTTTTGGGGAATAAATATAGAACACTTCCGAAGGCCCCTCTCCAATAATGACGATTTTCACATCCGGCATGTGCCTGGAATAGGAAACAATATCATCCAAATGAATCATGTTTTTCTGAAGCCATTGGGCAGTAGTGAAGTCACCTACTCTCCAGCGGGAACCATTACTCTCGGCATCATTAAAAATCTCCAAGGCTTCCTCGAAATTAATTTCAATAAACTGGCGCATGATCCAATATTTAATTTTAGCTAAGTTATGACAAAGAAAGTACAAAAAAAAACTTTCTACCCAAAGGATTGAAAATATTTTGTCCTGGGTCAGCAGTATTAGAAAAGAAGTTGTCTTAAAAGTCAAAAAGGAATTCACCACAGATTACTCAAATAAACACAGATTAAAAAAATAAGAATAATCTGTGTCCATCTGTGTAATCTGTGGTGAATTCCTTGTGACTTTGTGTCTTCGTATTTAAATTTTACTTTTCAGACACTTTCTTTTCCTACCCATTTTGGATATTAACTAGAACTTGAATCCCAGGGTAAAGATTACATTGTCTTGTGTGGCATCATATTTGGCCAAATTGATGGCTCCCGGATACAACTTGTTGTATTCGCTGCTCATAATACGTTTATAGGCTGCATCAAAGAAAACATTGCCCTCCCTGAATCCAAAACCTGCAGAAGCAGTTGTATAGGATTGACCACTGTTGGGATTATATACCCCATTCAGAGTGTTTTTGTAAGCGCTTGGGAAATTTTCATATCCTGCTCTCAGGCTAAAACTCTTATTCACACGCAATTCACCCCCCACATGCAGGTTGCCCACCGTTTTGTAAGCCTGGCTGATCGTATTGTTCTCATCGAAATAGTCGTACCCATCGCTTCCATTTTTAATTTTGGCGGAAGAATAATCTACAATTTCATAATCCACACTGATCAGACCAGCTTTCCCAACGACCAAGGCGCCGCTTAAAATGGCCTTCATTGGGGTTTCAATATGATAATCATAAGCGCCTTCCTTATCCGGATAGGCTGATTTATTTTCAGTCACCCCATCGTCATAGGTAATGGAGGATTTCATACCGCTATCATACAAATCGCTGAACTTGTAGAATGTAGGGGTATGAAAGGCAACGCCCAATCTTAACTGTTCGATAGGTTTGAAAATGGCGCCGATTTTAAAATTGACCCCGTTGCCGGTTGTTTTCAAATAATTATTAAAGTTAAAATTGTTAAAATAAGGAATGTTGTTGTTGGCATCCCATTCATACAAATTTCCATTTTCCTTAAAATAGACATCCTGAATTCCAAGGGTGGCTCCCAGGTAAAATTTATGATTGAAGTTTGCAGCTACTGAAAGTACATATTCGTTGATATACCCCCTACGGTCAATTGTTTTGCGTTGCGATTGGCCATACCCTTTATCGGTGATGTCGTTGAAATACTCTTTATTGGTATTGTCATAGAGTAAAAGATTGGTATTCCATGCCAGACGTTCATAATAAGGATCCAGGTTATCGGATGAGACACCCGTGTTATTGGCCGTTTCAGTGAAATAAGTAAGAAGTGAATGGTTGGAATTTGAACCTTCGGCCAGACTATTCATCGTAAAGCTGCCCAACTTATTGAACCCCAGGCCAAAGTTGATACTCACCAACCCTGACTCGCTGTTTTCACTGGTGTTGAATGTGGTCACATAGCCCAGGTTATCAAGGCTGATGTTGTATTTTGAATCTGTCAGTTTATTGTTCAGATAAGTTCCATCAATACTGGTTTGTCCAAAAGAAGGGGTAAGGGTGAATTCTCCGGAACGATAGACGCCTAATCCGGCAGGATTGATGCTCAGGGAAGAAAAATCACCCCCTAATGCACCGAAAGCATTTCCCATGGCAGCCGAACGGGCTGTCCCAGTCATATGATAGTTTGAATACCTTAAAGCATCGGTTAAATCCTGAGCAAAAGCGCTACAGGCGATCAGCACAATACTGATTGTATAGACTAGTTTTTTCATGATCTTGGTGTTTAAAATGTTGTTTGTATTCAACTATATTATTTTCATCAGTTTAATTCAATTCTTTCTATTTATCCGATGAAACTCGCCATTGATTCCATGTATTCGAATTACAAGTCCGTGGCTCGTTTCCACGATGTTATCTTCTGGAGCCTGATCCTCCGCCACCACCGGAACTTCCACCTGATGATCCGCCTGATGATCCGCCACCGCTGTAACCTCCGCCACCGCCACTGGAAGATGAGCTGCTTCTATAACCGCCACCGTCACTGGAAGATGAACTGCTTCTTGAAGGGGCGCTATAAGAGCCTGAACTTGACGGACTGCTGACACCCGATCCCATTCTTCCTGATGAATAACTGGAACCACTTGAATAGGATGAACTTGAACGGTATGTTTGCCTCATGCTTGAAGAACTCCTTGGAGCGCTGTAGTTTTGTCCACTGTTCGTATTTGCACTTTTCATGGCTCCCCGTTCATAGTCTCCACCCGAAGTACGTGGACGGGTATAGCTGTTGCTATTGTAATTCGATTGATTGACAATCCTTGGCTTATTATAACTGGGGGTGTAATTTTGGCCCTGCCGAACCACCCTGCTCTGTTCGTAAGTTCTTCCTGTGGTGGAAGGTTCATACGATCTGCGGATATTTCCTGAAGTACTGCTACTTGGACGAACTGCCAGAGAACGTGCATTTCCACGCTGAACTTGATTGACCGAAGTGTTACTTTCCCTGCGGTCGTTTACAATGGTGCCGTTTTTATTATATACAATGTTTCCTGACTGATCAACCGAACGACCTCTTGTATGACTTTGAGTTCCGCTAGTGATACCAGAGGGTAATCTTTGGTCCGAGGTATTTCCATAATTTCCACCTCTGGAGGTATTGGACATTCTACCTCCGATCTGGTTCTGGTTGTTTTGATTTTCCCTATTGGGCATATTCATTTCCGTGCTTCTTCTTCTGGCAACATCAGGACTGTTGTAATATCCGCCACCGCTGCCGTAATAACCTCCATAGTAGCCGCCATAATGTCCGCCATAATAGCCATAGCCGCTACCCCAGTATCCGCCAAATCCTAGGCCAAGGGCCCAAGGTGAATAATAGCCATAATAGCCTGGATATCCCCAACCGCCGCCGAACCAGGGATCATAGCCCCATCCGTACCCGGAATAGGAATAGGGGGAATAGAAACCGTAGTTCCAGTCATCATAGAAGAACGGATCGTAAAAATACGGATTATGGAACCGGTTGATCCGGTAGGCAAAATCAAGATCGTTGTCGTTGTCGTCGTAATAATTGTTGATTACGTATTTTACACTGTCATCATTGTAATAGACCGTGGTATCGGATTCTGCCAGTTTCTGTTGATCCATATCATAGGACTGATAATCAGAATTTTTGACTGTATCTTCAGGCTGATAGATGTAATTATTTAATGTGGACGTGCCATCAGCATTTTTTTCTTTCTGGCTAATGACAACTCGCTTATTTCCGGCATAAGATTTGTCAGCCTTGGCTGGACCCTGATCAGCAGCCATTGTAACGGGTGGTACATCACCGGGAGAAAAATAAATGTCATCATCGTAAGTTCTGGCCATATGCGTTCCCGTGGTACATGCACTGACAAGTGTTGCAACAACTGCGATGATTAGAAGTTTGGTTTTCATATCACACCCTCCTTTAATAAATAATAAATTACTTTCTTTGTAGCCTATAAAATTAGTATGAAAATTGCAAATACCATACCAAAAGTAAAGAAATGGCAAAAGAATTGACTTCACGCAGCGAAAATTATTCACAATGGTACAACGACCTGGTGGTCAAGGCCGATCTGGCAGAGAATTCTGCCGTGAGAGGCTGCATGGTGATTAAACCCTATGGATACGCCATCTGGGAAAAAATGCAGGCTGAACTGGACCGCATGTTTAAAGATACGGGCCACGTAAACGCCTACTTCCCTTTATTCATCCCCAAATCATTCTTCAGCAAGGAAGCCAGCCACGTGGAAGGCTTCGCCAAAGAATGCGCCGTAGTGACCCACTACCGCCTGATGAACGATCCCAATGGAAAAGGGATCATTGTGGATCCGGACGCCAAATTGGAAGAAGAATTGATCGTCAGACCCACTTCTGAAACCATTATTTGGAGTACTTATAAAAATTGGATTCAGTCCTACCGTGACCTTCCCATCCTGTGCAACCAATGGGCCAATGTCGTTCGTTGGGAGATGCGCACCCGTTTGTTCCTTCGCACGGCAGAATTTTTATGGCAAGAAGGGCATACTGCTCACGCCACCAGCCAGGAGGCGTTGGAGGAAACTGACCGCATGGTCAATGTATATGCCACTTTTGCTGAAAAATACATGGCCCTTCCAGTGATCATGGGCGCCAAATCGGCCAACGAACGCTTTGCCGGGGCCCTTGAAACCTATACCATTGAGGCCCTGATGCAGGATGGAAAAGCCTTGCAATCAGGAACCTCACATTACCTTGGACAGAACTTTGCAAAGGCTTTCGATGTCAAGTTTGCCAACAAGGAAGGCAAGGAAGAATTTGTATGGGGTACCTCCTGGGGCATTTCAACACGCTTGATGGGCGCTTTGATTATGGCCCACTCCGATGACAACGGATTGGTACTTCCTCCAAAACTGGCCCCTTTCCAGGTCGTTATTGTTCCCATTTACAAACAGGAGGAACAACTGGCAGCCATTTCGGAAAAAGTAGCCACCATTGTCTCAAAACTCAAAGCTTTGGGCATTTCAGTCAAGTACGACAACAACGACAACAAGAAGCCGGGTTGGAAATTTGCCGAATATGAATTAAAAGGAGTTCCGGTTCGTATAGCCATTGGCCCGCGCGATCTTGAAAATGGAACAGTTGAAGTGGCCCGTCGCGATACACTGGAGAAGCAAGTGGTTTCAATTGAAAATATTGAACTCTTTATTCAGCAATTGCT
>DMFR01000082.1 GCA_003450125.1 Prolixibacteraceae bacterium | reverse complement strand
AGAAAGGTATCAGAAAGGTATCAGATGATAGGGATGCAATGGATGCCCGGCAGCGCGAAAATAATATGAAGAATGAGAGCGGGGAAAGGGTACTATATGCTCCTGCTATTGAAAGGGGTTAATGATTGCAACAGGTCTACCTGATTCTGATCTGGGACCTTTCCGCCGACTTTTTAGATTGATCCGATTTAATGTAGTGATTATGGGAATACTGCATAATGTTTGACTGACAATGCTTGTTAAATAGGCCTTTGCCGTATTCAGTCGCTTAATAAAAAGGCATCATTTTGATGATTTCTCCCTCTGTCGTCAGGAATTCTTTCATCAGGTTAGCAGTCAGGCAGGCATGAACAGGGATGATTTCAATGAGATTTCCAGGTTTAAAATACTGAAAGTCACGGGGTGTAATCTTCAGTATCCCATGTTCCTGGGAAAGGGAATGAAGGTAGTTCCTTTCATCCAGCAGTAAGCTTTTTTCTCCATCGTTTATTATGATTCTTCCAAAAAGGGGCTTGCCGTCAATGTTGATGATCGAATCTTTTGCAAAATGAATCGCACCCCCATAAATGACCACTTCATTACGTGAAGGATGGGTGGCAATAACAGGGCATACCATCCTGATAGCAATGTCGCTCAGTTTACAGACCCCTATCTTGAATTGCATTAAGTCATAAAAGACAAAGTTACCGGGCCTGATTTCATCTACTCCGTCAAAGTTCTCACAGATACTACATGATGGGGTATCGCCCAGCGAGATGAGCAGTTCAGGCCATTCATTCACGTACCTGGCTTTAAGTGCCTTCATTTTCAAAAGGGCATCAAAATGACGGCTAAAGACATCATGGGTAGAATTGGACTGATAGGTATGTCCGGTGTGGGCTAGGAAGCCTTTGAACTGAAGCAGCGGTGATTTTTGAATGACCTCCAGCAATTGGTCAATCAACAGGGTACGGTTGGATTCAATACCAGTACGGTTGTAGCCGGTATCAATTTTGATAAAAATGCCGGTATGCCAGGTGATCTGTTTTTGAAGGGCCTCGAGTCCTTCCATGTTTTCGATCAGCAAGTTAAGCTTTACCCTTCCGGCCAATTCATTGATCTCTGGTATCTCAAGAATGTTTACCGAAAAGGCAATGGTAATATCGTCCCATCCGGCTTCCGCAAAATAATTGGCCATGGTAAATGAAGACACAGTTATGCCTTTAACACCAGCCGCCCGAAACCATTCCCCAATTTCAGCCGATTGGTGGGTCTTGAAATGGGGCCTGAAATTCAGATTCAGGTTGGCTGCCTTAAGGGCCATCGTTTCAATATTACATATAGCGGTCTCTTTATTTAGAAGCAGTGTAGGCCTTGTAATTTCCATTTCTGAGGGATAAACACAATTTTGCTTAAACAATAATGGTTCTAAAGTAGTTATTCCAATTGAAAAATAAAAATATTCTAAAAAGAAAGGGAGCCAGCTGACTGACTCCCTTTCTCAATTATTGCTCCATGAGAATCGTTTGGGCCCTGTTGGGGCCAACGGAAGCTATGGTAATCGGGACACCAACTTCCTCTTCAATGAAATTGATGTAGTTGTTAAATTCTTCTGGAAATTCATTCTGACTGGTCAGGTGAGTCAGATCTGTTTTCCATCCGGGTAATTCTACGTATACAGGCTTTACCTGATCGTTTAATTCAAAAGGAAACTTCTCTGTTATTTCTCCAGCAATGTCATAGCCAACACAGATTTTGATGGTTTCAAAAAGGTCCATCACATCGGCTTTCATCATGATCAATTCGGTGACCCCATTGAGCATGATGGAATATTTAAGGGCTACCAGATCAAGCCATCCGCATCGGCGTGGACGACCAGTTGTTGATCCGTATTCTCGGCCTACATCACGCATGTTCTGTCCGTCAAGATCGAATAACTCGGTAGGAAATGGACCCATGCCTACGCGTGTGCAATAGGCCTTGAATATGCCATATACATTTCCGATTTTATTTGGGGCAATTCCCAATCCTGTGCAGGCGCCTGCACAAATCGTACTTGATGAGGTTACAAATGGGTATGAACCAAAGTCAATATCAAGCATGGTCCCCTGTGCCCCTTCGGCCAACACGGATTTACCTTCAGCAAGACTTTCATTGATCAGGTGCTCGGTATCAACAATGTTAAAACTTTTGAGGATTTCAATTCCCTGCATCCATTCCTGTTCCAGTTGGGCCAGTTTGTCTGAGTAATCGTAATGGTAATAATTGTCCAGTAAATCTTTGTGGGCCTGAACTTTTGAAGTATACTTCTGCTCAAAGTTCTCGAATAAGTCGCCTACCCTTAACCCGTCACGTCCGATTTTGTCACGGTAAGTGGGCCCGATGCCTTTTAAGGTTGACCCAATTTTGGTAATGCCTTTTGCATCTTCAGAAGCTGCATCCAGCAGCCTGTGGGTAGGAAGTATCAGATGGGCCTTTTTTGAAATATATAAGGTGCTGTGTAGATCAACACCATGTTTACTGATCGATTCTATTTCCTTTTCAAAGGTAATGGGATCGATCACTACTCCGTTGCCAATCACATTCAGCTTGTTCTTGTGAAAGATTCCCGAAGGGATAGTGTGCAATACCTGCTTGAAGTTGTTGATCTCCAGAGTATGACCAGCATTTGGTCCTCCCTGAAACCTTGAAATGACTTCGTATTTAGGTGTCAGCACATCAACAATTTTACCTTTTCCTTCATCTCCCCATTGGAGGCCTAACAATACATCTACTTTCATTTATTCTTAGTATTAAAACACATAGGCACATAGAAAACACAGATTGAATTTTTCAATGTGAACTATGTGTCTATGTGTTTATTATTCATTCTATGATTTTTAATTGTCTATTTTTTCGCTAAAGTTCAGACACGATAATCCGCGAAAACTGAACTGTTGTGCGTGTCAATTTTCACGGAATAAAAGTTTTTTTTATCTATGGGATAAAATTATAAATTATTTGCAGAAGTAGCGTCAAAATAAGACATCAAAAGCAGATAGTTTTTTATTTGTCCTGAAAAGTAGACCAGTAATTCTATTGCCCTTAATTTGCCTTTCTGATCAATAGTTGATGAAATGACCGTAAATGTATAAAGTGTGGTGTGATAATTTAAAATCGTTCTTTTGACAAATGTCTTCAATGATCTCTCTTAGGCGGGGATCAAAAAATTCAGTGAGCGATCCGGTACGTACATCAATCAGGTGATCATGCTGGGGGATGGCAAAAGCCTTCTCAAACTGGGCGATGTTTTTACCAAACTGATGACGAATAATCAGCTTGCAGTCGAGCAGCAAATCCATGGTGTTGTATAGGGTGGCACGACTGACACGGTAGTTCTTGTTTTTCATCGAGATGTAGAGCGACTCAATGTCGAAATGCCCTTCCCGCGAGTAGATTTCCTCCAGAATAGCAAATCTCTCAGGAGTTTTCCGATGTTCATTCTTCTCCAGATATTCGATAAACATTCGTTTAACGGCTTCTTTGTTCTTTTGGTTATTCATATTTAAACCAATTAAAAATAGAACTCAAAAATAGTGTTTTTTTTGATGGAAAAAGAAATAATCTATTTTATTGTTGTATTTTCTCGATTCGTTCGATATTGTCAATTCCTTTGATCTTCATCAGGCGGGAAATCAGCTCTGTTAAATCCTGTACATTGTGGATATACAAATACAGATCGCCTTCAAAGATGCCGTCATGGGCGTCGAAATGAACCGTGCGCATATTGATATCGCTTTGTTTGGAAATGATGTTCGTAATTTCATTCACGATACCGACACGATCAAACCCGGTGAGTTTAATGCGCGAAAGATAAGAGAGCTTTTTGAACTTGGTCCATTCGGCAGTGATGATACTGTCACCCTGCTGGGACATCATTTTCAAAGCCTCCGGGCAGCTCCTTTTATGAATGATCACATGGTCCTCTGATGAAATGTACCCTACCACATCATCTCCCGGTATAGGATTGCAGCATCTGGCCAGGGAATAATTCAACTGTTCGGGATCTTCCAAAAGGATGTAGGGTGATTTTTTATCAATCTTGCCTGGAGTAGAAACAATTTCTTCCTTTTTGGTGCTGAATTGCAATTTCCAGAACTTGGCCAATTTATTCTGCCTGCGTGTCTGAAGTACTTCATCCAGGTTGCCCAATTCGAGAAATCCCATTCCCACCTGGGCATAGAGTTGTTCCTTGTTGGTTAAGTTGTAATAACTGCTCAGCTTTTTTAGCGTATCCGATGAGGGGACAATTTTGTGCTTGGCCAATTCATCTTCAATGATCTTGCGCCCTTGCTCAATGTGTTTTTTGCGGTCCAGCTTAAAAGACTGTTTGACCTTAGTCTTGGCCTTTGCCGAGATCAATATCGTCAGCCAGCTCAGCTGAGGGGTTTGGGTCTTGGAGGAAAGTATTTCGACCTGATCGCCACTTTGCAGCACATGAGAAATGGGTACCAGCTTGTGGTTGATTTTGGCTCCTATGCAATGGTTGCCCAATTCGCTGTGAATCTCGTACGCGAAATCCAGGACCGTTGCATTTTTAGGCAGGGTTACCATCCTGCCCTTTGGGGTGAAGACGATGATTTCAGAAGAAAACAGGTTCATTTTGAACTCATCGAGAAATTCCAATGCATCCGATTCGGGATTCTTGAGCATTTCCTTGATTTTCTGAAGCCATCGGTCCAGT
Organism: Prolixibacteraceae bacterium; assembly: GCA_003450125.1. Classification (GTDB taxonomy): domain Bacteria; phylum Bacteroidota; class Bacteroidia; order Bacteroidales; family Prolixibacteraceae; genus Aquipluma. Next base: position 1,362 of record DMFR01000082.1, on the reverse strand, counting down.
TCGTTTTCAATGTCATTGATATTCTTATATTTGTAATGGGCTGCAAAACCACGTTCTGCAATCTCATCCATCCGCTGTGTGCGGATCTGGATTTCGACCCATTTACCCTGCGGCCCCATTACAGTGACATGTAAAGCTTCATACCCGTTGGCCTTCGGGATGGTAATCCAATCACGTATTCGGTCTGGTTTGGGTTTGTAAATATCGGTGACCAGTGAAAGGATGTCAAAGCACTGCCGTTTTTCCGAAACATGGGGCTTTGGGGTAAATACCACCCGGATGGCCAGCAAATCATATACTTCATCGAACGATACCCCCTTGGTCTGCATTTTACTCCAGATCGAATAGATCGACTTCAGGCGTTCGGTAATTGTAAATTCTATTCCTTCTTTACTTAATTGCTCTTCAATGGGTTTAATGAATTCTGTTACCAGGTAATCTCTTTTTTCACGCTGATTCTGAAGTCTGAATTGTATCTGGTTGAAAGCATCGGGATGTTTGTATTTCAAACTAAGATCCTCCAGTTCCGATTTGATGGCATACAATCCCAGACGATGGGCAAGGGGAGCGAAAATATATAGTGTCTCTGCCGCTATTTTCAATTGCTTGTTGGGAGGCATCGAATCCAGGGTTCTCATATTGTGCAGGCGGTCGGCAATCTTGATCAAAATCACACGTACATCATCCGAGAGGGTCATCAACATTTTCCTAAAGTTGTTGGCCTGCTTCGAATCCTGCTGGGGGGTAAACTCATCGGTCAATTTGGTCAGCCCGTCTACAATGGAAGCCACTTTCTCTCCAAACAAATTGCTGATATCCTCAAGGGTATAATCCGTGTCTTCTACCACATCGTGCATCAATGCCGAAATAATGGAGGTAGCGCTGAGCCCTATTTCTTCGACCACGATTTTTGCCACCGACAGGGGATGAATAATATACGGTTCCCCAGATTTGCGTTTTACTCCCGCATGGGCTGTATTGGCAAATTCAAACGCCTTTTGAATCCTTGCTTTGCCGTCTTCCGAAACTTTCCGGTCACAGGCTTTCATCAAGTCGTCAAAATAATCCTGAATTAATCGCTGTTCTGCTTTTGTTTGAAGTTTTGTCATCATGCCTTTCACACCTAAGTAATCTGTTCCTAAAAGGTAAAGATAGTTTATTTCTGAAAAAGATTGAAACTACTTGCTTTTCAATTCCTCCTTAAACCAAAAGTACAGGGTATAAGTTGTGTATTGTGACAATTATTTAGTGTAACTTAGTGTCGCTGTACAGATATTATGCCAAAGCCTAAACTAAATATAGCGTCACTAAGGTTACTAAGGTTGGTGGCTGGGGCTGACTTCTGGTTACTAAGGTTATTAA
>DMFR01000080.1:8477-11505 GCA_003450125.1 Prolixibacteraceae bacterium | reverse complement strand
TGGTTACATATTCCAGCACCTTCTGGCGTCCGTCATCATCAAAGTCGATATCCACGTCGGGCATGGATATACGGTCAGGATTCAGGAACCGCTCAAAGAGCAGGTCGTACTTCATGGGATCGATATTGGTAATCCCCGTACAATAGGAAACCACTGATCCTGCTGCCGATCCACGACCGGGACCCACGAGCACGTCCATCCGACGGGCTTCATTGATGAAATCCTGTGTGATGAGGAAGTATCCGGGGAAACCCATCTTCTTGATGGTACTCAATTCAAATTCAATACGCTCCCTGACATCATCTGAAAACGGTTCACCATAGCGCGGCTTGGCCCCTTCCCAGGTCAGGTGGGCCAGGTAATCGGCTTCCAGTTTTACCCTGATCACTTTGTCGTATCCCCCAATGCTGTTGTACCACTGCTCGGTGAATTCTTCGAGCAACATCTCTTCGGTAAAACGGGCCCGATAATCTTCCTCCTTCCCAAATTCTTCAGGAATCGGAAAAATGGGCATGATGGGTGAGGAGTTCAGTTCATATAACTCAACCTTTTCATTGATCTCCTGGGTGTTGCTCAATGCTTCGGGAACATCGGCAAACAATTGATTCATTTCCGAAGTGGTTTTAAACCACTCCTGCTTGGTATAGCGCATTCGGGTCGGATCGTCCAGATCCTTACCTGTATTGAGGCAAATCAGCAAATCGTGGGCGTCAGCATCCTCCTGGTTGATAAAGTGAATGTCGTTGGTGCAAATCAGCTTTACCCCATGCTTTTGGGCCAGTTCTAACATCTGCTTGTTGACCAGCACCTGATTTTCATACACGTTCTGTCGCATTTCCTGCAATTCCGATGGGTGTCGCTGCAACTCCAGGTAAAAGTCATCCCCGAAAATAGACTTGAACCATTGAATGGTCTGGTCTGCCTCTGCCAGGTGCCCGTCCATGATGTGCTGGGGAACTTCACCCCCCAGGCAGGCGCTTGAAATGATCAGCCCTTCATGGTATTTTTCAAGCAGCTCTTTATCGATACGCGGCTTGTAATAAAATCCTTCCGTATAAGCCGCCGACACCAGCTTGAGCAGGTTGCGGTAACCTACCAGGTTCTTCGCAAGCACGATCAGGTGATAGCCCGAGCGGTCTACTTTTGCATCCTTTTTGTTGTGGCGAGAGGTCTCGGCCACATAAGTTTCACAGCCCAGAATAGGCTTGATTCCCTCCTTTTTACAGACATCGTAAAACTCTTTGGCGCCAAACATGTTGCCATGGTCAGTCAAGGCAAGCGCAGTCATTCCATCGCCTTTTGCTTTGGCGATTAAACCGCGTACACTGGCCGCACCATCCAAAATGGAATACTGGGAGTGGACATGTAAATGGGTAAAAGGAATCATATCAAATGGTTGTATCTAACGATTTATGTTCCTGAAGTCCAAACTTCAGAAGGGTAAAGTTACCAATTTCAACGCCTGTTTGAAAGACTGTTGATAAAAAAAAGGATAAGAATAATTTCCAGCCCCTTGTTTTATTGCACTCAATATTGTGTAGATTTATATCCTGATCCATTTCCAAATAAAAGAGATTGATGTATGATGAAGAAAACCTGGATAGTGGCTATTTTGATGTTGACTTTCGCCCCTTGTTTTGCTCAAAGCGATTCGTTAAAAGTGACCAATTACAGTTTTATTGTCCGTGATTCGCCTTCCCAATTCTTCTCCATGCGCCAGCTCGACCAGAATTATCTGTCAGGCTACCGGCTGTTGACCCGTCAATTGTACTCCATCACGGGGCATGACCTGACGGCCTACCTGCTGCAAGTGGGCATACAGGCCCTGTTCCTTCGGCCAATTACCCATGAGGAAGCCCACCGCTCGATCCTGGGAGCCTACGACATCGGTTCTATTTCCAGCCCTTTTACAGGCGATGTAAATGGAGTAACCGATCTGACTTTAATGAATCTGCGAGATCATGCATTACCCACTTTCATCAGGCTGCATACCGCCGGATTGGAATCTGATTATATGCTGACCCGCCAATTGGAACAAATCGCAAGCTTTGAACATGACGATTTCAAGAATTACATGATTGAATACTGGCTGCGGCAGATAGCCATGGTACAGTACTATGCTTTGGGTCTTTTTAAATATGACCCTGAACTGGTAGAAGACAAGAATGAATTGAAACGAGATATTGCAGGCTTTGATACCTATGGTGCGGCCAGGCACCTTTTCCGCCCTGCTATGCCGTTCTTTCGATATACCGATTACGCCGATCTGACTTTGGAAGAACGGAAGTTTATTAACCGGTTAGGCTATCGCTCTTTCCTGAACCTGTTGAATCCTTTGATCATCGGCAAAAGCAATTTTAGATTGAACGCCAATACCAGTTTTAATGCCGGGATGGGCTATTCGATGTCGCCCTTTGGAGATTTTATGGATGAAAATGTCTGGATAAAACACAAATCACTAAACCTTGGAATTTATGTCCGTCAATTTCAAAATAAGGCCAACTGGTTTAATGGGTTCGGCATCAGCTTAATTGATTTTCATCCTTTTAACCGGCTCTCTGCCAACTTTACAGGTCACTATTGGCAACAACCCATTAACTTTGACTTCAATACCTCGAAATCTTTTTCTGGAGGAGCTTTTGACGCAGACTTGCGCTATCTGTTCCTGAAAAAAAGAATTGGAGTGCTCAATGGAGTTTCCATTGACCTTGGATTCCTCTATAAAACAAAGGGATTCCTTCCCGAAGAAACCCGGATGGATGAACATGTTGGTTTTAGATTTGGCACTACGATCCAAATGTAAAGAAGTTGAATTTCAAAGGGGTTCTTCAAATAATAGTAGCTATTTTATTTTTTTTTTAAGCAAAACTTGCTTAATTTTATAAGGTATAAGGTTACAGAACAAGAGTTGTTTAAAAACCTAAAATACCCATCATGAAAAATCTTCTATTTCTGAAAAGATGCTTCTCCTCTTTGATCGTTATTGAAAGTATTAAAAACGGTAAAGCCGGGATAAACATTCTCAAAC
>DMFR01000080.1:1158-8314 GCA_003450125.1 Prolixibacteraceae bacterium | reverse complement strand
CCGGGATAAACATTCTCAAACTGTTTATTCTAATGATTATTCTTGCCCAGGCAGGGGTGTCAAAAGCCACTCCAAGTTTCGCCCGTCAAACGGGCATGTCCTGTACTGCATGCCATTATTCATTTCCCGAACTTACTCCTTTTGGACGTCAATTTAAACTGAATGCGTATACCATGACCATGATGAATACCATTGAATCCAAGCAAGACAGCGACAAGGTAACCCGGTTGAAACTGCTGAGTTACCTGCCTCTATCGGCCATGGTGCAAACCTCCTTTTCCAGTAATGCAAAAGCCGTTGAGGGAACTCAAAATAATTCAATCGCCTTCCCGCAGCAGATCAGCATGTTCTATGCCGGACAAATCACCCCTCACATTGGCTCTTTTATCCAAATGACTTACGATGGGCAAGTTTTTGGTATGGATAATGCTGAAATACGCTATGCCAACCGAACCAGTCTGGGATCTACAAGCCTGTTGTACGGAGTCACTTTAAATAATAATCCCACCGTGCAGGATGTTTGGAATACGACTCCGGCCTGGGGCTTCCCCACAGCATCGTCCGATGCGGCCAATTCACCGGCCAAATCTACCCTGATCGAAAACCTTGGAATGCAGGTTGCCGGCTTAGGGGCTTATGCTTTAATTGATAACTTATTGTATGGAGAATTAACCCTTTATCGATCATCCCCCCAAGGGGCTGCCAATCCTGCGGATTCCACCAGCGTGATGACCGTAAGAGGTGTAGCTCCTTACTGGCGGGTGGCCCTTCAACATGCCTGGGGAAATAACTATGCCGAGCTTGGTACATTCGGAATTGCCTCCAATAATTTTGTAAACGGCATTTCAGGACCTATTGACAAATTTACCGATGTAGGATTTGATCTTCAGTACGAGCATACCTTAAATACCGGAACCTTGGTTTTACATTCATCGTTGATCAGGGAAACAGAAAAGCGAAATTCGACCATTAATAATTTTCATTTCAACTCCTTTAAAATTGATGGAAACCTTTATTTAAAAAACGGATTGGGTGCCACTATGGGCTACTTTAATTCATCTGGAACGAAGGATGCTGATGTTGTGGAAAGTTCAACGAACAAACCAAATAGTAATGGGTTCATCTACCAAATTGAATATCTGCCCTGGTACAATACCAAGTTTTCAATTCAATACATTACCTATAGTATGTTTGACGGATCGTCAACGAATTATAACGGAGCTGGCCGTAATGCTTCAGATAACAACACGCTTTACCTGTTAGCCTGGTTTAATTTCTAATTTTTTTAATTACATTTACGAATCATGAAAAAACAATTCTTATTCTCGCTGTTTACCTTGGTCATTGTTTCCTTTCTCTCCCTCGGTGCCGGAGTTTTGCAATCCTATTCACAAACTAAGGATCTGGGGGTTGGTCCCATTAAAAGTGTGAAACTTGATCCCAAACTGGACGATAAAATGGTGACCGAAGGAAAAGGTATTTTTAATGAAAAATGCGCTGTCTGCCATGAGTTGGATCAGAAGAAAGTCGGTCCCCCACTCAGGAATATCACCAAAGACCGCGCCCCGGAATACATCATGAACCTGCTTCTAAACACTGAAAAGATGCAGCAGGCAGATCCAAACGTAAAGGCGCTTATTAAGAAATTCAATGATGTGGTCATGGTCAACCCTCAACTGACTCAGCCCAAGGCCAGGTCGGTACTTGAATATTTAAGGTCGGTAGCCAAATAAAATCCCGTAGGGCAATGTCGTTAAGTTAAGGGAAATCTTGGTGTCCCTTTGTATTTTTGTTCTTTGTGCCTTTGTGGTAAGAAAAAATAACCACTAAGACCACAAAGGCGCAAAAACACTCCCCAGTCCTGAGGCTCACAAAGAAAAAAACAATAGAACCCTTAACTTAATGACATGTTAACATCATTCATCCTGTCACCTCATCCTAACCTTCAGGAAGATAGAAATCCCAAATTCGTTGACTGAATGAAGGCCTTTTTAGACACCACTGACGCAAAACTCAAGTCTTTTTTTTATTATTTATATAGAGAACTATTTATGAAATAGTTTGTTTGTAAAAACAATTCATAAATGTTGATTATCAAACTCATACAACGAATAAATGTGGAGTCCAGATACCACACTAAAAAACGGGGCGGAACCGAAAAGCCATACGAGTAAGAGTACTTTAATCTGAAACGACATGAAAACAAACAAAATGATTTTATCGTCTTTGTTCTTTGGATTATTATTGGCATTGTGCGCTGATCTTTATGCACAAGATCCGGTCAAGGTAGCTCCGAATGTCTACAAGAAGGTCCTTCTTGACAATGATCAGGTCAGAGTAATACAAATTGAATTCGCACCCGGAGAAATAGCTACCTGGCATCACCACCCCAACTCTGTGTCCTATGCCCTAACCGATGGAAAAATTGAAATTACCGAGAAAGGCAAAGCGCCTGTTGTGAATGACGTAAAAGCGAACAGTGTAATGTATGAAGCTGCTGTAACCCACATGGCTAAAAACGTTGGAGCCACAACCGTGAAGATGATTTTAACAGAACTGAAATCGCCACAGACCAAAGATATTAAAGCTGCAACGGATAAGCCTGAAAAAAAATAACAGGCAGTAATTCTATTTCGTTCATAAGGAAGCAACCCCCACATTTAGGTTGCTTCTTTTTCCATAGTTTAATTAACCAGAATACCTTCAGGGATAACTACTCTACAGCAGACCGTTTTTTTATATTTTACATTGAATGGTTACACGTTTTCATGTAAATCAATTTAACTTTGGTATATTTAGCTCCGCTTAATTCAACCAAAATGAAAACAAATATTTATAGTCTGCTCATCTCCATTCTGTTTCCTATTTTCGCCCTGGCACAGCCGCAATCCCAGTTGGTACCTCTTTGGGAAATGGGGGCTCCCGGATTCGAAAACCGAAAGGACATACCTGAACAGGCACAGGATTACTGGGTAAAAAGCATCAACAATCCATCCCTTACCGTATTTAAGCCGACAAAGGAAAAAGCCAACGGTTGCGCGGTAGTGGTTTGTCCCGGCGGCGGATTCCGGGAATTGGTCTTCGACGCTGAAGGCATACAGGCTGCCCAGTTTCTGAATTCAATCGGGGTAACCGTTTTTGTTTTGAAATACCGCTTGCCGCAAGAGAAAGATTCTCCTTACACGCCTGAAAACGTTCAACAGGATGCCCATCGGGCCATGCGCCTGATACGAAGCCGGGCCGCGGAATTCAACATCGACCCCAATCGTGTGGGCATGTTGGGCTTTTCAGCAGGGGGCGCCGTCATTATGATGGTGGCTTTCGATAGCGGTGATGGAGATCCCAGTGCCCCTGACAAGATTGACCGGCTGAATGGCCGTCCCAATTTCCAGATGCTCGTTTATCCCGGAGGCACGGCCCCGGAAGCCATTTCAGCAGATGCCCCTCCCGCCTTCCTCATTTGCGCCAACGACGATGAATATGGTTGTGATGAAGTGACCATGGATCTGCTCCAGAAATTCCGCGCAGCAAATGTTCCTGTCGAAGCCATCTTTTTGGCCAAAGGCAAACATGCCTTCAACATGGGCAACCGCTCCCCGCTTGTTACGGTCAACACCTGGCCCCAGCGAATGGCCGACTGGCTCACAGACAGCGGGTTCCTCAAACAATAATCACCACCTCTTAAAACTGCGAAGCAGTTGAATATGAATAGCCCCGAATGTAATTCGGGGACTATGAAACCATGGCTCGAGGGCCTGATAGTAGTTCAATATACGTCTAACACGTTGTCATTTAATTAATTCCATGTTACCACAGGTTGCACCTGCGGCTATTCACATTCAATCCTTTCAGGATTGTTTATAGCCGGTAAATTGAACGATTGCGAACCTTTCTCTTAATGCTAAATCCATGTGAACGGACTATTCTTTCCCTACCAGGTCAATACCTCCTTATTCCTTTCTGTAAGCTTTCTGTAAGCTAACTGTATTGTATCTGTATTATTTATTACAGATACAATACAGTTAGCTTACAGAAAGCTTACAGAAAGGAATAAGGAGGTATTGATTAAATATGGAGAGGATTAGTATTGAACAGCGATGAATAGGAGTTAAGGTTGTTTTCCGCAGTAAAAATAATTACCTTTAATGCGCCATCATAGCTCTATTATGAACGGAAAAGAAAAAATATACAGCTTAGACCTGACTTACAATGACATTCCGCTGCCCTTTGTCATTAAGACCATGGAGGAAATTGACAGTCAGCTGGGAGGCATTTCAGATATCCCGCACCGGCACAATTATTATACGGTGATCTGGTCTTTTACCGCCACCGGAAAACATGTGATTGATTTTAAAGAGTACCCGATCCTCCCAAACCATATCTTTTTCGTAAGTCCTGAACAGGTTCACCAGGTGATTTCTGATCCTGCGCCAACTGGATATGTCATTCTTTTCACCCCTGAATTTCTGGAAAAGAACAGCATCCGGGAGGATTTCATTGCCAATCTGAAGCTGTTTCAAAAAAGCGACGAAACGCCCCCACTGCCCCTTACAGATAAGATGATTGCTATCCTCCGATTGTTTGCCGATCAGATGCATTCCTTGTTTCATTCAGAGAACGATCTGCGTTTTGAATCCATTGGGGCCTATTTAAAGCTGTTTCTCATCGAATGCAACAATCAGTGTTCCCTATTCCCGGAAAGCAATACCCAGCGCATTGAAGTGGGCAAAACACTGGTTAAAAGTTTTAAGGAGATCGTTGAAAAGCGCTATACCCAATGGCACCAGGTAAAGGATTACGCGGAAGCCCTGTTTGTATCGCCCAATTACCTCAATGAGGTGATTAAATCGTCCATAAACATATCAGCAAAAGACTATATTCAAAACCGGCTCATCCTTGAAGCCAAGCGGTTGGCTGTTTTCACGGCAAAAAGCAGTAAGGAAATAGGATTTGACTTGGGCTTCGAAGATCCTTCCCACTTCAGTAAATTCTTCAAAAGCAATACCCACCAATCGCTTATGGATTTTAAGGTAAGTATTGGTGGTTAGATGGTTGAATGGTTGAATGGTTGGATGGTTAGATGGTGGATGGTTGGATGGTTAGATGGTTGAATGGTTGGATGGTTAAATGGTTGGATGGTTTTAACCAAGCCAACCAAATAGCAATTGACTATTTATTCAAACATACAACCATTTAACCATCCAACCCTTTAACCACCCAACCATTCAATCATCCAACCATCCAACCCTCTAACCATCCAACCCTCTAACCATCTAACCATCCAATCATCCAACCAAATCTTTCCTTTTCCGTTGATTTATACCAGAGAAGCCGTAATTTATGCATTTACAGGCCTGATTTGCTGCCCTATCTTTGTGTCATCATAAAAGAAAGAAGTAATACACTTTAAAAACTTTACAAAATGGCACATACAATCCTTCATAAAGCATCTACCCGTGGACATGCAAACCATGGCTGGTTAAATAGTTTTCATACTTTCAGTTTTGCCAACTACTATGATCCGGAAAGAATGCATTTTGGTGCATTACGGGTATTGAACGATGATACCGTAGAAGCTGGAATGGGCTTTGGCACTCATCCTCACGACAACATGGAAATCATTTCCATCCCATTGGAAGGCGACCTGGAACACAAAGACAGCATGGGCAACGTGACGGTCATCAAACATGGAGACATCCAGGTAATGAGTGCCGGCACTGGAATACACCACAGCGAATACAACAGTAATAAGGATAAACGGGTGAAATTTCTTCAGATATGGGTCATCCCCAACCAGAAGAAAGTGACCCCACGATATGATCAAATCACCTTAAACCCGGAAGACAGGCACAATAAATTACAGCAGGTTCTTTCTCCTAATTCGGAGGATGAAGGGGTTTGGATCTATCAGAATGCATGGTTTCACTTGGGCAAATTCGACAAGGGAGTCAGTACAGACTACCGGTTGAAGGCCAAAGGAAATGGCGTATATGCCTTTATCCTCAGCGGAGATGTGACCATCAACGGACAGGCATTAAATACTCGTGATGGATATGGAATATGGGATGTTGACACCTTGTCAATCAAAGCGGACAGCGATGCTGAATTCCTCTTGATGGAAGTTCCCATGAGCCTTTAATATGATTGAACTGAAAGCCATGGAAATAAAACAAATCAATGAAAGGGGAAAAGGCAGTTTTAAAGCCTATAAAGACGGTCTTGAAGCTGGGAAACTGGCCTATTCGTGGTCAGGGAAAGATAAAATCATTATTGATCATACAGAAGTTGACCCGGAGTTTGAGGGCAAAGGCATAGGGAAACAATTGGTGATGGAAGCGGTAGATTTTGCAAGGCAAAACAATCTGAAGATTATACCCTTATGCTCTTTTTCAAAAAGCGTTTTTGACAGGACAAAAGAGATAGGCGATGTGTTGTTTAAGTCTGAATCCTGACAATGCTCCTCCAAGAGGAGATTAAATTTTAATCATCAATAATATTCAAATAGCTATTAATTTTAAAAACAATTAAAATGGAAACTACGAAACAAGTTAAATGGGTTCTGGACCCTTCGCACAGTGAGATTTTATTCAAGGTAAAACACCTGATGATTACCAATGTAAAAGGAGAGTTCAGAAAATTCACCGGGGAGATCAATTCTGTGGGAGATGATTTCAGCGCGGCTTCTGTCAATGTCACACTAGATGCATCCTCTATTTTTACCAATGATGACAACCGGGATACCCATTTAAAGAGCGCAGACTTCTTTGATGTTGAAAATCACAGGGAACTTACCTTTGTAGGGACTTCTTTAAAAAAACTGGATGATGATAACTATGAACTGAAAGGGAACCTGACCATCAAAGGCATTAGCCGGGAAGTAAAACTGGACGTTGAGTTCGGCGGTATCAACAAAGATCCCTGGGGCAATGAAAAGGCAGGGTTCTCGCTGGAAGGAAAAATCAACCGCAAGGATTGGGGATTGAATTGGAATGCTGCACTGGAAACCGGTGGTGTATTGGTTAGTGATGAAGTGAAAATCAGTGCAGAAGTTCAGTTCGTAAAACAAGTGTAAATCATTGTTATCGTAACCTGGTTTTAAAATGAACAGGAAACAATTTTTACAAACATTGGCACTATTACCCTTAGCAACATCAGC
>DMFR01000080.1:372-962 GCA_003450125.1 Prolixibacteraceae bacterium | reverse complement strand
TTAGCAACATCAGCTATGAAACTGAATGAATTAAATAAAATGACCGCTCCTTTGAGCAGCACAGCGCAGATGCCTGTGCTGTTTATCGGGCATGGTAGTCCGATGAATGCCATTGAGGAGAATGAATTTGTAACCGGATGGAGAAATATCGGCAAGACACTACCCAAACCCAATGCCATTCTATGTGTCTCGGCCCATTGGGAAACTAGGGGAACGTTTGTAACAGCCATGGAGAAGCCTGTAACCATACACGATTTTGGGGGATTTCCAAAGGCTTTGTTCGAAGTTCAATATCCAGCGCCAGGAAGTCCTGAGCTAGCCAAAGAAACGCGTCAAATCATCCATAAAACGGATGTAGGACTGGATGAGAAATGGGGCCTCGACCATGGGGCATGGAGTGTAATCAACAGGTTGTATCCAGAGGCAGATGTTCCGGTCATTGAAATGAGCCTGGATTACTACCAAGCTCCGCAGTACCATTATGAACTGGCCCGTGAGCTTGCCCAATTGAGAAAAAAAGGAGTATTGATCATCGGAAGCGGAAACATGGTCCACAACTTAGGAATGGTAGCATGGGACAAACTAAATGC
>DMFR01000080.1:0-194 GCA_003450125.1 Prolixibacteraceae bacterium | reverse complement strand
GGGACAAACTAAATGCCGGAGAATACGGCTATGACTGGGCCATTGAGGCCAATGAAAAGATGAAAAAATTCATCCTGGAAGGTGATCATCAGCAGTTGATCAATTACAAATCGCAAGGCAAGGCATTTGAATTGGCCATTCCATCGCCTGAACATTATCTGCCTATGCTTTATGCTTTGGCCTTAAAAGAAGAA
>DMFR01000068.1:3632-3893 GCA_003450125.1 Prolixibacteraceae bacterium | reverse complement strand
GATGACTTGAAGTCATCGTATGAATATCGCATGAATATTTAATTCATTTGGCATAATAATTGTTCCTTTTCGCCGTTCTATATAACATACCAACTATTACCTAACTTTTATAAATGAACACTATTCCTACAAAATGTCTTTTGTTGTTTTTAGGTTTATTCCTTTCAACTTCAATCTTTGCCCAGAAGATCACCCTCTTTGGAACTGTAAAAGATGCCTTGACGGGTGAGAGTCTCATTGGGGCGACGGTCTCCATCAAGG
>DMFR01000068.1:1071-3420 GCA_003450125.1 Prolixibacteraceae bacterium | reverse complement strand
GCGACGGTCTCCATCAAGGAATCCAACCAGGCAGTGGCGGCCAACAATTACGGCTTTTATTCCATTGCCCCCCGTTCCGGTAAATGCACCCTCGTCTGCACCTACCTGGGTTACACCCCTTTTACCCGGTCCATTGACAATCAAAATAGTCAACAAATCAATATTGAACTGTCGCCGCAGGTTAAATCACTCGCGGAAGTGACCATCCAGGGAAGCAAATCAATACTCAACTCCACAACGGTCAGTAAGAACGTCATCAGTATCAAACAGATCAAATCCATCCCTTCCATGACCGGTGAGCCGGATGTATTAAAAAGCCTGCAACTGTTGCCGGGGGTACAGACCGCCGGCGAAGGGTCCACCAACATCAGTGTCAGGGGAGGCTCGTTTGACCAGAACCTGATTATCCTGGACGAGGCGCCTGTTTACAATCCCTCCCATTCGCTGGGTTTCTTCTCCACCTTTAATACCGATGCCCTGAACAATGTAACCTTCTACAAAGGGGCATTCCCCGCTCAATATGGAGGTCGCCTGTCTTCCATCGTGGATATTACCATGCGCGAGGGCAATTACAAAAAAATGGCGGTCAACGCAGGCATTGGCCTTTTGGCAAGCAGGGTAACCCTCGAAGGGCCCCTTGTAAAAGACAAGGCTTCTTTCATTGTCTCGGGCAGGTATAGCTATGCCGGGCAAGTGGTGAACCTTGGCGGAAAGTTTGGACAGGAAGTATTGCATTTATATAGCTTGAACAATTTTAACGACCAAAACAAAATCAACTTCTATGATCTGAATGCCAAGATCAATTACCGCATCAACGATAAAAACCACCTTTATCTTTCCACTTACACTGGAGGTGACCGGTTCTACAGTTTTGCGCTGAATAACACCAACTCTCTTGAGTGGGGAAATACCACATCAACCCTTCGCTGGAACCACATTTTTAACAGCAGCTTATTCTCCAATTTCACCAGTTATTACAGTAACTATAATTACTCCTATTATATCAAAGATGAACTGAGAAACTTCGATTGGAAATCAAACATTCAGGAGGCAGGGTTGAAAGCTGATTTCAGTGCATACCTCAATTCTTCAAATCATGTTAAGTTTGGCTGGGCGGCTGTTTATCATTTTTTCTCTCCGGGAAAGATTATGCCAAGAACTGAACAGTCCAGTGTTAAACCATTTGCCTTAAGTAACAAAAATGCGGTGGAAGTTTCAGCATATATCAGCAATGAACACAAGATAACAGATCACTTAAGCCTGGATTATGGAATACGGTATGCCGGATTTATCAATATTGGTCCGGATACTGTTTTTCAGTACAACGAAGAAAAAACTCAGGTGACAGGATTTAAAGCCTATAACAGAAATGATGTAGTTCAGTTTTACCAAAGCCTGGAGCCACGTCTCTCAGCGCGTTACCTGTTGGGCCAACGGAATTCCGTAAAACTGGCCTATGGACGCACCACTCAGTTTCTGCATTTACTCACCAACTCTTCTTTGGGATTGCCCACCGATGTGTGGATGCCCCCTGACAAGGATATCAAGCCACAATCCTCCGAGCAATTTGTACTTGGATACTATCACTCCTCTATTAACAACCGATATGAATTTACCACCGAAGTTTATTACAAGACCCTTCGGAACATCATCGACTTTAAAGACAATGCCAACCTGTTTATCAACAAGCACATCGATACGCAAATCTTAAGCGGCGATGGGTATGCTTATGGAAATGAATACATGCTGGAAAAGAAAACAGGCAAATTAACCGGCTGGATAGCCTATACGCTTTCTAAAACGCAGTACAGGATTGAGGGAGTTAACAACAACAACTATTTTTCACCCAAGTGGGATATTCGCCATAATCTTTCCGTTACAGGCAGTTATCAATTCAACGAGCGATGGAGTGTTGCCAGTACATTCAAATATACTTCAGGCGGTTTTGTCACTATTCCTGTGGGTTCATTCGTTTTTAACCAGGCATCTTTCAGCATTTATTCTCAAAGAAACGGCTATCAAATAGAGCCTTACCACCGCTTGGATGTTGCGTTCACTCACCAGTCACGAAAAAACAAAACCCGCAAATGGAAATCGGAATGGGTATACGGCATTTACAATATTTACGCCCGAGAAAATATCTATACCCTATTTGCCCGCCAGGATGGATATATTTCAATATCAACAATGTTCTATAAAATGTACCTGTTCGGAATCGTTCCTTCAGTTACTTATAACATAAAATTTTAAGCCATGCGAAGTACAATCATTGCCTTTGTCTTATTGGCTATTTGCAATTCATGCATTGATGACTATGACTTAAAACCAGAATCCAATGAACCCAGACTT
>DMFR01000068.1:311-919 GCA_003450125.1 Prolixibacteraceae bacterium | reverse complement strand
CCCAGACTGGTAGTAGAAGGGACAATCACCAACCAAAATGGCCCCTATTTTGTCCGCCTTTCTAAAAGCCGGCTAGAGCTTTCATTTGATCCATATAAGGTTAGAGATGATAAAGATATTTACGAAGGACGGGATGGCGCACAGCACATCGTTGATGCTGAAGTTTACATTACCGATAAGAACGAATCCATTACAGAGAAATTGATAAAATCCTGGACCTTGTTCCGAAATAAACCCTATCCTGAATATTCAGCAAACTATCCTGATGATTCTGTTAGATTTTTCGGGTTATACCAAACCAAGAAAATCATAGGCATTCCGGGTCATACCTATGCATTGACTGTCAAATGGCAGAACAAGGAATACCATGCAGAATGCTTTATGCCACCTTTAACGCCAATTGATTCGGTACAATTCAAATTTAACACAGGAGAAGTGGGTAAGTTTGATTTTAATATCCCTTTGCTTTATTTCAAAGAGCCGCAAAATGAACGAAATTATTATCTGTTCATCACACCGGGAACTGATCGGGTTTGGCCCTATTCAATATTAAGTGATGAATATTTGAAAGATTACGTGAATGGCTTGGATGTTTGCAAGGGAGTAGC
>DMFR01000068.1:0-185 GCA_003450125.1 Prolixibacteraceae bacterium | reverse complement strand
CCTGATTTTTGGATGAATGCTTATCCATCCACCTATATGGGCATAATGGATGATTATTTCATCGAAATGTATTCCCTGACCAAAGAAGGGTATGACTATTACAAAGCGCTGATCCAGCAATTCAGAACCGATGGCGGGGGCTATTCCCCTACACCGACTTCACCACCCACCAACCTGGACAATGG
>DMFR01000119.1:17004-18302 GCA_003450125.1 Prolixibacteraceae bacterium | reverse complement strand
AAAACGAACAATTGCCGGAAGTCAGGTTTTAGTTAGAATTATTTTAATAGTTTTATGCCCTCAAAAAAATCAATACTATATTTTAATGCCGTGAAATAGAGCGGTAAAGGCGAAATGGTAAAAAAAGAGAATTTAGCACAAATGATGTCCATCCTTGGAATAATGAAGGTAACCCTGATCATTGTTTTAGGAACCTATATTCTGATTTCATCAAGGTTTGACTATTTGCCCAAGTATTTCCGCCCGATTTTTGCAATACTTATAATTGCATACGGGGTTTATCGATTAGTTAGTGTAGTCATTAAATTAAAAAATAAGGCAGTATAGGCTATGAAATTGTTTAGATCAAAAATCGGTATACTATCATTACTGACATTGGTTCTGGCTTTGGTATATTCATGCCACATGACCCCCCAGAAGTTTACGGATGAAACGCCTACACGGGGAAATATTAAGATTGCCGTCGATGAATCCTACCAGCTGTTGACTGATGCTGAACTGTATACCTTCCAGTCGACCTATAAGGATGCAAAAGTTACCCCTTTGTATTTGCCCGAAGACAGTTTAGTGAAATTATTCCTGGGAGATTCAGTCAAAGTGATCATTACAAGCCGTAAATTAACCGATAATGAAGAGGCGTATCTCAAGGGAAAATCATTCGTTCCACGAACGACCAAGATTGCCTATGACGCCCTGGCATTCATCGTCAACAAATCGAACCCCGAACTGAAAATCCGCTATAACACCCTGAAAGATGTTTTCACCGGCAAGATCTCCCAATGGAAACAAATTAATATGGCATCAAAATTGAGTGATATCAAGGTAGTATTCGACAACCCGGGTTCAAACAATGTAAAGACGATTATGAATAAATTTGGCATTACAGGTTCATTGCCCAATTATTGCTTTTCGGCCAGTCAAAATTCAGAGGTTGTCAAATATGTAGAACAGCATCCTGAAGCCCTTGGTATTATTGGTGTGAATTGGATCAGTGATCCACGTGATTCGGTGAGTCATTCATTTTTGAGCAAAATCAATGTGGTTTCAGTCACCTCGGAATATGATCCCGATGGCGCTGACTTCTATTCTCCTCACCCGGCTTATATTGCCAACAAACAATACCCCTTTATCAGGGAAGTTTATACGATCAACCGGGAAACTTTTGCAGGCCTTGGAACCGGTTTTACCTCCTTTATTGCAGGAGACTCCGGTCAACGGATTATTTTAAAAATGGGCATGTTGCCTGCCACCCTGCCGGTCAGATTGGTAGAAATAAAGAAAAATTAATTATTGTAATT
>DMFR01000119.1:11664-16843 GCA_003450125.1 Prolixibacteraceae bacterium | reverse complement strand
AAAATATATATTGAAAATGAGACTGATACTTGTAACATTTTTGTCGCTTCTGATGGTTTCGGCATTTAGCCAGGACAAAAAATCTGCTTCAAAATCTACCCATCCTGTTTCAGCATCGGAACAGGAATTAAATTCTGCATTAAAACTTGCTGCCAGTGAGCAATATGAAAATGCAGGGCAGGCTTTCGAAGAACTGTTAAAGAAGGAGCCGACAAATGGGGATGTCTATTATTATTACGGCCAGACGATTATTAAAGATTACTTGTCTGATACCTTGTCGAATTCACTGAAAGAGATGGCCTCCAAAGCGGATGCATTATTTGGTAAAGGCATCCAGCAGGACCCCACAAATTTGATCAATGAAGTTGGCTTGGGTGCTGTTTGTCTGCTTCGTTCAAGCGATACAATCGCTGCAGATAAAAGCTTTCTGAAAGCAGAGGCCTCCTTACCACTTAAAGCGAAATTTTTATCTCCCAAGGATGCCCGTATTCTTCAAGAAATAGGAACAGCACAACTTTTGGGCAATGTCAACAGATATAAAAAGGCCATCAATTACTTATCCAGGGCCAGAGATATCGATCCCAATAAGGCCTCCATATACCTGGCCCTTGGGAATGTATATTCAAGGAAGAATGACATGAAGAATGCACTTGTCAACTACAACAAGGCGCTGAGCCTTGAACCCACTTCTCCGTTGGCAAAAATCAATATCGGGAACATTTATCTGCATGCTGCCAATTTGAATGCCGCCAGGCCTTACCTGGATGAAGCCCGTCAGATTGATTCTACCTTTGCTCCCGTATACCGCGAACTGGGTGAGTTATATACCATGGCAGGCCAATTCAACCTGGCCAAGACCAACTTCCGCAAGTTCCTGGATCTTTCAGGCAATAATATACCGGCAAAAATTCAATACTCCAAAGCCCTGTTCAGAACAAAAGATTTCACCAATGCATTGGCGACCATTGAAGAAGTTCTGGCCGTAGACAAATCCAGAAATTATCTGAACCGCCTGGCAGCCTATTGCTGCTATGACAAGAAACCACCAGAACTTGAAAAAGGAAAGGTTTACATGGAGGAATTCTTTAAAAACACCAACCCGGAAGCCATTATTCCAAGGGACTACCTCTATTACAGCCGGATACTCTTTAAAGTTGCCAAAAACGATTCGGTGACCTTGAACAAGGCTTTTGAAAATTTCAATAAAGCCTATGCCATGGATACCAACAATGTGGCCCTGGTATCAGAAATAGCCACGAATTACTACTATTCACGCATGTATAAGAACGCCATCAAATGGTTAAACCTCAAAAACAAAAAAGGAAAATCGGATAAAGATGACCTGATGTTAATCGGTAAATCTTACTACCAATTGGCCCAATACCACAATGCGGATAGTATTTTCACTAAAGTGGTTGAAAATCAACCCGACAATCTGCAAGCCTACCTTTATCAGGCAAGATCAGCTTCCAGCATGGATCCGACCAGTGAACTTGGGTTAGCACAACCAAAATTCCAAGTGGTCATTGATAAAATAGGCACTGAAACGGCTAAATATGCCAAGGAATTGCAGGAAGCCTATACCTACGAAGGGTATTATAATCTTCAAAAGAAAGATTATGCCGCTGCCAAATCATGGTATAAGAAAATGTTTGAATTGGATCCGGCGAACAAACAATGGCAGATTCAATCGCTCAAATTTCAGGCTATAGTGGCCTATAAAGAAAAGAATTATGTGGAAGCGCGTAATTTCTATACGGAAATTAAAAAACTTGATCCCGCTGATCTTGATGCCGGTAAGGCAATACAAGATTTGAGTAAGGCTATTGCCGCGACTCAAAAGAAATAGCAGGGATAAATGAGTTATTTTCCTTAAATCACAAAATTTGTTAATAAGAATTATCCGGGTTGAGTGGTAAGTTAAAAAATTATTACTTTCTTTAAACCCTCTAAAAATAAATTTATTGTTTTATGTTTACTTTAAATAAAAATTGAAAATGAAAGGACAAACTTTAAAAGATGCATTAAAATCGATTTTCGTATTGTCGGTTATCTTGCTGTGCGCATTGGCTGGTTACCTGATTTATTCGCAAATTATGGGTAACCCTGTTAACTTTGAAGGTGGAAATCACAATGGTCATCCACTTCCTGGCAACTATCTGGCCATCATTTACAAAGGTGGTTTTATCGTGCCATTATTGATCGCAGTCAACCTGATTCTTCTCACTTTTGTAATTGAGCGTATCATTATGCTATCGGTTGCAGGTGGAAAAGGGAACCTGAACGCATTTGTACGTACTTTGCAGTCTCACCTGAATGACAACAAAATTGAAGAAGCTGCACAGTTATGTGACAAACAAAGGGGATCTATTGCCAATGTAATGAAAGCAGGTTTGCATCGTTACAGACTTTTACAGTCTGACAAAACGTTGATGAACGACCAAAAAGTACTTGCCCTTCAGAAAGACCTTGAAGAAGCAACTGCTCTTGAGTTACCTGTACTTTCTCAAAACCTGATTATCCTTTCTACCATTGCTTCTGTTTCAGTATTGATCGGATTGATCGGAACAGTATTGGGTATGATCCGTGCATTCGGTGCCTTGGCTACTGCAGGTGCTCCTGATTCACTGGCTTTGGCAAATGGTATTTCAGAAGCCCTTGTCAATACTGCATTTGGTATTACAGGATCAACTTTGGCCATTATAGCTTATAACTATTTTTCAGCCAGGATCGACGGTGTAACTTATAAAATGGATGAGGCCAGCTTTAGTGTCACTCAAACATTTGCTTCAACATTGAAGTAGTTTTTTAAATTATGCTTCGACTGAGATTGAAGAAAAACAAACTGAGAAATAATGGGAAAAATTAAATTAGCTGTAAAAACACCACGCATCGACATGACGCCGATGGTGGACTTGTTTTTCCTTCTACTCGTCTTTTTTATTTTGACGGCTACATTTCGTCCGGAGGAAGCTGCACCGATTGATACACCAACATCAACTTCGCCAACACCGATTCCAGATAGCCATTTAGTGACCATTCTGATTTCAAAGGACGATAAAGTCTTTTTTAATGTCGATAATGGGACCGACTCCACCGAGCATATTCGTGCAAAAGTGTTGCAGGCCATAGGTAGTAATTATAAAATTAATTTTACTCCCAAGGAAATTAAAAAATTCGAAGGATTGGCATCGTTTGGTTTGCCGGCTACTAAACTCAAAGACTTTCTCAATGCAGCGGATGCCAAAACACGCGAATCCATGCAGGTGGGAATTCCAATTGACTCGCTCGATAATCAGCTGGCTATGTGGGTAAGGTTTGCCCGTACCTACAACAGTGATTTGGAGTTTGCCATTAAAGGTGATGGAGCGGCAAATTATCCGGTGGTTAAAAAAGTAATTGCTGTTTTGCAGGATAACAACGTGAACAAGTTCAATTTAACGACCAACCTGAAAGCGGTTGAGTTGCCCGCAGACATCGCCAATTTTATTAAGTAATTTATAAAGACATTCCAAAATGGCTGAAATAGTTCAAGAAGAGGGTCAAAAAGGTAAAGGAAAGAGAAAAGCAAAGAAACACGGGACGCATATTGATATGACTCCGATGGTAGACCTTGCTTGTCTGTTGCTTACTTTTTTCATGCTTACTACGGCTTTCAATAAACCAAAAGTAATGGAGATCATTCTGCCCGAGAAGCCGAAGGAGAATGAAAAGCCGCCGGAGCTGGATAAGAGCAGAGCACTGAATATCTTACTGATCGACAATGACAAAATACTCTGGTATGATGGTTTGGCAGACCCAAGCAAAACACTTCCGGTATTGACCGAAACCGACTTTTCAAAAGATGGGATTCGTAAAGTACTTTTAATGCGCAACAAGGAATTGTTTGCAAAAGTGAACCGGATGAACACCGACGTGAAAGAAGGGAAACTTAAAATCCCCAGAGATACTTTAGAGGCTCGAACAAAGCACCTGTATAAAGAGGATAAATCTGGGCCAATTGTTCTAATTAAGGCAGCCGATGGTGTTAAATATCGAAATATAGTGGATATTATCGATGAAATGGCTATTTCCAATGTTGCCCGCTATACCCTTGTCGATATTAACCCCGTGGAGAAAATGATGGTTAAATCGCATAAAAATTAGACAATCATCAGTTATCGCCATTAATAAACCATAATAAATGGATTTGAATCATGGATAATGAATTGCTTAAAGACCAAACCGTAACCCTTGAAGAAATTGTATTCGAACATCGGAATAAAGAATACGGGGCTTACGTATTGCGCAAAAAATTTAGAAAATTCTTACTTATCGCCTTCCTGATCTCTTTTTTCAGCGTAGGTGGCGCAATATTAGTGCCTTTCATTCAAGCATATAATAACAGGGGGAAAAGTGTTATTTTAGTGAAAAATACGGTGGTAAGTATGGAAAATATTAAAGCCAAGGATGATATTCCTCCTCCGCCACCACCGCCACCACCGCCACCTGCAGCAGCAGAACAACAGATCAAGTACATTGCTCCTGTTGTGGTTGATAGCGTGAAGGTGGAAGTTGAACTTGCAACTGTCAGTGAAGTGAAAGAAACAGTTCAAAACGAAGTTGTTCCTGAGAAAATTGAGGTTGTAAAGGAAGAAGAGCCTGCGATCGTGCAAGAAGAAGAAGTCTTTCTTATTGTTGAAGAACAAGCTTCTTTCATGGGCGGCGATGTAAAGACATTCAGCGACTGGGTGGCCAAGAACATCAAATACCCTGTCGTTGCTGCTGAAAATGGCATTCAAGGCAAGGTGTATGTGCAATATGCAGTCAATTCAAAAGGGGAAGTGGTCGACGTGAAAGTTGTACGCGGGGTGGATCCTTCACTGGATGCAGAGGCTGTAAGGGTGATCCAATCTTCACCCAAATGGGAACCTGCCAAGCAAAGGGGAAATAAGGTAAAACAGCAATTCACCATCCCGATTGCATTTGTGCTGAAAACTACATAAAGGCTGCCGTTAAAGAATATAACGCTGCAGATTTTAGGATAATTTAAAGGTCGTCTCAAATGAATTGAGACGACCTTTTTTTGTATAAACTTTGGAAATGATATATACTTTTTATAAATCTTTCCCAAAGTTAAACTACAAACGTTGTTGCTGCCCCATGGCTATGACTTACCTGTTTGTGTGTAGCTTGTGTA
>DMFR01000119.1:9287-11451 GCA_003450125.1 Prolixibacteraceae bacterium | reverse complement strand
ACACAAGGTATACACAAACAGGCAACCTGTACCCAACCCATACCCAAGGTAGGGCTACCGGTTTTGATATTGTTTTTCGTAATAGCTCTGGTAATCGCCACTGGTAATATTGTCCATCCATTCGGTGTGGTCAAGGTACCAGTCAATTGTTTTTTCCAGTCCTTCCTCAAACTGAACGCTAGGCACCCAATTCAGTTCCTTTTGCAATTTGGAAGAATCGATGGCGTACCGCAAATCGTGTCCTGCACGGTCTTTCACATAGGTAATCAGTGACTGTGAAGTTCCGGGTTCGCGCCTCAGCTTACGATCCATGATACTGCACATGAGTTTAATCAAATCAATGTTGGTCCACTCGTTGTGCCCTCCAATGTTGTAGGTCTCACCATCTCTTCCCTGGTGGAAAATAACATCAATGGCCCTGGCATGATCTTCAACCCACAACCAATCCCGGATATTGAGTCCTTCACCATAGACAGGCAATGCCTTGTTATGCTTGATATTGTTGATAAAAAGCGGTATCAGTTTTTCAGGGAATTGGAAGGAACCGTAATTGTTTGAGCAGTTTGAAACAACCACCGGCAACCCGAAAGTATCGTGGTAGGCCCGTACAAAATGGTCAGAGCTGGCTTTTGATGCTGAATAGGGGCTATGTGGATCGTAACCCGTCTGTTCGGTAAACAGGCCCTCGCTGTTCAAACTTCCATATACTTCATCGGTAGAGATATGATAAAACCGTTTACCTTCGTTGTTGTTCTTCCAGATAAGACGGATGGCGTTCAACAGGTTCACCGTGCCAATTACGTTGGTAAAAACGAATTCAGTGGGATCCGAAATTGAGCGGTCAACATGCGATTCGGCTGCCAGATGGATCACTCCATCGAATTGTCTTTCGACAAACAGTTTGAGAATAAAATCACTGTCAACGATATCCCCCTTTATAAATTCGTAATTGGGATAATCCTCAATATCTGTTAAATTGGCCAGGTTACCGGCATAGGTCAATTTATCCAGGTTCACAATCTTATATTCCGGATATTTATTAACAAACAAACGTACCACATGTGAACCAATAAATCCGGCGCCTCCGGTAATCAATATAGTCTTCATATCTTAAGTTTTATCAGTGTTTATCAAAATTAGTTATTCTATTCCTCTTAGTTTTTTCTCCCATCTCCAGGCCGATAGCATCGTTTCCTCTATTCCTGTTTCCGCTTTCCAGCCCAATTCTTCGTTGGCAAAGGTGGTATCAGCCCATATTTTCTCGATATCGCCAGCACGGCGGCCTACAATCTTGTAATTCAGTTTAACACCTGTGGCCACTTCAAAAGCATTGACTGCTTCAAGGACAGAAACACCACTGCCGGTTCCAAGGTTAAAGATTTCATACCCGGCTTTACTTTTATTTTCAAGTAGACGATTAACGGCCACTACATGCGCCTTTGCCAAATCGACCACATTGATATAATCACGCACTGCCGAGCCATCAACCGTGTTGTAATCATTGCCGAATACCTTAAGTTCACTGCGTAATCCTGCAGCCGTTTGAGTAATAAAAGGAACCAGGTTGGCCGGTATCCCCAATGGAAGCTCTCCAATCAGTGCTGATGGATGTGCCCCTACTGGATTAAAATACCGCAGTGCAATTCCTTTGATTTGGGGATTTGCAGCAATGGTATCATGTAAAATATCTTCATTGACCCTTTTGGTATTTCCATAGGGCGATTCAGCATCTTTTCTTGGTGTACTTTCAGTAACCGGTAACTGATCAGGCTGTCCGTATACGGTACAGGAGGAGGAAAAAACAATATTTGAAACCCCGTATTTCAGTTGGGATTCCAAAATGTTGATCAGTGAAACCAGGTTGTTCCGGTAATATAACAATGGTTTCTCAACCGATTCACCAACGGCTTTAGATGCAGCAAAATGAATAATGGCTTCAATCTTTGGATATTTACTGAAGAAACTATCCACTTTATCCCCTTCCATCAAGTCGAACTGTTCAAAGATGGGTCGTATTCCTGTAATCTTCTCAATACCGTCCAATACATCACGGCTTGAATTGGATAAATTGTCAACAATAATCACTTCATAGCCTGCATTCTGCAATTCTACTGTTGTATGTGAGCCGATATAACCGGTGCCTCCGGTAACCAAAATTTGTTTC
>DMFR01000119.1:0-9171 GCA_003450125.1 Prolixibacteraceae bacterium | reverse complement strand
CTTCTAAATATCTTGAATGACAAATTTAGCAATAATCTTGGTTGCTTGATCTTTATGAATATTATAAGTTTGAGTTATTAGAAAATAAGCCATTTTGTTGAAAACTTTGCCTTGATGAATTGCTAATTATTCTTATTTTTGACTCTTCAAACAATTCAACCGTGGAAATTAATCAATACATAAAGGAGCTTTTATTGCTGAATGATTGTGTAATCATTCCTGAGTTTGGGGGATTTGTAGCCAATTACAAACCGGCAGCAATTGACAACAATCGCTTTTCTGCCCCTACCAAAGAAATTGCCTTTAACAACAAGCTGATTTCCAATGACGGACTGCTGATCAATTTCATTGCTGAAAGGGAAAGGATGGATTACTTTTCTGCCAAGCAAAGATTGGATGCCTTCGTGGAGGAAACCATGCTGAACCTTGAACGTAACCGCAATGTTTATTTTGAGGGCGTTGGTTATCTGCACTATGATTCACGCGAGAACCTTCTTTTCGAACCTCAGATTACCCAAAATTTACTGGTAGAAAGCTATGGCCTTCAGAACTTTTCTTACGAAAGGCTTTACCAGCGTCAAATACAAAAGCCAACATTTAAACCTACGGAACTTCGGGAACCTATACCCGTTATTTTTCAGAAACGCAAGTTAAAAAGGCTGGTGGTTGCGGTTCCATTACTCATGGCTATGGCGCTTATTCCGCTGAAAAACAATAAAGAATACCTTTTAAAGTCAGATATGGGAATGTGGGAAACACTCCTGGAAACTGCACCTGCTGTTTCTGTGGAAACTTCCCAACCGGCAACAACGGCTGAGTATACGGCCAACATTCCTGCTCCGGAGAAAAAGCAATATCAATATTATATTATTGGAGGAAGCTTTAAAAGCGAAGAAAATGCCAATAAATACATGCAGCAACTTAAAGTACAGGGATACGAAGGTCAAAATCTTGGTATCTTCAATGGCCTGCACCGAATTGCCATAGAAGGATTTTCATCCATGGAAGAGGCACAAAAGGAATTAAACTTGTTGCTTCATCAATACCCGCAGTCGGGTGTTTGGATATCTGCAAACGAATAAAAGAAAGAGCCCTGTAAAGGGCTTTTCTTATTTTAATTTCTATAAAAAAGCCATTCCGGAATCCGGAATGGCTTTTATCCTTTTTGTTTGAAACTAACGTCAATTTGATCACCCTTTTCTCGTTAAGCTTATAAATTGACTGATCTAAAAGTGTTCATGGCTTTGAAACTACTTCTGTACTTCGTTTAACAAATCATGTGCCAAAAAGATCTTATTTGAGGGTAAATATATACGGGTACGGGCTCTTCTAAATTTTACCTATTACGGCAACCAGCAAATCAATCACATGGGTAACATTTTGATTGAACACTTTCAGCACATCACCCCAGGTGACGGGCGCCTCATCCGTTTTCCAACAGTCGTAATCGGTGCTCATGGCAATAGCTGCATAGGGTATTTCCAATTCATTGGCCAGTATAGCCTCAGGAGCTGTAGACATATTGATGACATCCGCCCCCCAGAAGCGAAACATATTGGATTCAGCCCTTGTGGAAAAGCGCGGCCCTTCAATAGTTACCACCGTTCCCTTTTCAAACAGCTTCATCTTTAATTCCTGTGCCGTTTCAATGATTTTTGACCGTAGAAAAGAGTCAAACGGATCTGCCATGGGGGTGTGCTTCATTTCCCTGGGCTCGAACGATTCATAGAACGAAACAGGTCTGTGGCGTGTAAAGTCGATAAACTGATCAAGTACCACAAAATCTCCCCGTCCAATTTCCTGCCGCAGACTTCCGCAAGCAGTGGTAGCCAATATATGTGTACATCCTATTTCATGGATAGCCCATATATTAGCCCGGTTATTTACCTGCGAAGGAGGAATAGTATGCTGACGGCCATGCCTTGAGAGTATGACCACTTCTCGTCCATTAATGATGCCACATTTAAAATCGGAAGTTGTAGGTCCGAAGGGTGTATCCACTTTTAAGTCCGTTACATTTTTCAGTATCTTCGGGTTTTCCAGACCCGAACCACCAATGATGGCAATTTTAGTCATTTTTGAATCGGTTATAAATGTTGATAATTTGTTCTGTTGCTTCCATCAGGGAACTTCCAAATACTACAATTCCTTCATGATGTCCACCCATTGCAATGATTTTTTCTTCTCTCCCATCTATGTCTAATGCCAGTTTCCCAACTGCCTCAGCCATTGCAGGCGTCCCATATTCTATTTCTGGTGAAGTTGTCGGATAGTCCTTCATCAGTTTCTCCCACAACCAAAGACAATGTACATGCACCACCGCCCCCACTTCCGGAAGCGATTGGTAAACTGCCGCATGGGTCAGACTTTCAGCAGAAGCTTTGATCAATCCAGTACAATATATAGTGTTCTCACTGATATTATAGTTGGTTACCTTGGCATAATCCGATTGCTTTAGGTATGAGAATCCTCCAGTTGCACTGCCGCTAATAATAAAAGTTTGTGTATTATCCTTTCTAACTGAAATGTTTCCATAGCCAATGCCATTGGGATACATACCTATTAAACCACGGTTGTATAATTCTCTCCGTGCAGTTTCAAGCTGCACATAAATTTCATTGGGGAACCCAACTTCTTTTTGTTCCCATAAGCAGTTAAACTTAATGCTACCTTCATTCATTGATTGGTCTCCTTTCAGGGAACAGGCTTAATATGCCTTCACGGGTTGCTTCACACACTCCCTTTTCCGTAATGAGTGCTGTTACCAACCTTGCTGGCGTTACATCAAACCCGTAATTGGCTACTGCACTCCTTTCCGGAATGATCCTGAACTGCCTTACTTCGTTATCGACTATGCCCTCCATCATTGAAACCTCTCCCCCATCACGCTGCTCAATGGGGATTTCAAGAATTCCATCCCTTAAATTCCAATCAATAGTGGTTGATGGAAGTGCCACATAAAACGGGATGTCATTATCGAAAGCCGCAAGTGCTTTCAGGTAAGTCCCTATTTTATTGGCTACGTCTCCGTTTAAAGTGGTGCGATCGCTGCCTACAATTACCATATCAACCATCTGATGCTGCATCAGGTGACCTCCTGCATTGTCAGGAATCACAGTATGCGGGATACCGGCTTCACCCAGTTCCCATGCCGTAAGCCGGGCTCCCTGGTTGCGTGGTCGTGTCTCATCAACCCATACATGAACCAGTATACCAGCTTCATGCGCCAGGTAAATGGGTGCTGTTGCGGTTCCAAGTTCCACGCAGGCCAATCTCCCGGCATTGCAGTGAGTCAGTATCTGAACGGGCTGATTCCCATTTCTTTCACTGATTGCTTTTATCAATTCCAGGCCGAACAATCCAATTTTTTTGCTGAAATCAATCTCCCGTTTCTTGAGGGTTTCAGCATATTCATAGAGTAATTGTATATTTTCTGAATCTGTATGTTGATCTGAAATCACTGTAAGCGCTTCATCTACCGCAAAGGCAAGATTGACTGCAGTGGGCCTAGAGGATTTTAACCACTCCCCTGCCCAGTTCATTTCAGCCATCAGGTTATTGCCCACATAGCTTCTTGCTGCCAGGTACATTCCATAAGCAGCCGTTACTCCGATAAGGGGGGCACCTCTTACCACCATTTCACTGATCGCATTCCTGGCCTCCTGCAATGTCCCGATGACAATCGTTACATGCTCAAAAGGCAGTAAACGCTGATCAATTGCTTCAACTATATTCTTCTCCGGATTAAACCAGATCGACTGTGGATTTCCCATTGTATTAATTCTTTTTGATCTTCAAATATGCCTTTTTATTTCCATAATTTTTCGACTTTTGTAATCTTAACAATCAACTTCATGGAAATCTTAAAAGGGATCAGGAACATTGTATTTGATTTGGGGGGTGTTTTACTCAACATCAATCCCAAAAGAACAATTGAAGCATTCGGCCAGCTTGGAATGGAACAGCTCATTGGCGACAAAGGCTTAACATACGATCATGCTATATTCTATCTCATGGAACAGGGGAAAATTACTCCTGATCAATTCAGGGACGGTGTTCGTAAACTGCTTACCAATGAAGTAACCAATGAGCAAATTGATCTTGCCTGGACTGCCATGTTATTGGATTTTCCAAAGATAAGGGTTGAATTACTTCAAAAGCTAAGTCATAAATTTGACCTCTATCTTTTCAGTAATACCAATGCCATCCATGTGGAAAAATACCAATCCATCTTTAGAAACCAGCATGGCTTTGAAGTATCTTCTCTGTTTAAAAAAGTCTTCCACTCCAACGAAATCGGCTACCGTAAACCGACCTTTGAATCCTACCAGGAGATTATCCTGTTATCCGGCATCCGTCCTGAAGAGTCTTTGTTCATCGATGATTCTCTTCCAAACGTAGAAGGCGCCATTGCCTGCGGATTGAAAGGATTCTGGCTCCAACCCGGAGAAAAGGTAGAAGAATTCTTTGAGCAATATTTATAGCTTCCACCTCATGCTACCGTCGGCTAAAGCCAGACGGCAAAGGATATTATCTTAAGAGCGCTATCCTTTGAAGGTGTCTAAAAGTAAAAATTTAACACCAAGATACAAAAAAATTCACCACAGATTACACAGATAGACGCAGATTATTCTTATTTTTTTAATCTGTGTTCATCTGTGTAATCTGTGGTGAATTTCTTTGTATCTTGGTGTTAAATTTTTACTTTTTAGACTTTTAAGACAGCTTCATAATAATTTAATTCCCCTATTTCGATTCAACAGCCACGACATAGTGCTGAGTCCTGAAAAACAGTGTATTGCCTGATATTGCAGGAGTTGCCATACAAACATCATTCATGGCATTCTTTGCAAGCAGTTTATAGGACGGGCCTGCCTGAATCACAAAAACATTGCCTTGTTCTGAAGTGAAATATACTTTCCCATCGGCAGCAATACCGGAAGCGCTAAATGCTTCACTCAAATTTTCCTTGTATTTTACCTCTCCCGTTTTGGCATCAAAACAGGTCAGTTGCCCACTTACCTGAAGATTATAAAGATAGTCTCCATAGATGAGAGGCGTTTGCAAGTATGCTCCGCCCCGCTTGATGCTCCAGGTAATATACTTATTCTTTGTGCTGTCTGCGGCCAATGTGATATCACCCATTGCAGTTGGCTTGACGACATAAATAGGTGAATACTTTCCATGAGCGTTGTTAATGTAGATCAGATTGTTGGCTACAACCGGTGTCGTTGAAGGAGCATCACCTCCCCCACTCATTCTCCATATTTCCTTACCCGTTTCCAATTCATATCCTCCCATGTGCTTGAAGCCGTTTACAATCACCTGTGTTTTACCCTCATTGGAGTAAATAGCAGGCGTTCCCCAGGTAGAAACCTCATCTCGCGAAGTGCGCCAAATCTCTTTGCCATCTTCAATATTAAATGCTGCCAGGTAGGACTCTACTGACTTGTCGCATTGAATGATAATAAAATCTTTATAAATGACCGGAGAACTTGCATGTCCCCATTCAACACCTGTTTCATTGTAAGGCCCTGGATTCATGATTCCAAGGTCTTTTTGCCAGAGCAGGGTTCCCTTCAGGTCATAGCAATACAAGCCCTCAGACCCGAACAATACCACCAGATGTTTTCCATCGGTTGCAGGCGTACAATTGGCCTGTGATGATTTGGTATGCCGCTTTGATTTGGGAATGCCCTTATGAGCCAGCCTTTCCCACTGGATCTTTCCTGAATTCTTGTCCAGGCAATAAACCTTGAATTCCATAATACCGCTGTCTGCTGCCATATCGATGTCCCCATAGAGGCCAACCTTAAGTGATTCATCCTGTTTCTCACTGCTGGCAGTGGTTACAAAGAGGTTGTTATCCCATATCACCGGGCAGGAATGACCCAAGCCCGGAATGGCGGTTTTCCATTTGATATTCTTTGTGCTGTCAACATTCCAGGTAGTAGCTGTCTTAATTCCATCCATATATCCGCAAGCCCACGGGCCACGAAATCCAGGCCATTGTTGATTGTAATCTGTTTGAGCAAAGAGGCTTACATGAATAAAACTCAGGAGGAAAAGGCTTATTGAAATGATATACTTTTTCATTGATGTATTTTGTGGATTTTCTTCTTTCAAATCTAACATTTCAGATTAATATTTTATCAGTTGAATCATATTGGTTATCTTGTTGTCACAAGTCTGTACAAAATAGATACCTTTAGAAAAGTTACTCAGGTCAAATGATTCTATAGCAGCACAATTACTTTTCTGCAGCATTAATTTACCTTGAATATCAAAAAGCTTCATCGCAGAGTTTCCAGATGAAACCAAGGTAAATTTATCCTGAACAGGATTGGGATAAATGAAATTAACACCATTACTTTCCTTATCCGATAATCCAGTATTTGGATCAAGCGGACTGGTGACAGATGCAATGTTTGATGGAGCTGATTTTGCCAATGCATAGGAACTGACCCTGTAACTATACTCAGTGTTGTATAAGGAAACAATATCCGTATAGGTAGAAATGTTTGTGCTGATACGGGCTATTTCCTGCCAATCAGTAGCTGCTGTTTTTCTTTCAACGATAAATCCTTGTTCATTGGTGCTTTGATCGATCCAATCCAGGCGCATGCTCATCTTATTCTTACTGACGTTTAGTCTTATGGGCGCCCAGGGGGACATACTTCTCGCAAAACTACCCTCCTCTATGATTGCATCGTATAATTTCACTTCATCGATTGTTCCATTGAATGCACTGGTTCCATCACTTTTAGCTCCTATCACAAGCTTTGTATATTTGTGTAGGTTCCCTTTACTGCTGACAACGGCTGCGTTACCATCAATATACAGGCGATAAGTTGCACTGTCTCGTTGAAGAGCAATGAAATGCCATGCATCATCATTCACTGCCGTTAAACCAACCAAATCAGTACTTAAACCAGCTTCCACTGCATTCAGGTAGATCTTCCCTTCGGCTGTAATCCCGATTTTAAGTCCTGAAGCTTCTTCCGAGGCAATATCAGCTACAATGGAAGGTCTTGTGGTAGTCGTTTTTATATAACAGGAGAAAGTCAGATCCCCAGAAATACTATCTGACAATTTACCCGTTGAAATATAATCATCCATCCCGTCAAACTGTAAGGCTTTTGATTGATAACCGGTCACAATTACCGGCGTGCTGAAATTGTGTAAAGTCCCAAAGTTGTTGTATTTCATCACATCAGGCATTTTACCATCCACCGGGGCATCCATTTCCCAGTATAAAATGGAACTCATGTCAATCAAAGCTTCCTTGATACCATAGTAGGCCGGTTTAGGTTCAAAGTAATTGGAATAAGGGAATGCATGTTGTCCGGGACGCCATCCATCATCAATAAACCCCCAGGTCTGTAATTCACTTGCACCTCCCTTTATAGCTGCGGTAACCAGTTTATAGTACTGCGCTTTCTGCAGGTCGGCCTTATAATCCGACCACGTTTTAGCCACATCACCTATATCTACTTCCGGAATGTTGACCTCATATCCCAAATCCACATACCGTTTGATGTTATTGGTATATCCCACCCAGTCATATACTTTGTCCAGATCAAGGTGAGTCTGAAAACCTATGACATCAACAGGTGCATTCATCTTTTTAAGATGGACTGCCAATTCATAGAAGGCATTGTACTTGGAATCGGTAGGGAATTCGAAGCCTGAATCACGCAATTCAAGCTTCTTTTTGGTCAATGTACGTGCATATTCAAAGGCTTTTCGGATATAAACCGGGTGTTGTGCATTTGGCTTTTGTACCCCGGTCAATCCAGATGCATCCACTTCATAGCCCATGCGTTGCATTTCACAGGCATTCAGGTGATCTGTATTATTTTCAGGCCAGTACTTTCCTGTTCCATTCCAGCTGATGGCTTCATTGACCACATTCCAAACATCCACCAGGGTGTCGTTTCCTTTGTATTGAATAATTCCTTTCAGCCAGCTGTGCATGATGGCTTCAAGTGTATCTGCCGGAAAGTCATTCTCCTTGAACCACACCGGGAAATACTGATCCCAACCCAGGAGCATGTGAGCCGTTACCTTCATGTGTTCCTTTTTCATGTCCTGAACCTGGCTGGTGAAATCATCCACATGGTAAACATGATGCTTGGTTTCATCCCATCGTCCCCATCCGGGATAGCACTGGACAGTAACCGTATTACAGTCTTTCAGCACCTGGGCTTTTCCTGCTGCATTGAGCCAATAATTCTTGTTGCCTTCATTGACACAACCCCCAATCAATAGGGTACTTTTGATATCTTTCAAGCCTGGTCCATCCTGTATAATATCTACCAATGGCTTACTCTTCACCAACATTACGTCATCCACCAAGTAGTCTGAATAGACGCCTGCCACACTTTCATTTTCAAAATAAAGATCAGCCGTCTGTAAGGCCCCTGTCCAGCTCTGGGTAAAAGTTTGGGTGTAAAAGGCATAATACCCGATCACCGGACTATTGGTCCACAATAAGCCGTTATACGTATCCACCCCACCGGCTTTAATGTGCAGGGTGGCCCTGAAATTGACGGCCGATTTGGGGATTTTAACCCATGCGCTTAGGGTATATGTTTCTCCGTTTACGAGCACTTTGGAGATATCTTGAGCGATAGCATCCCAGGGATTTTTTCGATTACTAACCAAAGCAGCAGAACTTCCGGAATGGGCATCAGTCGTATTTGCAACGGTAGCTTGCCAGGCCATCCACCCGGTAGTTTTGTCTTCAAAACCGCCATTGACAATTAAATTGGTTTGAGCGAATCCTGTATTGAATGAAAGTACCAACAAGGTGATCAACCAAAGGACCCGGTTATCTCGCTGTTGAATGAACCTATGTAGTATATTTCTCATTTTGGTTAGTTGTTTATTGGTTTAAGCTGTGATAAAAATAATCATTAAATGTTGAATCTCATCCATAATATTGGCTTTTATTCATCACCAAAATCACTCTTCTTTTCCTTGGGTACCAATTTTCCTTGAATATAAAAAAGACTTCAGTTAAAAGTAATTTGCCTGCCGCCAGCCTTGGTTCTGCCTTATACCCAAACCATAGATTTTACTTCATTTAAACAAAATTCGTGCATAACTCGTATAGTTTTAATAGTACGAGTATAGTACGAGTATAGTACGAGCGAAGTACGAACTATT
>DMFR01000120.1:378-3608 GCA_003450125.1 Prolixibacteraceae bacterium | reverse complement strand
ACTTACCATTAAATTATAAACCCATATTGATACCTACCATCAATTGTCTTGCTGTTGGCCAGGCACCCTGGTCTACTCCAATCAATGCATCAGTACTGGTCTGAATTTCAGGATCCAATCCGCTGTATTTTGTAGCTGTGAATAAGTTGGTTCCCTGGAAATAGATCCTCAATTTGGAAATGCCCAATTTTTTCAAGCTTGATTCGGGAAGATTATAACCGACCTGTAAGGTTTTCAACCGGATGTAAGAAGCATCTTCCACAAAATGAGAGGATGGTTCCTGGCTGATTTCATCAGCATTTTCAGCAAGGGCCAATTTGGCCTGGGTGTTGTCTTTCAAATAGGGGCTGCCCCATGAATTGTACAAACGATCCTTGCTCATTCCACCACCGGGGAATATGTTATAATCAATCCAACGACGTACATAATTGATCATCTCGTTTCCATAACTTCCAATAAAGAAAGCGCTTACATCAAAAGCTTTATACTGCAGGTCAAAGGTCACCCCACCATAGAAATCAGGATGCGGGCTGCCAATTTTGGTGCGGTCATTCGAGTCAATAATACCGTCAGGAACGCCGTCAGGGCCGCTGATATCTTTGAATTTAAAGTGACCAGGTTTGTTATAAGTTCCCGATGCACCAATTTCCTTTGGCCATGCATCAGCTTCAGCCTGGGTCTGGAAAATTCCTTCCACCACGTAACCGTAATAAGATGGGTAGTCCCAGCCTACATAGGACCTGGTGTAGGTCTTTTGCCTTAAAGCGTCTCCGGAAATAAACTCTTTGGGATTATCCGACAGCTTTACGATTTCATTCTTATAGGTTGAAATATTGGCCGTTACAGAATAGCTCCAGCTTTTACCCACATCACCTCTCAAAATAGCGGTAAAGTCAATACCCTTGTTTTGCATTTCACCGATATTCACGTAAGGCGCAGTGGCATCACCCACCACCTGTGGAATGGCAACGCGGAACAACATATCGGTAGTCACACGTTTCCATGCATCGACGTTGAACGTCAAGGTGCCTTTAAACAAGGACAGATCCAACCCCAGGTTGGTCGTGGTGGTGGCTTCCCATTTTGCATTCTTATTACCAAATGCATTGGAATCAAACCCAGCGATAGCAGAGGTAGGAGAACCGGTAAGCGAGTAGGAACTGTATTGTGGATTGGTACGGAAAGTGGTGAATCCATTGTAATCACCCACTTCATCATTTCCGGCCATCCCCCAGCCAAACCTCAATTTAAAATCAGTAAGCCAATTCTTGGACCCTGCCAAAAATCCTTCTTCAGAAATTCTCCATCCAGCCGAGAAGGCGGGGAAGTTACCCCAACGGTTATTGGAGCCGAACCTGGAAGAACCGTCACGACGGATGGTACCTTCCAACAAATACTTGCCCATATAATCATAATTGATCCTGCCAAAATACGATACCGTACTCCAGTCTGACCCCAACCCTCCATTGTTAATGGCCGATTCGCCGGCATCCAGGTACATGTAATTCACATCCTGGGTAAAAAAGCTGGCACGGCTGCCATTAAAGTAACGGTATTCACTATTTACAGCTTCTGTACCGGCCAGGATATTCAGTTTGTGTACACCATTGATGCTGGTATTGAAATTGATTGTATTGGCCCAGTTCCATTGGAAAGTGGTATAATTGGTAATGTTCAAATTGTCATTGGGCTTGGCTTCTGAGAATTCAGGATTTTTCAGGGTGATATCCTTTACCTGGTTGTTCCGGTAGTCGAATCCCAGTAACGATTTCAGTTTCATTCCTTTAAACAGGTTGATCTGGGCATAGCCGTTACCGATGGCCCTTAAATTGTCATTCAAATCATTCCTGTTGCGCCAAGACATGGCCACGGGATTTTCTCCATTTCCGGTCAATGGAACCTTTGTTCCTGCAAAGTTTCCCTTGATATCATACACCGGAATGATGGGGTTCATGCGATAGGCTTCCGAAACGGGGTTATCTTCATTGTTGTTGCCGAAATTACCCTTCTGCCTTGAAAAGACCAATCCAACAGATTCGCCCACTTCAAACCAGCTCTTGATTTTGCTATCGGCATTGGACCGGATGGAATAACGCGACCAGTCGGTATTGATTAAAATACCTTCTTCATTGTAATAACCGCCTGAAAAAGCATAGGCTCCTTTATCGGTTCCGCCGGTGACCGACATATTGTATTCCTGGACAGGGGCGGTATGGAAAATTTCGTCATACCAATTGGTTCCCTGCTTATTTGATTTGACGATGAAATAGTATTTTCCGTCCACATAACTATATTTTGAAGGATCAGCAGCGGCATCCCCTTCCATGGCAGTAGCAATACCGGCCAGGGCATAATCAGGAATTACAGGGTTTGCACCCATCCCAAAGAGGGCATTTCCAGGGGTAAGGCCTGAGTTCTTGGCAATCATCCACATGGCCTGGCCATATTCCTGGGTATTGAGCAAATCATATTGGTTGGTTGCCTCTGAAACGCCATAACGAGCGTCAAAGCTGATCTTGGCTTCACCTGATTTTCCACGCTTGGTGGTAATAATGATAACCCCGTTGGCTCCACGTGCACCATAAATGGCGGCGGAAGAGGCATCTTTCAACACCGAGATGGATTCAATGTCATTGGGGTTGATCTGCGACATGTTCACCTTGGTAGGCACCCCATCAATGATATAGAGCGGGTTATTGTTATTCACCGTACCCATACCACGAATCTTCACCGTGGCATCACCGCCGGGGGTATGGGCATTGGTAATGCTTACCCCTGAGACACGGCCCTGCATACGCTGAATGGTACTGGCATTGGTGTTCTCATTCAAAGCAGTTGATGTTACCTGGCTGATAGCACCCGTCAGGCTGGACTTCATTTGGGTGGCATAACCCGTTACTACCACTTCGTCAACCCCTGTTATGTCCGATTTAAGGGTTACTTTAAAGTTGGTTTGATTGCCAATGGTGACATCCTGATTTTGCATACCTACAAAGGCAAAATTCAGCACTTTGGCATCAGCTGGGGCCGAAAACGAAAACTTACCATCCATATCTGTCACAGTACCCACGGTAGTTCCTACAACAACGACCGTAGCGCCCGGAATCGCTACTCCATCTTCACCAACCACACTGCCGGACAATGTTTTGCGTTGTCCAAAAGAAGTAAGGGTTAAAAAACAGGAAAAAAACAGCAAAGCTGCTATTCGCCAGATACCTTTTGATTTACTT
>DMFR01000120.1:0-338 GCA_003450125.1 Prolixibacteraceae bacterium | reverse complement strand
GATTCATTTGATTAAACACTGTTGATAACATGAGTTCTAAAATCCTAATTGACGATAATTGCATAGGCATTTAGTTTATGTGAATAATTTAAGTTCTGTAAATTCTTCCTTCAGGCTCCTACAGGAGTTACTGTAAACTAATTTTAAACATCAAAAAATAATTGTAAGGCAAAAGAATTGGAGATCCTCCTTCAAGTCATCTGTATTGCAAATTCCTGTTCTAAATGAGGAAAGCCCCGTGATCATTGACAATAAGCTGAGTTCGGCTTTGTGGAAGTAGTGCCTGCAGTAATGAATTCTGTTATTTCATATGATCACTGCTAATATAAGTATAATAT
>DMFR01000158.1 GCA_003450125.1 Prolixibacteraceae bacterium | reverse complement strand
ACACAAGGTATACACAAGCTATACACAAGGTACACACAAACAGGCAACCTGTACCCAAGGAGATACCGCCCAAAGAGCAAGAATGGACTGTTCCAACGTTCAGGTTAATGACTTTTGGAGGATCTTCCTTGAAAATTGAAAAACCTTTAATTCATGGCATCATACACAATTACCTTTTCCCACAGGTGCTGGCAATCTTCCACAAATTTAAGGTGAATGGGGTGAGTCTGGTAAATTTGCTGGTTTTCTGCAGTTTTGAAAAAAGCCATGTAAGAATAGGTAAATGAATCATCTACCACATCGCGCGGCGATTCTACGGGTGTTCCGATATGATAGGATTGTATTTGCGGAACCTTCACCAAGGCCTGCAATCCATTCTCGAATTCCCTTCTGGAGTCTGCATTTTTAGGGTCCTTGAGCCAGAAAAACACATGATGAACAAATGTCTTTTTCATCGGAAGTTCTCTGGCCGACACCTGGGCAGAAACCGCCACCAGACTCGTTGCGGCCATTCCGGCTGCCATTTTCATCATAAAACTACGTCTATCTTCCATCTCTAAAATGTTTTTACAACTTGTCTCAGTCGTACAAGCCGGGTTAATAGTGCTTCCAATAAATCAATCTGCAACATGTTTGCCCCGTCCGATTTGGCGTTGGCAGGGTCGGGATGGGTCTCGATGAAGATGCCATCCACCCCTACGGCAATACCGGCCCGGGCAATGGTTTCAATCAACTGGGGCTGTCCCCCGGTAACGCCGCTCGACTGGTTGGGCTGTTGCAAAGAATGGGTAATGTCCAGAATCACCGGGCAGTTGTTTTTCTGCATTTCTGGAATTCCACGGTAGTCCACAATCAAATCATGGTACCCGAAAGTCGATCCGCGTTCGGTTAAATAAACACTGTCGTTGCCGCTCTCACGCACTTTGGTGACTGCAAATTTCATGGCATCGGCCGATAAAAACTGGCCTTTCTTGATGTTGACCGCTTTACCCGTTTGGGCGGCGGCAATCAGGATGTCGGTCTGCCTGCACAGGAAAGCGGGGATCTGTAGCATGTCAACATATTCAGCGGCCATGCTGGCTTCCTGTGCCGAATGGATGTCGGTTACGGTGGGAATGTCGAATGTTTCACTCACCTTCCTGAGGATTTTCAATGCTTTTTCATCCCCGATCCCTGCAAAGGAGTCAATGCGTGAGCGGTTGGCCTTGCGGTAAGAACCTTTAAAAATGTAGGGAATCTGAAGTTTTGTTGTGATTGCAACAATTCGCTCTGCTATCTCCATGGCCATTTGTTCCCCTTCGATGGCGCAGGGGCCGGCCAAAAGCAGGAAGTTGGAATTCGGGTATTTAAGTTTTGGGATCATCTAATGTCAATTTATGCGAAGGTAATTCATTTTAGGGTATGCTGGCTGAATGTTGTTAAAAAGCCAGTATTTTTTGAGAAACAGCAATGATGTTTTTAAAGGTTGATAGGGGTCAAAAATCGAAATTATAACAAAGTCCGATAATATCCAAACTTGGTTTTTTGTCTCCCATATAATTGGCAGGTTCGTAATAATCCTGAAGCCGGTAATACACACTCACCTCATGGTGTTTATTAAAAGGATAAGCCAAACCTGCGGTGTATCTCGTCTTATCCAGCTGATTGACAATTAAATCGTGAAAGACTTCCACCGACGCAAAAGGGACTAGTTTACTGCCGTTGATGTTGTAATCAACTTTGGCCCGATACCTGAAAAAGGAAGTCTTATCGTCAGTGCTCTGGTCAAAATCGGCCCCATTGGTATATCTCAACCTGAAGGAAAAGTCAAAACGTTTCAGTTCAAAGCCCGATTTGGCATCGAGTGCAATGCGGTTTAAAGCCACATGGTTCTTGTACGCACCGGTTGATTTTTTATAGTCATATGCATCTTCATACCGGTAATAAGCGCCCACAGACAGGTATTTGTGTACCTTGTAAGCGACGCCAGCTTCCAGGATATAGGTATCGAGCTGAAAATCGCCCCGAAGCCGAAGTTCGGGATTGAATTCAACTTTCAGGTTTTTGATTACTTTTTTTGAAAAGCCAAGTTCAATCCATGTAGCAGGTCCTTCCTGAGCCGATGCTGAAAGTACAAACAGGAGAGGAAGGAGAAGTACGAGAATCTTATTTTTCATCGGCCATCAATATTTTTTTGTTGTTGATATCAAAATAGATAACAATATAAGCTACATCCCTGAGGAAATCAATGCGTTCAATTTCAAACCTTGTGATATTGATCCCTGTACGCAATTTCAGGTCGGCCAGCAATTCTTCTTCCCGCCCGGCCTGTACATTGTCAATTTTTTCATACAGTATGCGGTAGGAAAGTTCCTGTCTTAAATTTAGCAATTTTTCCATGACATACAAGCAACCTACAATTAAAAGGTTGGTGGCCAGCAATTCGGCATAGCTGATTTTTTTATTGGCCAAGGCATTGATTACAGACACCACGATGACCACGAACAAATAGGTCATCTCTTTGATTGGAATTGAATCGGTACGGTACCTGATAATGCTGAATACGGCAAAAAGTCCAAGGGCAAAACCCAGTTCCATCTTCACGTTTGCCAGCAGAAAGCAAAGCAGGAAAATCAGTGAACTGACGGCAATGTAGCTGAAATAGAAATCTTTACGTCTGCTGTTTTTGGCATATAAACCCAGTACAATGGTAAGTATGATGACCAGGTTCAAGGAATACCTGACCAGAAGTGAAATGAGGTCTTCAACGTTAATCAATTTCATACCGAAAAGCCTAAGCCCATCGTTCATGGGTTCGGCTTGCAATAAAATATTTAAAAAGTGCATAGTTTATGATTTAGTTAGAATATTCTTTCTTGATTTTTAAAAGGAGAGGTTTAAAATTGTTCTTTTTGATTTTATCTTCCAGCAGTGAGCGGCCCACGCAATATTTGCTAAAGCCTTGTTGCCTTACCCTTAATTGCTGAAGAATGTTGATGATCTTGGCCGGATTGCTTGATTTGTCTTGTTTGATTTCAATGATTACCAACTTGTCGAGCAGCACTTTATTCTCTGAATTTTGGAATCCAGGACATAAATCAACGGTCACTCTTTGGGTAAACTCCTTGTCTACCAATGTAAAACGACTAAAACTACTTTTGATCTTGGGTTCCAGTTGTTGAATGGGAAAAGGGGAAGCCTGTTCCAAAAAGGCCGCTTCATCGGTGGTGAATTCTGGGATGAATTCCCGTTTGATAATCCTTTCCTTGATGGTTCTGCCCTTGTTGTTTTTGAGTTTTATTTCCAGGAAGTTAAGATTTGATTCAACATAACTTCGCATTCGGATTTTAAACCGGTTGGCCCTTCCATTGTGGTGACAGTTAAACATCTGGTTATCGGGTGTGTCAAAATAAGTATTGTCGTATTTAAATACCGTTTCGCCTTTAATTTCCAGAACAAAATAGTCAGACTGAATGGCCTCCAGAATTTGGGGTAATAGTTTGATATGCAGGCAGTATTTGAGGTCTGTCCGGTCCATCAGTTTCACCTGGTCAAGATCACCCAAAGTTACTTTGTTAAACGGCAGGAGACAATTTCTGATTAGGTTCATGGTCTAAATTAATTGATGCGAAACTAATCTTTTTTGTTTTAACTTTTAGAAGAAATTTAATACTAATGTAATATTTTCTTAATTTAAAATCAATATATAGGACTGCCAAATATATTAAAATTTATATCCCTGTTTTTGTCGTATCCCGGCCTTTTATTGTCGGACATCTCTTTGCTTGATGTTCATATTCAGGTAATTATGTATTGCAATCGGGGGTGGCGATTCTGGTTGACGATCCGTTTATTTGTCGTAACGTTTGCCCCATAAACTCCTTAATTTTTCCAGGATTTTAACTTCCAAGGGATTGTTTTGGGGAATATAAAAACGGCGTTTTTTGATTTCCTTGGGAAGGAAATCCTGTTCTACAAAATTGTTTTCAAACGAATGGGCATATTTATACTCCTTGCCGTACCCCAATTCCTTC
This sequence comes from Prolixibacteraceae bacterium, assembly GCA_003450125.1. Classification (GTDB taxonomy): domain Bacteria; phylum Bacteroidota; class Bacteroidia; order Bacteroidales; family Prolixibacteraceae; genus Aquipluma. Next base: position 4,098 of record DMFR01000158.1, on the reverse strand, counting down.
ATCAGTTTGGTGGGGGCATTGCGGATGTGAAGCGGCACGGGCAGGTCTCCCGTTGATTTGACCACCGCGATGGCCTCATCAATGGCTGCATAGGCCGAATTGCTCTTGGCCGATGTGGCCAGGTAGATGGCGCATTGCGAGAGGATGATCCGGGCCTCGGGATAGCCAATCTTGTGAACGGCATCAAAGGTGCTTTGAGCCAATAGCAGTGCATTGGGATTGGCCAATCCAATATCTTCGGCAGCCAGAATCAACATTCTGCGGGCAATGAATTTCACATCCTCACCCCCTTCAATCATCCGGGCCAGCCAGTAGACAGCGGCATCGGGATCGCTGCCCCGCATGCTTTTGATGAAAGCGGAAATGATGTCATAATGCATCTCTCCGTTTTTATCATATAGGGCCATGTTGTTCTGAAGCCTGTCGATCACCATGTCATTGTTGATCACAATGGGGTCGTTTTCTTCTGAATTCACCACCAGTTCCAATACATTGAGCAGTTTACGGGCATCGCCTCCTGAAAAACGAAGCAGCGCTTCATCCTCTTCAATGACAATGTTTTTGGTCTTCAGGTAGGGATCCCGGGTAAGGGCCAGGTGGATGATTTTCAACAGCGCTGCCTTGTCCAAAGAGTTGAGTACATACACCTGGCAGCGCGATAAAAGCGGTGAAATCACTTCAAAAGATGGATTCTCTGTCGTAGCTCCAATCAGGGTAATTACCCCCTGTTCAACGGCCCCAAGCAGTGAATCCTGCTGCGACTTGCTAAAGCGATGAATTTCGTCAATGAAAAGAATCGGATTGGGCTTGTTGAAAAACTGGGTCCTCTGAGCTTTTTCTATGGCATCACGCACATCTTTTACCCCTGAACTGACTGCGCTCAGGGTGTAGAAAGGACGGTCGAGGGTGTTGGCAATGATCTTTGCCAGGGTTGTTTTTCCCACCCCAGGAGGGCCCCAAAGCAGGAAGGAGGAGATCTTGCCCGATTCAATCATTTTACGCAAAACAGCCCCTTCACCAATGAGGTGTTCCTGTCCGATGTAATCGTCTAAGGATGTCGGGCGCAATCGTTCTGCTAATGGCTGATTGGCAAACTGCATGATACTATAAATTGATTTTTAACTGTCTTGCAAAGATACGATTAATTGCAATAACGCTTGATGATGTTGTAGGCATCCTGAATGCCCAGTTCCCCGGCCTTGCTCAAATCCATGGCCCCGCCCTCAACGTCATCGAGATAAATCTTTGTAAGACCCCGGTTAAAGTACGCTTCTGCGAAGTCCGGCTCACGATCCAGGGCTTTGTTCAGATAGGATAAGGCGGCCTCGTAATCGTGCATTTTACACATCACATAGGCCTCGTTGAAATAGGCAAAGGCAAAATTTGGATTCAGCGCCAGGCAGGTTGAATAATCGGCCAATACATCTTTATAGTCAGTGATGGTCTCGACCACTTTTTCCTGTGGCTTTTTGGGATCATTCTTCAGGGGAATTGTAAAGGTTTCAGAATTTTGTTTCAGTTGTTCGATCAGGTCGGTCATCTTTAACCTGCAATTGGCCCTTGAAAAGTAAGCCAGTGCATTTTTGTTGTTCAGTTCTATGGCCTTTTGAAGGTCGTTCATCGAATTGGCATAATCATCAACCAGGCTGTAAAATATTCCCCGGCTCAGGTAATTCTGACTTTCCCTGCTGTTGTTTTTGATCTTCTCGTTGAAGAACAGGATGTTATTTTTGAATACCTCCTTCAGTTGATCGGCCGGTTTGTTGGAAATGGTGACCACCGGGTCGTAGTTGTTGAAATTATTGATGGTTTCAAGTTCCAGGTTATAGTATTGGGTACGCTCAAAATCATCTGAATATTTGTCATAGGACGACAGCACGAATATCGGCTGTAGGTCGATGATGATGTTTTTGTTCTGGATGCGTCCATCATCGGCTATTTTGTCTTCGCTGGTGGGCGAATTTTGGGCATCTGCCAGGGCCAGTTTATACCTTCTGCGATCGCGTTCTTCCTTGGTCTCTTTCTTCTGTTCCTTATCCTGACCTGCCTCAGGCTCATTGTCCCCCGTGCTGCTGGCTTGTTGGACGGTATTCCTGCTTGCAGTCGCCTGGCTGGGTGGTTGCTGTGATTGATTTTGGGCCTGATTCTGCTGAGCTGGTTGATTCGTTTTCTGTTTGGCCTGTGCCAATCCACTTGAATCCACATTCTTTGGATTAAAGGCAAATTGAGGATCCAACTTGGCTGCAACAGCATAATCTTCGTCGGCTCCCGGTAGTTTGAGCACATCCTTTGCTATACCGCGGTTCATATAGGCATTGGCGATGGTCGGATCAATCTGGATGGCCAGGTTGTAATCCATAATGGCTCCCTTGTTGTCTTCCAGTTTTTGTTTGACGATTCCCCGGTTGGTATAGGCATAGGCATTTCTGGGATCCAGTTTAATGCACTGGTCAAAATCCCGAAGGGCCGAGGCATAATCATTTAAGTCGAGCCGTGCCAGGCCTCTCAACAGGTAAGCATTTGCAAAATGGGGACGGATGATGATGGCCTGGTTCAAATCTTTGATGGCCCCCTTAACGTCATTCTTCATCAATTTGGCATTGCTCCGGTTAATGAGGCTGTTGGTGAATTTGGGATTGATTTCCAGGGCCTTGTCGTAATCGGCAATCGCTCCGTCAATATCTTTCATCGAGATTTTGGCAATCCCCCGGTTATTGTAAATATCCTCGTTTTTAGGGTCCAGTTCGATGGCCTGGTTATAGTCTGCAATGGCTTTGGCGTAATCCTTCAGTTCAAGATAAGCCAACCCGCGGTGCATATAGGCGTCCGGATAGTAGGGCTTAATTTCTATGGCCTTGTTGTAATCCAGGATGGCTCCCCGGAAATCGTCCAGCTGATGCTTGGCTACTCCCCTGAAATAATAAGGCTCAGGCAGGTAGGGCTTGAATTTGATGACGATGTTAAAGTTCTCAATGGCACCCACATAATTGCCGATCTGAATGCGCGTTTCGCCCACCCGAATGTACTGATTGATGTTCAACTGACTGAAAGCCAGGTTTGAAATCAAGACCAGAAGCAGAAAGATTAGTTTTTTCATTTGGGTGCAAATTTATATAGAACAAAAATAGTAATTTAGCCTGATAGAGCAGCTATTGGAGATTTTTAATTATTTTTTGAAATCATTAACTTAAGTCCTGCCATCGATATCCTGGGCTCCCTGTTGTATGGAGGAGGCAGTTTTGTGCAAATGGCTGTAAATAAACTTATAATAAAAGATTGATTATGGAAAATCGTTGTGGATGGGCAATAAAGGATGCATTGATGACTAAATATCACGATGAAGAATGGGGTAAGCCCCTGCATGATGACCAGAAATTATTTGAATTTTTGATTCTGGAAGGTATGCAAGCAGGATTAAGTTGGCAAACCATTTTAAATAAAAGGGTAGCATTCAGAGAGGCATTTGATCATTTCAATCCTGAAATCGTTGCTGCTTATGATGAGGATAAGGTGAATGAATTAATGAACAATGTTGGAATAATCAGGAATAAATTGAAAATTTTAGCCTGTATCAACAATGCCAAAAGGTTTATGGAAGTTCAGGCCGAATATGGTTCTTTTGATAGCTATATTTGGAAATTTGTAGATCATCAGCCAATTATAAACAGTTTTACCACCTTAAAAGAAATACCCCCAAAAACAGCTTTATCCGATGCAATTTCAATTGATCTAAAAAAGAAGGGTTTCAAGTTTATTGGTTCAACTATAATTTATGCACACCTCCAGGCAACTGGTGTCGTAAATGATCATTTAACTACCTGTTTCAGATATGCAGAAATATTAAAGGGTTATTAAGAAACTGTTTAAATTTTCTCCGTAGGAGATAAATGTCAATAGAAAGGACACCCCATGCAACCAATTTTCCCGTAGGGAATTCATCTTTTATCTGTTAATGTCCTAACGGACAATAGATCTTTTTTTGTTGTTTTTCTATTGATATGAATGCCCTACGGGCAAAAAAATAAAATTTAAACAGTTTCTAAATGCCATAATGCCAAAATGCCAAATCCGTAAATTGGCATTTTGGCATTATGGCAT
>DMFR01000180.1:4679-6416 GCA_003450125.1 Prolixibacteraceae bacterium | reverse complement strand
TTCCTGCCAGGTTATTACCTTGTGTGTAGCTTGTGTGTACCTTGTGTGTAGCTTATGTATTCATGAACATATAAAGTACACACAAGGTACACACAAGATATACACAAGCTACACACAAGGTAATAACCTGGTAGGAACCTGGGATAGAATCGCTTCACAGATGAGGGGATTCCGGGTTTTGAGGGGGCGTCGATTAATGTATTTTCCCTTGGAATTGAATAACCCTGATTTAGAATCTTTCGACTTGTGAAAAGAAGAAATTACATTCAGTGATTGCATTCTCATCACTGTCTGATCCATGAACGGCATTGCGTGACTTTGATTCGGCAAAAAGCTTCCTGATTGTTCCGTCAGCGGCATTGAGCGGATCAGTTGCCCCGATCAACTCCCTGAAATCGGCCACTGCATTTTCTTTTTCTAGGATAGCGGCTACAATGGGACCGGAACTCATAAAAGATGTTAAATCTTCAAAAAAGTTTTTGTCCGCGTGAACGGCATAAAACTCACCTGCCTGTTGCTTGGTTAAATGGGTGAATTTCATCGCTTTTATCCTGAAGCCTGCTTCGTTGATTTGTTTTAAAACCGGACCAATATTGTTTTTACTGACCGTTTCAGGTTTAATCATTGTAAGAGTTTGGTTGCCTGCCATATAGGTAATTTTTTGATGGTTGATTGAATGAACACAAGTTAGGCAATTTACTTTTGATAACTCTACTCCCTCGCCATTATTTTTATATTTGTACTTTATTTTAAAATGGAATAATTGAAAAGAATTGATATAGAATTAATTAATCAATTGGAGCAACTGATAAAATCAAGTGGTAAATCCATCGTATTGATTCCCCACATGCATCCTGACGGCGATGCAATGGGCTCAGTGCTTGGATTGTGGCGTGTTTTGCTCAATTACGGCCTGAAAGTGAAAGTTGTTAGTCCTACCAAATATCCGGAGTTTTATCATTGGATGGATGGCCATGACCAGGTGATTATCTTCAGCCATCATCCCAAACAGGCAGCACGTGCCCTGGATGAATCCGATTTGCTGATCTGCATGGATTTTAATCAGCTTTCGAGGCTGGGTGACATGAAAGGGCTGGTTGAAAACTATAAGGGGAAAAAGGTATTGATTGATCATCATCCCTATCCGGGCAATTTTACCGACCTGGTCATTTCTGATGTTTCCTGCAGTTCGACTGCTGAACTGATATTCTCCATCTTGCAATCAATTGATCTTGCCTCCTTTGTGGACCGCAATGCTGCCACTTCCTTTTTTACCGGGATCATGACCGATACCGGATCGTTCGATTTCAATGTATCCGACCCCCGCACCTTTGAGACTGTTGCCCAGCTCACCCGCCTGGGAATTGACCAACTGGACATTCATTCCAAGGTGTATGACAATTATTCAGCCGACCGGATGCGCCTGCTCGGGTTTTGTCTCAGTAACCGGATGACTGTATACCCGGAATACCATGCCGCCTCGATGTACATTACCCTTGAAGACCAGAAGGCTTTTAATTTTGTAACCGGGGATAATGAAGGATTTGTGAACATGCCGTTGTCCATCAAGGGGGTGGTCTTCAGTGCACTTTTTACCGAAAAAGACAAGTACACCAAGGTATCCTTCCGCTCGAAAGGCGAATTTGCTGTCAATGAGGTTTCTGAAAAATATTTTAATGGAGGCGGTCATCGCAACGCAGCCGGAGGGGAGTTGTATGCATCTATACAGGATACAAT
>DMFR01000180.1:1642-4619 GCA_003450125.1 Prolixibacteraceae bacterium | reverse complement strand
GCATCTATACAGGATACAATTGCTCAGTTTGAGCAAGTGCTGCCCGAATTTGAAGAAAGAATTAAACAATCAGTAAATAAACAAAAATGAAAAAATTGAACAGTATTTTGAAGCTTAGTGCCTTCCTCTTATTTGTTGTGCTGCTGGCATCCTGTAAAAAGGATAAGGATCCCTATGCTTCCTATACTCCGGAGAGAGAAGCTTCTTTGATAAAAGAATGGCTGGCTGGGGTGAAATCGGCAAAGTTGCCCCTCGATTCTACTGCAACAGGTATTTATTACATTGCTGATACCACCGCTATTGGCACCGGTCCGACAGTTAAAGCAGGAAATACGGTCACCGTGAAATATGTCGGTTCATATATTGATGGAATCGTTTTTGATTCTTCTTCCTCGATGACCTATAAGCACAAATACGATTCTTTGATCCAAGGTTGGGAAGAAGGGATCGAAGTATTAAACAAGGGCAGTCGCGCCACCTTCCTGATTCCATCGGCCAAAGCATACGGATCAACAGGCAATAACTCTATTCCGCCCAACACGCCCTTGCTTTTTGTTATCGAAGTAGTGGACATTAAATAGAAGTTGGCTCAAAATTTGTACTTTTACAAAAAAAAAGAATTTTATGAAACAGATATTGTATATTCTGGTCTTTGCCCTATCACTTTCAGGAATTTATACCTCCTGTAAAAAAGATTCGCTGGCAGCAATGCGCGACGATGAAGTCCAGGCACTTGATAAGTATGTAAAAGATCATGACCTTGCTGCCTATAAGGATGTTTCAGGCATTTACTTCAAATCCACAGAGCGGAGTAATGATACGACCCTGATTAGACCCGGATTTAAGGTGATGCTTCAATATAACATATTCCGGATTGATAGCGTCAAGGTTTTTTCTACAGAAGATAAAAACGGGTATACTTTTTCTGAAGATCCATTTTATGTAGATGTAAGTAATACTGTTATAAACCAAAGTTATGTCCAGCAAATTGCCGGGATGCACCTGGGATTAAAGAAAATGCATATTGGTGACAGGGCCTTTATGGTTATTCCATCGGAGTTGGCTTTTAAGGCGGTTGATTATTCGTTAAGCCTTAATATACCACGTTTTACTACTCTTTTGGTCTATGTTTATGCCAAAAAGGGTTATCCTTCTGGCACATATTAAAGTTAAGTCATTTTGATCAGGATATTCCCGCGTTGACCTTTTGGCTTTTCGCGGGATTTTTTTTAGCACATGAGTAAAACAGAATTGTTTAAAAAGCTTTTGCCAGGGTTTATCCCCCTGTTCGTTTTCATTGCCATTGATGAAATCTGGGGAACCCGTGCCGGGCTGGTTGCCGCCCTTGTAATCGGTGTGGGCGAAATGGTCTGGATATGGATACAGGAGAAGCGCTATGACCGTTTTGTATTGCTGGATACCGGTTTGCTGTTGGTGTTGGGGTCTGTTTCCTTCTGGCTCAACAATGACATCTTTTTTAAATTGAAACCAGGACTGGTTGAATTGATTTTATGTGGTGTTCTGGCCGTTTCCGCCTTCTCAAGGCTCAATATCGTGGGCATTATGACCCAACGTTATATGAAGGATATGGAAATGAATGAACAGCAAACGGCGCAGTTAAGAAAGACCATGCAACTGATGTTTGTTGTATTCCTGTTCCATACTATTCTAGTTTTTTATTCCGCTTTTTACCTTTCCAACGAAGCCTGGGCCTTTATCAGCGGAGGATTGTTTTACATCCTGTTTGCTGTTGTCTTTGCTTACGAATTCATCAGGCAGAAACTCAAATCACGCCATCAGGTCGTACCTATCGAGGAAGAATGGCTTCCATTGGTCAATGAACAGGGCGAAATCATTGGTCAGGCTCCCCGCTCTGTTTGTCACAGGGGGGATAAATTGCTGCATCCTGTTGTGCATCTTCATGTTTTTAACCAGCAGAAGCATATCTATTTGCAGAAGCGGCCCTTGAATAAGCTGGTACAGCCCGGTAAATGGGATACTGCTGTTGGCGGCCATATTTCAGTGGGCGAAACACTTGAAACTGCTTTAAAAAGAGAAGCATGGGAAGAAATCGGGTTGACCCAATTCTCCGCTAAACTGGTAAAAACTTATCGCTGGGACAGTAAAATCGAATCAGAACTCGTTTATGTATTTGTCACCAATGATTTTAAGTCGATTCATCTGCATTCGGAAGAAGTCGTTGAAGGCCGTTTCTGGACCCCTAAACAGATTGAATCGAGCATTGGCTTGGAAGTTTTTACGCCCAATTTTGAACAGGAATATCAATTGCTGAAAATGGAACTCTTTTGAGCTGATGACATTGAAAAGGATTCAACCTTTGGTCGATTGAATCATTTTCTCTTCAGGTCTTTTTGCCATTGACGAAAGCATTTTCTCTCAAATGATCTGTTTTCAATTGTCATTCCGGTTTAAACTGATAGGCATCCACGCTGTTGGCCATAAAGGTTGGTACCAGCACCAGGTTCTTGCCCGGCACAAAGGAAACATCGGCCGTATTCTTTTTGTCTGCCACGGTATCTAGTAATTTGATGGATTCTGTTCCTTTGGTAATAAAAATGCGGCCTTCCCAGTTTGAATAGAGAAATTGACCATTTTCAAGTTTCTGCAATCCGTCAATTCCCCCGCATTTGTCAACCAGCACTTTGATGGCTTTTGTTTTGAGGTCCGCCTCAAGAATTTGATCCGTTCCAATGTACAATTTTCCCTTCTCTGCCCATAGTCCATTGGGGCTTTTGATCTGCTTGTCTTCTGACCAGGTCTCCATTTTGCCGTTGACGAAGGCATGAATCTTATTGGTCTTTGTATCAGAAACGAAAATGGTTCCATCTTCACCAGCGGTCACGTCATTGAGAAATTGGGCATTCTCCACCTTCACCTTGTGGTTGATTTTCCCATCCTTGAGATTGATGATCACCAACTCATCAATATCGGCGACATAGAGGTTCCCGTTGTATAT
>DMFR01000180.1:0-1570 GCA_003450125.1 Prolixibacteraceae bacterium | reverse complement strand
TCGCTGAACCTTTCGGGGCGTTTAGCCCGGTTGCCCATTTTAGCTGTTCCATTTTGCCATCCGCATTCAGAATTGAAATGAATCCATTCCCATCCTTTTTTGAGGGGTCGCCGTCAATATTGGAGACATAAATCTTATTCGACTTTGCATCAAACAAAGCCGATTCAGGAGTTTTTATCCCAGCAGTGGTTGACCATATCTTGGTCAGTGTTTGGGCGGAGGACGAAAGGCCTGCCCCCAGCAGAATGAACATTAAATAGTTTTTTAGTTTCATGATAATTTATTCTTAATTTTGGATTTATTATGCAATCAACAATTCATTTGTAAATAAGTTATTAAGTTACATAAAAATTCTCTAAAAATGAAATTCACCCTCCTGTTTTTATTTGCTCTGCTGCTTTCGACCATGCCCGTATTGGCAAAAAAACATCTGCTTTATGTCGGTACCTATACAAAAGGCATGGGAGATGGGATTTTCGTTTATTCGTTCAACGACCATTCCGGAAAGTTGGAGAACCTGAAAATACCCGCGGTGAGCAACAACCCTTCCTTTCTGACCATTTCTGCCAATAAGAAATTCTTGTACGCGGCCAATGAACTCGATAGTCTTCAAGGGAACCGAAGCGGAGGGGTTTCTGCTTTCAGGATTGAAAAAAACGGACAGCTTTCGCTGCTCAACCAGGTGCTGACCTTTGGGACAAACCCTTGTCATGTCTGTCTTTCTCCCGATGGAAAAAAGCTGGTAGCCTCCAATTACAGCGGTGGAAGTATTTCACTTTTTAATGTTCTTCCCGATGGCAGTTTGTCTGAACTGGTCCAGAAAGTTCAACATGTTGGGAGTGGCCCTTTCCCAGGACGGCAGACTGAACCTCATGCGCACTCTTCCCACTTTGACGCCAAAGGAAAACTTTTGTATGTAGCCGATTTGGGGATTGATGAACTGAAGATTTACCAGGTGAGCACCGGAGATAAGCCTCTTTTGCCCGACCCTCAACCTCCCATTAACATGGTCAAAGGATCGGGGCCACGCCATTTTGAATTTTCAGCCGATGGCAATTTCATCTATGTCATCAATGAGCTAAGTTCTACCATTGCCGTTCTGATCAAATACGGGGGCATCTGGAAAGAAATCCAAACCATTAAAACGCTTCCGAAAGCCTTTACGGGGGAAAACTGGTGTGCGGACATTCACCTGTCAGACAATGGCCGTTTTGTGTATGCATCAAACAGGGGACATAACAGCATTGCGGTTTTTTCCCGCAATATCATCAGTGGAAAACTTGAAATGATTCAAACGATTTCGGTGGAAGGAAATTGGCCCCGTAATTTTACCCTCGATCCTACAGGACGTTTTGTGCTGGTAGCCAATGAAAAAAGCAATGATATCACTGTTTTTAAAATTGATGAACCCTCGGGAAAGCTTACCTATAAAGGGATAAAAGTTCAAAACCCTTCGCCCGTTTGCTTACAGTTTCTGGATTAAAATACGAATTACACGAATTGATACGAATTACACGAATTTAAAAGATATCAGTGTAAATCTGTACCATCAGTCTGATCAGTGTTCCTT
>DMFR01000271.1:11020-11504 GCA_003450125.1 Prolixibacteraceae bacterium | reverse complement strand
CGGATGCGGCTGACATTCACCAACAGGGACCGGTGAATGCGGAGGAACGATTCGCCCAGCTTTTCTTCCAAACTCTTCAAAGGAAAATCACAGAGATAAGTCTTGCCATCTTTGGTAAATATGTTGACATACTTTTCTTCCGCTGAGAAGTAAGAGACATCCTCAATCCGTACAAAGAGCATCCGGTCGCCCAATTTGACCGGAATGCTGGTGATCTCTTTTTTCGGGGTCTGACTAATGTAACTTTCGATGATGCGAAGCAATTCCTGTTTGTCTGAATTGCGCTTCAGGGTATCGAGCTTATCAATCGACTTTTGGATACGTTCAGCCTTTACAGGTTTCACGATATAGTCGATGCTGTTGGTCTCGAAGGCTTGTAGGGCAAACTCATCGTAGGCAGTGCAAAAGACCACGACAGGCGAATGCGAGGTTTGTTGCAATACCTCGAAGCCATTTAGCCCGGGCATCTGGATGTCCAGGAATA
>DMFR01000271.1:10067-10884 GCA_003450125.1 Prolixibacteraceae bacterium | reverse complement strand
GGGCATCTGGATGTCCAGGAATACCAAGTCAGGTTTCATGCGGTCGATCATTTCACAGCACTCCAGACCATTCTGCGCTTCACCAATGAGTTCGATTTTATCTAAATGTACAGACAGAAGCATCTTCAGCCGGTCACGGGCAGGTTGCTCATCATCGGCTATTAGGGTGCGGTATTTGGAGCTTGAGGTGTTCATGATTATTCTACAATATATTTCATCAGCATTGTTTTCAATGCACTATTTCCCAGATGTCCCAATTCAGGATTGATGACCTTCCCATCTTTGCCAACCAACACACAATGAGGGATTCCTGTGATCTTAAACATAGATGAAAGTACATGCCATTCATCATTTGAAAGGCGGTAATGTTCGCCCTTGATGTTTGGAATCATATTATCATAAGTTGTTTTGGGAGAGGATTGGTCTGTGATATAAACAAATGCCACATTTTCATTGGCCATTTCATCCTTCAACGGTTTTATTTGTTCAATGCCCGAACGGCAAGGTGCACAACAGGTGGCCCAGAAATCGACATATACCACTTTGCCTTTATATTTTTCCATGATGGCTTCAAATACATTGTCGCTCGTGTATTTAGGAACTTCATTCACTATAGCAACTCTTTGCTTTTTATTGGCTTCTATTTTGGCTTTTGCTTCTTTATTTTTCAACTCCATATAGCTTGCAATAAAAGGAGTGGTAATTTCTTTCTGTGATTCCTTCAGCTTTTCATCCGTACAAGGGGTTTTCTCTGCCACAATTGTCTGGCAAATATCCTGTGAAGTCATAATATCTGTAGCAAAACCCGGCTTAACTC
>DMFR01000271.1:7258-10004 GCA_003450125.1 Prolixibacteraceae bacterium | reverse complement strand
GTTGAATGTTTTCTTTCCTGTTGGAGCTACTTCTTTTCTTAAATAATTCATTGATAAATGGTCGGTTATCTTTAAAAAACTGGCTGATTCCCTGATTAAACTGAGCATAGAACATGCTTCTTTTTTGAACCAGTGGATTTTCGTTAAACTCCTTCTGGGCCAAAAGCATTGCTGTTTCATCTGCTGTTAATTCAATTTGCTGAGCAATCAGGAATTCTTTTATCATTTCAACCGTTACGATTGATCCCTTTTTTGCACTGTAAAGACCTTTTAGGCGATCATCATATTTTTGATGAAAATCCTTGAATTGGGGCCCATATTTATGCTCAAATTCCTCGTCCACCTTTATTAATTCGGGTGTGATAATGCCTTTCATTTGAATAGACAATTCTTCTTGTACCGGAGTTAACTGATATCCGGCCTTTTCCATTTCTGCTGCAATTTCAGGTAAAGAGAAGGAGGATCTGGCATTGCTTTTCAATATTTCAAGATACATCAGCCTGTTAATGAAGGTCGAATAATCAGAGGATAAGACCCCCAGCGGATTATTGACCAACTCATTGGTTAGAAAGCTGAAATAGCTGCTATCGGGTTTTGCAGATTTATAGGGTATTTCGCGTTGTGTATTCGGGATATTGTTCTTTTTTCGCCAGGCGGATTCTACATTCCATCCATATTCAAAAATAGAACTGGCATAGCGGTATTCGATTTCCAATTTTTTAACCTGTTCGGCTTTGGCACTGAGAGTATGAGTTTGAACGAAGGATGCAACTGCTTCCAAATCTTTTTGTTGTAAGTCTTTGCAAAAGTCTTTGTATTGTACCGGGGAAAAATCAAGTACTTTTTCGACCATCTGGTTATGATCGAAGCTATTGATATTCTTCAGCTTCAACAGGTCAGAATTCGTCCTGGCACAGTCGCCCATATACAGAACAGGATTTGTCTGGTTCCCATTATCAAACAGCTGAAAAGTAGTTTTTCCGGGTTCTACAAATACGGTTTGAAATGAATTGGGAAGCTGGACAAAGACACCCTGCGGATTTGTATGCACAAATTTAACTGTAAAGGAGCCATTATCGGCTATTGACAGGGGATAAGAAGCCTGTTCGCCAGTCAACACATCGTTTACATACACCATTCCCGTGCGTTGTGGAAACCTCGGGCTGAACCCTTTGATGTAACCGGAATAGGTAACTGTATCCATTTTAAATACGGGTAATTGATAGGGTTCCTTGTCGGCAGGAATTTGTGATTCATCCACGTGATGAGCGTATGTTTTCATTTTGGACCGTTTTTCTCCAAACAGGCAGGTGCTGTCATTGATCGATTTGGTGTAAATAGTGAGGACTTTTGATCCTTTTTTCAAGTTGATCATTCCTTCACCATCTTTTTCAGCATATTTTCCATACTTCCATACCTGACTTTTGTAAACAGCTACCGAATCAAACAGGCTGATCTCCCATTGTGCATTGTCGCTGCGAAACCAGTTACCGACGATCTTTTCCGGCACCAGGGGTTTAAACAGTTCAGGTTTAAGTTGAATGTCATAGATAAACCAGGAGCCAGGATCAGTATTTCCTTCACCGTAATCGAATCTGGAGACTGCAGCATCCATCTTCGGGAAAAACAGACAGTATTCAACTTCACCGGAAGCAGGCACTGTATATTCTTCATTCAACGGAATTCCCTTGGTAGCAACTATAAACAACTTCTCTTTGCTCCCAAATGGCTGAATATAAGTTTCTTTCGGAACTCTGATCCAAACGCCTGGTTGATAATTGGTATGAAACCACAACACCGTAACCGTATCTCTTAATTCAATTTTTTTGATCTTAAGAAAGGATCCACTGCTCATCCCAATCTTTGGATTCTCCACAATGGTTTGAGAATAAGTTAAAGCTGCAAAAAACGAAAATAGAATGAGTAGCAGGGTAGGTTTCATTGGAAGGAGTTTAAAGGTCGAGCTTTAAGTTCAGTTTCTTAAAATAATATGCAATTATAATCAATTAGATTTGTACAATGATCATTTATCATGGAATTTATTCTAAGTTAAATGACAATTGGCAAACTGATTTCGATATACTTATCTTCTCCATTCTGCCAGTCAATGGTAGCCTTTGTTCCATAAAGCAGTGCAATCCTTTCCTGTGTATTTTGGATGCCAAAGCCGGTTAGTGGTCCATCAGGAAAAGCAGGGCCATTGTCATACACTCGTATTTTGAGTTCATTTTCAATTTTACTAACCACGATTCGTAGTTGTCCGTTTTCAGTGATCTGAGACAATCCATGCTTGATAGCATTCTCCACCAATGGTTGAATCAAAAGCTGGGGAATTTGGATGTCTAACAGTTCAGTTGGACAGTCGATCTCAAAATGGAGGCGTTCGCCAAAGCGTACTTTCTCGATTTCAAGGTAAGTGCGGATGGCATTCAGTTCTTCCGAAAGGGTGTTGAACTGCTTCTGTTCCCGGTTAATGGAATACTTAAAAAAGTCGGAAAGCGCCAGGGCCATTTGCTCCGTTTTATGCGCATCAGTTGTGGCCAGACTGGCAATTGAATTCAGGGCATTGTATAAAAAGTGCGGATTGATCTTGGCACGAAGGGATTGGAGCTCTGCTTGCTTTTGAAGTTCGCTCATTTGAGCCAATTCTACATCTTTTTGATTGATAATGCTTTTATAACGGTCGTTTAAGAAAATGTAAAGACTCCGGGCAATAGGAACAATTAGAATATTTATAAGAAAAAAG
>DMFR01000271.1:5814-7247 GCA_003450125.1 Prolixibacteraceae bacterium | reverse complement strand
CATTCAGTGTTCTTTGATTTATTTCAGCCATTGGGGAATAGCTAACTTTAGGCCTAATTGTAAACAACATCATGCCTAATAAAGTTGTAAAATAGATTGTTAATATTTTTGCTCCTCCTAAATTTCGATTTTTAAGAATCAACATCTCGAGAAAATAAATCACATTTATGGAGATAAAAGCACTTAGAATTGCAATGAGAAGATCATAAAAATTGAATTTTAATTCCGATAAACTGAAACATATAAAAAATATACTGCCGATTGCAACCAGGTACGATCCCTGTTTATTGAATTCCTTCCAACTCCAGTTGTGGGCTTTAAAACTTCCTTTGATGACCAACCTTGTCAATAAAATTGCCGGGATGATCAATCCTAAGAGAAAAAAGATAAAGTTTAATACACGGGGGTACATTTGAACCAGGTACATGCGGTATGAGAATTTTCGGATGAATTGATTCTTAAATTGTTCATGAAAATCAGGCGCATAAAGTTTTTCAAGGATAAACAGATCGAAAGGGGAGAAAGTAATTGACTTAAAATCATTTTCTGCAAAAACACACCCATTCATTCCAGGTAATTCCTGTACTGGCTTATTATTAAATATAAGTCCCCTGAATAAATGATAGTAAATGAATTTTTTTCGTTGTGATTGTATCATATTAGACGGGAAATGCATTTCCTGGGAAGAAATGATATGAATCGTAGAAAAATCAGTTCTCACCCTGAAGTATTCCACATCATTCAATCCCAATGTCAAATTCCCCGGTTTGTCAGATAATTCAAACTTCAAATGAGGAATGGCAATTTGAAAACTTTTAATGAGGTCTTTAACAACCATTGAATCCTCAGAAGTGATTTCTCCTTTCAAATTAATGATGATATCCTGTTTAAAGGTATTGGGAAGGAAATGTTTATCCAACAAATTCTCCTGAATAAACTTCCAGGCCAATTGTTGTTGTTCAGCATTCAATTCTTCTGCATGGGAATTCCGGAAGCAGATCAATACCAGCAGCAGTAAAATAATTCGTTTCATAGTCGATTGTTTAAAGGTTTGAGCAAAGTAAACCTTTTGGGACACAATTTAAGATAATAAACCGACAAGTTGCACTTCTGGTAGGATAAACTGCATAAAACCTTCTGAAATGGGGAAATCTAGTCTTTGCTGAATCGTTGAAAGCGGTTTTTTAAGTTTCCGCCGTTCCGCATGTTCCGCACGTCCCGCACGCCCTTAAAAAAGAGTATGTGTGCAAAATATGCAACCATGCGGAACGTGCGGAACATGCGGAACGTGCGGAAATAAATTGTCTTTGAAATCGTTCTGATTTTAATTTACTTTTCCTGTAAACCTATTTCAGGACAAGACAGTGACTTTCTTCCATTTCATTTCCTACAAATCCTACAAATCCTACAAATCCTACGTCCTATTTCGTAAA
>DMFR01000271.1:3958-5724 GCA_003450125.1 Prolixibacteraceae bacterium | reverse complement strand
TTTTTACGAAATAGGACGTAGGATTTGTAGGATTTGTAGGAAATGAAAAGTTTATAATTTTTTCATCTGCTCAACGATCTCTGCATGTTGGTCGAGCATCTGCAAACGGTAATACACATTCTTTAATGATTCAAGGGTCATTTTGTCGCTACCGTTTAACGCATGAGCTTTTTCCAAATAGGGCAATGCCGTTTTGAATTCCATGTTGGCTTTATTTTTTTCAGCCTCGTATTTCTGCAGTTCATTGCTAGGAACCGCATTGGCCACATCCACCTGTTTCACCGCACGATTGTAGTAAACGATTCCCAAGTTGAAGTAGGCCTCCATATAGTCCGGCTTCAGATTAATGGCTTTTTGGTAACATTTAACCGCCGCATCCATATTTTGTAAGCGTTCGAATAAGGTACCCCGAACAAAATGGAATGATTCATTGGTAGAATCTTGCGAAATGGCCATATCTAAATATTTCATGGCATCCTTCGCCTGATTCCTTTTGAGATACACATTGATGAGTTGAATCAAAATTGTAGCATTCCCCGGATATTGTTTCAAGCCTTCCTGCATGTTAATTATAGCCCCGGCGGTATCTGGCTTGCTAAGGTAACTTGCAGTTAGCAGGTCATAAGTCCTTGCACCATTGTAATGAAAGGATGCCGTCTTTTTGTATAACTCAATGGCCCTGTCATAGTTGGAAGCATTGTGGGCAGTCAGGGCAGCATTGAAAATGATCGTTGTATCCACTGCATTGGGAGCGTCTGACTTGTAAACAGAATTATTTTCGATGGACATAATCTGTTCAAACGAAGCAAGTGCCTTGTCATAATTGGGCGCATTAAATGCTGTTTCAGCCTGATTTGAAAGGTCATGTATCAATAGCTGCATATTGATTTTCAAACTATTGGAGAACTTATTTTTAACATCCAGCTCTATTGCTTTTTGGTAGGATTCATATGCAACTGTCAGTGGATCAGCATGCAGTTTCAGGTAGTTGTCATCTTGAGAATGAAAGATTGCCTGGTAAATTTCACCCCGTACTTCCCATGTTCTTGGCCACGAGATTGAGCTTTCAGTTTTTGAATTGCTGGCATCAATGGCTTCTTCAATTGCAGTGATGGCTTTGTCCAATTTACCTTCTTCTTTGTAATTCAAGGCGGTGGTTACTTTTCCTTTCTGTGCAAAAGTGATAGAAAGAGTAAATACGAATATGATTAGTAGTGAAAATTTAAGCATAGCATTGGCTTGTTTTAGATTTTTCATGAGTCTTATCAATGATTTACAATCAGATGTCCCTGATATTGTGTCGTCCCATCATTGGCGACTACCAAATAGGTTCCTGATGCAAGTTTTGCAACTGACAAGGAAAAGGATGGACCATTTTTAGATTCTTTACTGATCAGCTTTCCATTACTATCATAAACACCTATTTCCAGTTTGCCCATAGATTCTGAGCCTTTCAAGGTAATCATTGCCGTATTACTTGTTGGGTTGGGAACAATGATCAATTCATGATTTTGGGCTACCTGATTGACCGTTGGCTTTATTTCAGCTTTTTTCTCTACTGGAGACTTGGATGTCACTGTTGTAGTGGCAACACTCATATAGCCAGTATATTGAATGGAACCAACTCTGGTATAAATAATAAAATTACCATTCATTCCTTTATATGTCAATACAAATGAGGGGCCGTTCTTTAATTCTTTTCTTACTAACTTTCCATTCATGTCAAAGATACTTACTTCAATTTCACCATCGTAATCAGAGTTTTC
>DMFR01000271.1:0-3862 GCA_003450125.1 Prolixibacteraceae bacterium | reverse complement strand
ATCGTAATCAGAGTTTTCAAGTGAGTATCTAACTTTGGCATTTCCCGCAAATCCGTTATTGATTAATTTATGACTATCTGCTGCCTGATCTTCGGGCTTTATACCAGTCTGATAAGATAGCGCAAGTTTTTCTTTCTTCATCTTCCAATCACTTGGTAGTTTAAAATTGATAGGCAATTCATAAGCTACTGCTACATTCTCCCCGTTTTGTTTTCCCGGGGTCCATGCAGGCATCGACTTTACAATGCGCATAGCTTCCTGATCCAATGCAGGATCTACACTACGGGATATCTTTACGTTGGTTACCCTACCGGTTTTATCAACCTCAAACTTCACATATACCTGGCCTTGAATTCCATTTTCATAAGCAATGGCAGGGTATTTCATTGTAGTAGATACATAGGCTCTCAAAGCTTCAATTCCTCCGGGAAACTCAGGCATTTGTTCAACGACGGAATACGGTTGGTCAGATGGAATATCAGTACCCTTTAGTTTTTCAGTATTTATTTTACCGGGCTCCATTTTAAAATCAATGGGAATGGTATAGTTAACATTTACATTCTCCCCATTTTGTTTTCCCGGTATCCAGGCAGGCAATAATTCTACCACCCTGATGGCTTCCTGATCTAATAATGGATCAACACCCCTGACCACCTTGGCATTGGTGACACTGCCGGTTTTGGTAACAACAAAATTGATGTAAACCTTTCCCTGAATGCCATTTTCATGGGCAAGAGCAGGATATCTTACTGTATTGGCAATAAAGGTACGCAAGGCTTCAGGACCACCAGGAAATTCAGGCATTTGTTCAACAACGGAATATGGCTGATCAGATGGAGTACCTGTATCCTGTAGCTTTTCAGTATTTATTTTACTTGACTCCAATTTAAAATTGATCGGTACCGTATATACAACATCCACATTTTCTCCATTTTGTTTGCCCGGTATCCAGTTGGGCATGGACTGTATTACCCGAAGGGCTTCCTGGTCCAGCGAAGGATCAACTCCCATTACAATTATGGCATCTGCCACACTGCCTGTTTTGGTAATTACAAAGGATACAAATTCCTTGCCTTGTATGCCATTCTCAGCAGCAATCCTTGGATATTTTATATTGTAGGCAAGAAATTTGCGTAAGGCCATTTCTCCTCCTGGAAACTCGGGCATTTGTTCTACAACGGTGTAAACATCACTGCCTTTTTGAGCCTTGGCATCTTGGACAATATTCACATCTATCAGGTTATTCTGAGAGGTAGGGCTCCCTTTCTTTTTGGTAATGAGAATCACTCCGTTTTTACCTTTTTCGCCATAAAGCTTTGTCGCAGATTCATCCTTCAATACATTGATAGATTCAATGGTCTCAGGTGGAATGTTGTTAATATTTGCATTTTCTGTTATCACGCCATCGATTACAATCAAAGGCTGAGCGGAAGACCCATCGGCATTGCCGAAATTCAAGGGTGAGTTGGTCTGCACTTTAATTGTTGGACCAAGGGTTGCCTGATCCGAATTACCCCGGTAGGCAGCTGTTACAGTAACCTCGTCTAATCCTGTATTGACAGGTTTTAAGGTAATGATCATTTCTTTTTCTGTATCAGGGTTCAGCTTTTGTGAATCATAACCAACATGGGAAATGACAATTGGCGAATTATCTGTCAATTTAAGTTTGAAGATTCCATAGTCATCAGTAATGGTCCCAATGTTTGTTCCAGAGATTACTACAGCAGAACCTTTTAATGGATTGCCTTTTTCATCCATCACTTTACCGGTAATGATTTTCTCTGTCTGTTGAGCACTATTTACGTCTGACTGTGCATATTTGTACTCGGGTGTTGCAAAGGCATAAAAAACTCCTGCCATGAGCGGCAGTATCAATAATAGTTTGAATTTTCTGATGGGTGAATATATGGTCTTTTTCATCATGTTGAATCTTTTTTTGTTGATTGAATAGTTAAATGAATTGGCCAGCGTAATAACAGGCCCTCCAAACATCTGGTTGAGTAATGCTGCACGATAAATGGCAGGATTAGTAGTGCGCTGCAGCGCACGTTCATCGGCCAGGTATTCATGGTTTTGCCTGATGAAACGACCATAGAGCCAGCTCATGGGGTTATACCATTGAAGGGTGCAAAGACATTCGAACAGCAGTAAATCAATCCAGTGCTGTTGCCTGATGTGTTCCATTTCGTGGTTCATGATCTCGTTGGTCTCAGTGTCGCAGGTTGAAGGATTGACAAATACGAACGAAAAGAATGAAAACGAAGCGGGGTATTCAGTAGTACGGATCAATTTGGCCGAACGGTAGGGAAGGATTTCAGATTTCCGGATTACCCTTAAAACGGACATTGTTTGCCGGGTTACCCGATAGAGCAGGTAAAGTGCGCCTGCCAGGTAAATATACAACAGGATAGCCTGTGTAGGAAACGGTTCGGGTAGTTCTACTGTTCCTACCATCTGAAGGTCAGAAACCTCGACAGTGGGAGCATTAGGAATTATGACCGTATAGTGCCATGTCAAAAGGGGAAAAACAATGGAAACGATGATGCCTGAAACCAGGTAGATCCGGTTTAGGACAAAGAAACGTTCGTTTCTAAGAAAAAGCAGATATACCAAAGCGAAACCTGTCAACCAAACGGTTGATTTGATCAGATATAAGGCAAGTGCTTCCATCGTTGTGGTGTTATGTTATTTCTTTCCCAATTCTTTTTTAGTTTCTTCCATCAATTGTTCCAGGTCCTGAATAGTCAGGTCTTTTTCACGGGCAAAGAAGGATGCCATCGCGGGAAATGAATTGTTGAAATAGCTTTTCATAAGCCCGAAAAGCTGTGTTTTTGAATAGTCTTCCTTTGTGACCAAAGGATAATATACATGCACGTTTCCGTAGGTTTTGTGAGCAACGAATTCCTTCTTTTCCAGGATCCGTAGTACCGTTGAAACAGTATTGCGTACAGGTTTGGGTTCATCAAAACGGTCGCGGATGTCTTTGACCAGTCCTTCTCCGATTTCCCATAAGTGTTGCATGACCTGTTCTTCAGCTTTAGTGAGTTGCATATCAATCGTTTTAATACCATTTTTAGTTCAAAAATTATACCATAATTACTTATGGTTTAATGCAAATAGTAAAAATGTTTTGCCTTTTGAGATGACCCATCAGGCGCTTCATTTTTACAGTAGGGTACTATTTGTCAATCCTTCGATACAAATATACGACTATAATTATAGTCATGCAAATATTTTGACAATTATTTGACTAAAAAGATAGTCATAGATAAAATTTATCGTGAAACATGAAGCTAAGGGCATGGGGTGTAGTAGAGAATTATTGGTAAAGTGTTAAATATGAGGATAAAATGAAAGCAATATATGGATTGTTACTTTTTGAAAATACAAATTAGCTTCTTGGAGAGAAACGATCATCAAATAAAATTTGTATTTTTGATTCAAAGAATATAAGATATGAGCATAGTTAAGGAAAAGAGAATAGTAAATAGTTATTTCAGATTGATGAGAAACTGGGATAATGAAACAAAAAAGGATATGATCATCAAACTTACGTCATCTATTGATGATAAGCCAAAGGATAAATTTGATTTTTCATCTTGTTTTGGCGCTTGGGAGGATGAAAGAAGTGCGGACGAGATCATACAGGAAATTCGTTCTGATCGGGTTAATAAAAAAGAAATAGAAGAATTCTAATGGACTATTTACTCGATACCAATATTTGCATTCATTATTTTAAAGGCCAGTTCGAGCTTAAGAATAAAATAGAGCGGATTGGATACCAGAGATTTGCTATTTCTGAAATTACATTGGCTGAGTTGATTTATGGAGCAGAAAAGAGGATCAAGTGCAAAAGACGGTG
>DMFR01000185.1:5666-7512 GCA_003450125.1 Prolixibacteraceae bacterium | reverse complement strand
CACCGTCTTTTGCACTTGATCCGAAAAATCTATTCTCCGGTCAAAGTTAAAATGACAAAAAAAGACATGAAATGCCTTTCGGGATAAAACGTTTGAAGGTTATTGGAAGATAAGTGAAGCAATGGATAGAATTAATTTACAGCAAATTGCTTCCTTTCGATCGAAAAGATCATCCGATCCAGGTTGCTGAGCCACGATTTGAGCTATTGGCTGTTACACGACAATATTACACTTTCCTGATGTGTCACATTAGTTAAGACACGACAGTTTCAGCATTTTGCCAAAGACAAGAAAGTAAGGGCTGATACCTTACCCTGAAATGAGCACTTTTATATCCAACAAACTTTTATTTTTTACATTCTCCGTTATTCATCTCCAAAAGACACGCCCATCATCCTGCCTTTTAAAACGAGTGGATTATCCGGCGAGACCAATCTTAGCTTACCCCCTACTTCTTCTAGTGGTACGGTAGTTAGCTCGTTGTTTCGCAAAGCAACCATCTTTCCGAAATTTCCTTCTGCAATACACTGAGCAGCATAGGCACCATAGCGTGTAGCCAGAATCCTATCCATCGGAGTAGGACTTCCTCCTCGCTGGGTATAACCCAAAACCGTTTCACGGGCTTCCACATCTACTTTTTCCTGAATGGATTCAGATAAGAATCTTGCTGCCGACATTGATTTGGGGTGGTCAATTCCTTCAGCAACCACCACAATGGAATAGGGCTTATTATTTTTATACCGTTCTTCTATCGTTTGACATACCTTTTTCATCGAATATTTAATTTCAGGTATCAGGATAATATCTCCCCCTCCTGCCATCCCGGCGTATAGAGCAATCCAGCCCGCATTGTGCCCCATGACTTCTATAATCATCACCCGTCCATGAGAGTTGGCCGTACTGTGCAGGCGGTCGATGGCTTCTGTGGCAATAAAAACGGCAGAATCAAAGCCAAAAGTCAGGTCAGTTCCCCAAACATCATTATCAATGGTTTTGGGCATCCCAATGATATTTAACCCGATATTGGACAACAGGTGGGCTGTTTTCATCGTGCCATTGCCCCCGACACAAACCAGGCCATCCAAGCCTAGCTCATGGTAATTCCGTTTGATCAGATCAGGCTTATCGTTGTCATCTTCTGTAACGATTTTAAAGGGTTTTTCTCTTGAAGTACCAATTATGGTTCCCCCAACAGTTAAGATACCCGACAAATCTTTTTCCTTTAACTCTACATATTGCTTGTGAATCAATCCGGTATAGCCTGATGAAAAGCCGATCACTTCCATGCCGTATTGAACGATGGCTGTTTTCCCAACTCCCCTGATGGCTGCATTCAACCCGGGACAATCGCCACCGGCAGTCAAAATGCCAATTCGTTTAATTCTTTTCTGTTTCATAAAATTCATTTGATAGTATTCTATTTTCTATTGCTGAAAATAGTTTTTCCGAAATTACTAAAATCCATTCATTTTCTTTCAATTTACGATGGTTACTGCAGGAGAAAATAGGTTTTTTTAATAACAATTTTAAAATGTCCCTTTACTCCTGTCCAAAAAGTATATTTAATCCGCAAAAGCTTTTTAAACATTCACAGATTACGATACCTGACCGTCCAGTTTTTTTCACCTCAATCAATTCGCTATTTAATTATTTCCTGAAGTTTTTATAACTTTGTCGGCATCAACTGAGAACCGTATCAAATTTTAAATCAACTAAAATTATTTTCCATGAAAAAAATCTATTCTTTCTTACTGGCTGGCTCTATCGCTTTTAGCCTGGCCTCTTGTCAGGGTGGTCAGAAGAAAGCCGGTGAGAAATCGGCCAAGGATACCACAGCTGTTGCTGC